>NZ_CP151837.1:3069429-3376372 GCF_046736275.1 Luteolibacter sp. AS25
ATTATCAGCGCTTCTGTCGATGCCGGGGTCATAGATTCCCTCCGCTCCGTCGCCTCATCCCTCGTTGGAGAAATGATCGCACCGATCACCGATGGCGGATCACGCCGTGCGGAAATCGAGCTCCGCCGCGCCGCCCTCGAGGAAGCACTCCTCGCCTACTCCAGCACCTATATCGAGGCCATCCGCGATGTGGAAACAGCCCTCCTCCGCGAGCGGAAACAAGCCGAACGTATCCGCCTCACCGATCGCCAGCTCACCACCGCACGGGAAACCCTCAAGGAAACCCGCATACAATACAGCCAGGGACTTTCCGACTACCTCCCGGTTATCGATGCACTCACCGCAGTCCAGACTCTCGAGCTCTCCATCCTCAGCCTCCGCCGCGAGGCTCTCACGCTCCGCGTCGCCCTCCACCGCGCACTTGGTGGCCCAATGCCCCGCACCCAGCCATGAAACGAAAAGCCACCTTCATCCTTGCCTGCCTGATCGTCCTCATCGCCGCCTTTATCTCCTGGTGGCTCCTCCGCAGCGCCCCTACCCAGCAGACTGCAGAGAAAACAAAATCCGCGAAAATCGTCCAAACCATTGCCCCCACCCCGGAGGACCACCCCGTGACCGTCTCAGCCTACGGCAGCGTCATCCCCTCCCGCAGCGTCACCATCCGTCCGGAAATCACCGGCCGTATCATCTCCCAGAATCCCTCCCTCGTTCCCGGCGGCCGCATTTCCGAAGGAGCAATCCTTCTCACAATCGATGATTCGGACTACCAACTCGCTCTCCGCGAAGCCCGCACAGCCATGGATGAAGCCACCTCCGAAGTCGATATCGAAGCCGGCCGCCAAATCGTCGCCGAGCGTGAACTAGAGCAACTCCGCAGGGACATTCCCGCCGCCGATATCAACGAAGCTCTCGTCCTCCGCAAACCGTTCGCCACCCGCACCCAGGCTATCCTTGAACGCGCCACCACCTCGGTCGATGCCGCTCAGCTCAACCTCTCCCGCACCACCATCCCGGCCCCCTTTAATGCTCTGGTCATCGAGGAATCCACCGAAACCGGCCAACTCGCGGATTCAGGCACCACCCTCGCCACCCTCGTCGGTTCGGATACCTTCTGGATCCGCGCCAGCGTCCCACTCCAGGATCTCGGGAAAATTCAGCTTCCCACCGAAGACTCGCCGGGCGCCCCTGCCACCATCACACTCACCGGAAACGGCCTCACCTGGCAGGGCAATGTCATCCGCCTCCTCGCCGATATCGAAGAAGCCGGCCGCCTCGCAAGACTCCTCATAGAAGTCCCCGCCCCGCTCGATTCGAACCCCGCCCAGCCACTCCTTCTTGGCTCCTACGTCCGCGCGGAAATCGAGGCCGGCACCCTCAAGGACGCCCTCGAAATCCCCCGCTCGGCCCTCCGCGAAGGCAACCGCATATTCCTGGCCACCGCGGAAGAAACACTCGCCATCCGCGATACGGAAATTCTCTGGAGAACAGAAAACACCGTCTATATCCCGAACATTCTCGAGGAAGGGGAAACACTCATCGTCTCCCAGCTCAGCTCACCGCTGCCCGGGATGAACATTTCCCCCGAGCCGCTCACAACCGAATCCGAAGACTGATCCCATGCCCAATCTTCAGAACACCGGATTCCTCGCGTGGTTCGCGAAAAACCATCACGCCGCGAACCTCCTCATGTTCGCCGTGCTCGTCATCGGCCTGGTCTCCGTTTTCAAAATCAAACAGGAAGTCCTTCCCGTATTCGCTCTCGATACCGTCGTCGTCGAGGTCCAATACCGCGGCGCCAGCCCGGAGGAGGTCGAGCAATCGGTCATCATCCCCATCGAATCTGAGCTCCGCAGCCTGGAGATCATCCGCCGCCTTGAGGCAGTCGCCTCCGAAGGCCGCGCCACAGTCACCGCAGAGCTACTCCCGAGTGCAGACCGGAACCGCGCCCTCCAGGAAGTCACCGCCGCCGTCCAGCGCATCTCCGTTTTCCCCGATAGCATAGAGCCCCCCGTCATCCTCCTCGGCGAGGGCCGCCGCCGCGATGTCATGCGCATCGCAGTCTCAGGAGATCTCCCGGAACGCGAACTTGTGGACTTCGCCCGCGAAATCGAAACAGGCCTCCTCGCCCAGCCGGAAATCTCACTCGTCGAGCTTGCCGGCGTCCGCGAGCCGGAAATCAAAATCGAAATCCCCTCCCACCGCCTCCGCTCCCTCGGCCTTACCGTCGGTGAAATCGCTGCACGCGTGGGAAACACAGCGCTCGACGTCCCCGGCGGCACGCTCCGCACCCCTTCCGGAGATCTCCAGCTCCGCACCAAGGAGCGCCGGGACAAAGCCACCGCTTTTCACGATATTCCCATCATCAGCGGCCCGGATGGCTCCAGCGTCCACCTCGGTGATATCGCAGTCATCACCGATGGCTTCGAGGAATCCGAAAAAGAATCCTACTCCTTCGGGAAGCGTTCCGTAACCCTATCCGTATTTAGCTCGGAAAACCAAGCACCTCTTGATGTCGCCGCAGCCGTCCGGAAATTTATCGAGCGGGAACAAAAACGCCTCCCGGATTCCGTCAACATCCAGCTCTCACGCGATCGCTCGGTCGATTTCAAGGAACGCGTCTCACTCCTCATCGAAAACGGTGCCATGGGCCTCATTCTCGTCCTCATCGCACTCGGCTTGTTCCTCGATCTCCGCGTCGCCTTCTGGACAGCAATCGGCATCCCCGTATCCATCCTCGGGTCCATCGCCCTCCTCCCCATCGGCGGCGCCACCATCAACATGATCTCTCTCTTCGGGTTCATCATCTCCCTCGGTATTCTCGTCGATGACGCAGTCGTCGTTGGCGAAGACATTTTCCACAAAATCTCCCAGGGAAAATCCCGCCTCGATGCCGCCATCGCAGGCGTCAAGGAAATGACCACTCCGGTGCTCTTCGCCGTTGCCACCAATGTCATCGCATTCATGCCTCTCCTCTTCGTCACCGGAGAAACAGGCCAGTTTTTCGAGGTCCTCCCCTCCGTCGTCATCGCGGTATTCACCGTCTCACTCGTCGAGTGCCTCCTCATCCTACCCGCTCACCTCGCCGCCCCTCCGGGGATATTTGCAAACAGCAGCATCTTCCGCAAAATCAACGGAGCACAAACCCGTCTCCGCAACCGCATCGATGACGCACTCGACCGCGCTTACAAGCCGCTCCTCTCATTCGCCATCCGCTTCCGCGTCCTCACCATCGCCATCTTCGCCGCGGTTCTCGCCATCACCACCGCCTACCTTTTCAGCGGCAGGATCGATTTCAAATTCAGCCCCCAGATCGAGGCGGATTTCATCCAGGCGGAAATCGCCATGCCAGCCGGCACCCCCATCTCCCGCACCAAGGAGGTCGTATTCCTCGCCGAAATCGCCGCAAAAAAAGCTCTCGAACTCGCCGGAGAGGGAGACATCACGCTCGATCTCTCCGTGGAAATCGGCAAGGACGGCTCCAATCTCGGAGAAGTCGCCATTACCCTCGTCCCACAGAGCCAGCGGAAAATCACCGGCCGCGAATTTGCGGATCTATGGCGTGATCAACTCCCCGTCATCCCCGATCTCGAATCCATTTTCTTCGATTACCTCGTGGGCCCCGGCGGTGAGGCGGAAATCGACATCCAGCTCGCCCATCCGGATCTCAGCGTGCTCCGCCAAGCCGCCGATGCCGTAGCCGCAGCAGTCGATTCCTACCCCGGCACCGCCGATATCCGGAAAGGCTCCGGCCGGGAAACCCCGGAACTCCAGCTCGAGGTCACTCCGGAGGGCCGCTCTCTCGGCCTCACATCGGAAGACCTCGGACAGCGTGTCCAGGACATCTATCTCGGGGCGGAAGCCCTCCGCCAAACCCGCGGACGTGAGGAAATCCGCGTCATGGTCCGCATTCCGGAGGAAGAACGGAAATCACTCCAATCACTTGAGAACTTCCTCATTCGCACCCCCGGCGGCGGTGAAATTCCACTTGGCGAAGCCGCTGTCATCCGCGAAACCACCGCACCATTGAAAATCGAGCGGGTCGATGCCGGACGCGTCCTCAATGTTACCGGAAACGTCGTCGCGGGAGTCACCACCGGCAACAAAGTCCTCTCCGCCCTGGAAAAAAACGAACTCCCAGCCATCATGGATGAATTCCCCGGCCTCAGCTACACCTTCGAGGGAGAGCAGCGTGAGCAACGCGATGCCATGGAGCGCCTCGCTTACGGTCTGATCGCCTCACTGTTCGCCGTTTTCGCCATCATGGCAGCCCTACTTCGGAGCTACATCCAGTCCTTCATCATCCTCATGGCCATCCCCTTCAGCCTCGCGGGTGCCGTGCTCGGGCACATCGTTCTGCAGACAGATCTCTCCATTTTCAGTATCTTCGGCATGATTGCTCTCTGCGGCATGGTCGTGAACGGCGGCTTCGTCCTCGCCGTCACCCGCCAGCGCTACATCGAGGACGGCATGCCTATCGAGAATGTCACCGCGGAAACCGCCGCCCGCCGCTGCCGCCCGATTCTCCTTACCGCAATCACCACCTTCCTCGGCCTGGCTCCGATGATTTTTGAAACCAGCATCCAGGCACTCTTTCTCGTTCCCATGGCCATCAGCCTCGGCGTCGGCACCCTTGCCTCGGCAATCGTAATCCTCCTGATCATCCCTGCATCATTTACCCTCACGGAGACAATCGAATCCTTCGACGCAGACGTCACGGTCGACCCGCAAGATCGGGAGTAAAAAATTAAAACGCCTAGCCCCCACGATCACCCTCGCACCCGGCGCTTCCTCCGCCTCAACAAAAACCCAACCACCCCGCCGAGAACCAAGGCCCCCGGCACTCCCCACATCGCCGCCGCTTTCACCCCGTTCAGCAGAGGATTATCCAGAATATTCATCGAGACATGGTAGCTCGCCATCATCCACTCCCCGTCTTCTTTCACCAGTGTCGCCGTCCAGCGGTTCTTCAGCTCCATCTCTTTTCCCGCCAGAAAAAATCTCCCTACATTGTATCCGTAGACCACACCTGAAGTATTACCGGAGTACAGGATCGTATTCTCATCCGGCGTCGGCGGAGTGATGTACCCTTGGAAAGCCTTCTTATCGGCACCTTCCATCTTTTCATAAAATTCCCGCACTTCTTCCCGCCCACGGCACACCTGCCCGTCCTGCCAGGTCACGATCACATCCGGATGCAGCTTCGCTAAAATCCCATCAAGGTCATTCTCGCTCACAGCTTTCACTAGCTGTTCGCGGAAAGCATCCAACGCCTCCCGCTCAGGCCCCACCCCCGCCCCTCGCGAAACCCCGAATTGCAAAAACGAGAAAACGGCCACAAAAGAGAAGAGTTTCAGAAAGTCATTCATAGTGATTAGAATCCACCAAACCTGATCTCCCGGAAATTGAAAACCAGCCCAAAACATCGGTGGAGCATCTCCAACAACTACCTCGCAGGCATCACCACCGGCGATTGGCTCCGCCTGCTCAGGGAAAATCGCTGGAAAATCGATCCCACCTATTATCACCGGGCCCTCGTCATCTCGCTCCTCAGCCTCTTCAACTCCTTCCACCGCAAGCGTGAAGAGAAAAAGTTCCGCGAGATACTCGGCAAAACCGAAATCACCCGCCCGCCGCTCTTCATCCTCGGCCACTGGCGCAGCGGCACCACCCACCTCCACAACCTCCTCGCCCAGGACACCGGAAACTTCGCCTACGCCAATACCTACCAAGTCGTAAACCCACACACCTTCCTCACCACCGAGGAAACCAACACCCGCCGCTTCGCATGGATGATCCCGGAAAAGCGCCCAATGGACAACGTCGCCCTCAACTTCCAATCCCCCCAGGAAGACGAATTCGCACCCCTCCTCGATTCCCTCCTCTCACCCTATCTCGGCATCACCTTCCCACGCCACGAAGCCGAATACGACCGCTTTCTCTCCTTCAAAACCGCCTCCCCGGCAGAACGATCCACCTGGAAAAACTCCTTCGGAAAATTCCTCAAAAAACTCACCCACAAATACGACAAGGCCCTTCTCCTCAAGTCCCCCGCGCACACCGCCCGCATCGCCATTATTCTCGAGATGTTTCCCGATGCGAAATTCGTCCACATCCATCGCGACCCACAGGAAGTCTTCCAATCCTTCCGCCACTACTACGAGACCACCGTCTGGTTCACCTACCTCCAGCGCCCGGAAACCACCGATTTCGACCAACAAATCTTCCGCCGCTACCAATCCCTCTTCGATGCATTCTTCGAAGACCTACCTCTCATCCCTAAGAAAAACTTCCACGAAATCGCCTTCACCGACCTGGAGGCCGACCCCACATCCACCATCCGGAACATCTATCAGGCACTCAACATCCCCGGCACCGACCAAGCCTTGGAAAAAATCCAGACCTACAACGCCACACTGAAGAACTACCGGAAAAACGAATTCCCACCCCTCACCGCCGGGGAAAAACTCACCCTCCAGAACGCTTGGAGCCACCACTATTCCCGCTGGGGATACGAAATCAAGTGACCGTGAAAAACCTAGCCCCCAGCCCTCCCGCAAACTTCCTCACCGGGCACCTGAACGGACTCCGCAAAGACGTCCTCGGCCTCATGCTCGCAGGCACCCGTGACCACGGCGATATCGTCCGCTACCGCATCGGCCCACTCACCATCCATCTCGTAAATCACCCGGACCACATCTCCCACGTCCTCGTTAAAAACCGCCAGAACTACGACAAACAATCCCGCAGCTCCGCCGCCCTCCGCCTCATCTGCGGAGAAAGCCTGCTCACCGCCAACGGCCCTTCCTGGAAAAAACGCCGCCGTATCATTCAGCCGATGTTTCACCGCGAAGCCATCGAAGGATTCCTGGAAACCATCACGAAATGCACCAACTCCATGCTCGACGATTGGTCGGAGAAAGCATCCAAAGGAGAGCCCATCGAAGTCGCCTCGGAAATGATGAAACTCACCTTCCGCATCGTCGGCCTCTGCCTATTCGGCACCGAGCTCGCCCGCGAAGCGGAAACCGTCGAGGACGCCATGCACACCCTCGTCTCCCATACCTACAGCCAATACCAGAGCATCATCAGCCTCCCCGCCTTCCTCCCCACCCCAGCCAACCTTCGCTTTAAAAAAGCCCTGGCCGAAGTCGATGAAATCGTAGCCGCCCTCATCACCTCACACCGCGGCAACCCGCCCGCCGTCCCCGATCTCCTCACCATGCTCCTCGAAGGAAAGGACGCGGAAACCAACGAGCAACTCTCCGATCAGGACGTCCGCAACGAAGCCATCGCCTTCCTCCTCGCCGGCCACGAAACCACCGCCAACTCCCTTGCATGGTCCCTCCACCTACTCTCCACCCACCCGGAGACCGCCGATGAAGTAGCCACGGAATTTATCCAAACCTGCGGCACCGCTCCGCCAACCATGGCCGATCTCCCCGCCCTCAGAAAAGCCCTCCAGGTCTTCGAGGAAAGCAACCGTCTCTACCCACCCATCTGGGCCATGGAACGCCGCGCCATCACAGACGATGAAATCGGCGGCTACCATATCCCGAAGGGATCCGGAGTCATCATCAGCCCCTACACCCTCCACCGCCACCCCGATTTCTGGCAAGATCCCGAAACCTTCGATCCCACCCGCTTCGAAACCCACGATCACCCCGCCTATCTCCCCTTCGGCGCCGGCCAACGCTTCTGCATCGGCAAGGAATTCGCCCTCGCCGAAGCCCGCATCATCCTCCCCAGCATCCTCCAGCGCTTCAAAATCCACCCCCTCCCCGGCCAACTCGCCGAGCCCGAACCAGCCATCACCCTCCGCATTAAAAACGGACTAAAAATCCACCTCACCCCCCGCTGAATCTGGCAAACCCGGCAAAGCCCTTGCCCATCCGCCAATCCGCCGCAGCTTAAAGCTGCCATGCCTTTCGTTCCCACCCGCGCCGCCGCCCTGCAGCAACTGGAAGACTTCGCCCCGCTTGCTGCGAAATATTCCTCCAGCCGCAATTTCGACCTCGGCGCCGGAAACCACTCTGGAGTCTCCCGTCTCTCCCCCTACATCCGCACCCGCCTCATCACCGAGCAGGAAGCAACTCGCGTCGTCCTCAAAAAACACAGCCCCCACGCCGCCGGAAAATTTCTCCAGGAGATCGCCTGGCGCACCTACTGGAAGGGCTGGTTGGAAATGCGTCCCGCCGTATGGCGCCACTACACATCCACCCTCGCCGGCCTGGAAAAGCAAAAAGAACTCCCGAACTATCGAAGCGCCACCTCTGCCGAAACCGGTATCAAATGCTTCGACCACTGGGTGAACGAACTCACCGCCACCGGCTACCTCCACAACCACGCCCGCATGTGGTTCGCATCCATCTGGATCTTTACGCTGAAACTCCCGTGGCAGCTCGGCGCAGACTTCTTTCTGAAAAACCTGTTCGATGCAGACCCCGCCTCGAACACCCTCTCCTGGCGCTGGGTCGCCGGACTCCACACGAAAGGCAAACACTACCTCGCCCGCGCCTCGAACATCGCAGAATTCACCAATGGCCGATTCAACCCCGCCAGCCAACTAAACGAATCAGCCGATGCCATCACCGAAGATACAGACTTCGAAAAACAACCCCTCAGCCTCCCCAACAATCCAACTTCGTCCGGCCGCACAGGGCACCTCATGTTCCCCGATGACCTCGCCCCGCCCCCGAAATCCATCGGGAAAATTACCGCCACCGCCGCCTTCGTCCCTACCCAGATCCTGACCACACCCCTGGTAGAAAAATTTATCACCGGCGCTATCAACGACACCCTGCACCTCGCCCGCGGCACCCTCCTCACCGGTCCATTCGAGAGCGCCGTGAACGACTGGATCTCTGCGGAGAAACTCGACTCCATCGTCATTTCCCTGCCCACCGTAGGCCCCACCAGAGACTTTTTTGAAAGCAGCAACCTCCAGCTAAAGCCAGAACCCTTCGTCCGAAGTTGGGACCGACAGCTCTGGCCGAAAGCCACCGCAGGATTTTTCAAATTCAGAAAACAGCTCCCGGAAATTCACCAAGCCATCATCGATAGCGGGGACCTCACCTGATCACTCCACCCCGATCCAATCCACTTCGATCTTAAACTCTCCCTCTTTCCCATCCGCCAAAACCAGTCCGATCTCCTCAACCTTCGAAAGATCCATCGGTGGCCCGTCCAGATCGCGACCGCGCCAGCCGGGCTCGAACGAAGCAAACGGCACTCTGACCTCAATGAACTCGCCGTCCTTCGTCTCGAAATCCACCTGATAACCGATCTCCGATCCATTGAATCGCGCATCCGTCTCAATCCGCATTTTGTAGGTCCGCCCATCTCCCTTCACCCGCATCACAAACCCATCCTTCCCGGAAAAATCGGAACCCTTGACCACCTTCCGTAGCGACGAAAAACCCCCGTTGTTCTTCAACGATATCTCTCCGGAGAAAATTAAATTCCCCTCCTTCACCTCCAGTCCGCCCTTCGAAACTCCACCCATCACCCCGTCATCCACCGGGAACCACTTTGCCTCCCCTTCGTCTCCTCCGAACGCTGAAATCATCTCCACCTCTTTTGCGTTTCCGCCCAAACCAAACCCAAGGAGAAAAACAGGGTAGAGAAACAAAGATGAAAATTTCATCCCTCACAAAAACCCGGCTTCACCAAAAAGCAACCTTACTGATTTAACCTAAACGTGCTCACACCCGTTCACAGGCAGCTGGAATCAGTTCCCCGAAAACCCGCCCTTGCTCCACCGCATTCCCCTCTTAAAATCTCACATGAAAGAAACAAGAGCCGCCATCATCACCGGGTCCTCAAAAGGTATCGGCGCATCAATCGCCAAACGTCTCGCAAAAGACGGTATCAACGTCGTCGTCAACTACTCCGGCAGCGAAAAGGAGGCCAACGAAGTGGCCGATGAAATCAATTCTCTGAACGGTGGCAAAGCCATCGTCGTCCAGGCGGACGTCTCCAAGACCGAAGACGTCAAACGACTCTTCGACGAGACCGAAAAAGCCTTTGGCCGCATCGACATACTTGTGAACAACGCCGGCGTGATGGCACTCGCTCCCATCTCGGAAACCGACGATGAAAGCCTCGCCAAACACATCGACACCAACCTCAAAGGCACCTTCAAAACTCTCCGCCAGGCCTCTACCCGCCTGCGGAATGGCGGAAGTATTATCAATGTTTCCACATCAGTCGTCGGCCTGAACCTCGAAAAATACGGAATCTACGCCGCCACCAAAGCCGCCGTGGAAACTCTCACCCGCATCATGGCAAAAGAACTCAGGGGCAAGGAAATCAAAGTCAACGCCATCGCCCCGGGTCCCACCGCCACCGACCTTTTCCTCGACGGGAAATCCGACGAATTCATCGAAAAACTATCCAATATGTCCCCCCTGGAACGCCTCGCACAGCCGGAAGACATCTCCGGTGTCGTATCATTTCTGGCGAGCCCGGACGGCGCTTGGGTAAACGCTCAAATCATTCGCGTGAATGGCGGAATCGTCTGAAACCATGAATGAAGACACTTTTAAAAACGCATACCTCGGCTCTCTAGTCGCGGACGCTGCATCCATGCCCGTCCACTGGTATTACGATCGCGAAGCTCTCCGCAACGAATACGGCGAAATCACCAACTATCTACCTCCGAAGAACCCCCACACCGGCTCCATTCTCTGGCGATCCGAATATAACGCCCGAAACGAAAAAGGCGAAATCCTCCACGACCAGGCCCAATATTGGGGGCAGCGCGGCATCCACTATCATCAGTTTCTCACAGCCGGAGAAAACACCCTCAACTTCCAACTCGCCGGGGAACTTGTAAAACTTTCCGAGAAAAATGGCGGCTACAACCCCGATGAATGGCTCGCCCACTACATCGATTTCATGCTCACCCCCGGCAACCACAAAGACACCTATCTGGAGGAATATCACCGCGGCTTCTTCACCAAATACTCGCAGGGAAAAGCCCCCCGCAAATGCTCCATCCACGACGAGCACATCGGCGGTCTCGCGCAGGTGCCTGCCCTATGCTACGTCCTGAAAGAATTGGAACTCCCGGAACTCCGCGCCGCAGTCAAAGAACACGTCGGCCTCACCCACGCTCACGCAAACGTCCTCCGCGCCGCCGATACCCTCACCCGCCTCATTTTCCGCATCCACGAAGGCTTCCCACTCCGCGAAGCCATCCAGAAAGAAGCCGGTGACTGGATCTCCGGGAAGAAAGCAGATAAATGGAGCGCGCAGCCGGACACCCACGTCATCGGCCAACGCTTCAGCCCCGCCTGCTACATCGCCGAGTCCATGCCCGCATCCCTCTACCTCGCATGGAAATATCACGAAGATTTCGATGCAGCCATCACGGCAAACGCCATGACCGGCGGCGATAACTGCCACCGGGGCGCAGTAGTCGGTGCGCTCCTCGGAGCAGCCACCAAACCAAGTCCGCACTGGTTGGAAGGCCTATTATCACAAAGTTCCTGACCACAGAACGCGAACCGCGAAACTGCAGCCAGCAGCTCACCAATCCAGTTTCTTCCCGTTATACAGCCAGAATCCACCCGACTGCCCTGGCTCGAGCGCTTCCGTCAGCGTAAAAATTTTGGCAGCCGTATTCTTCGGATCAAGCGGAGCGCCGTCACCACCCATATCGGTTTTATTATGGCCCGGATTCACGGAGATCACGATCAACCCATCGCTGCTGTATGATGAATGCAGATTCCGGGTCACCATATTCAGCGCCGCCTTGCTAAAGGAATATCCTCTCGCACTTCCCCCGCCATCCGTCAGCTGCCCCAATCCGGATGAAATATTCACAATTCTCGGGGAATCGGATTTCTTCAGATTTGGAATCAGCGCCTCCGAGACAAAATAAGGCCCCAAAGTATTCACAGAATAGGTCATCATCATATCCTCGCGATCTTTCGACCTCGGAAAAATTCCCGCATTGTTGATCAGGATGTCTATTTTCTTACCGTCCAGTTTCTTCGCGAACGCCTTGATCTGCTCGTCATCGGTCACATCGAGCTCCATCACCTCCGCGCCAGCTTCTTTCAGTTCGTTCGCCTCTTCCGGCTTCCGGGCGGTGCCTATCACCTCGTAGCCCTCGGCTTCGAATTTTTTCGCAAACTCCAGACCCAATCCCCGGTTCGCCCCGGTTATCACAACCGTAGGTTGCTCACCACCTGAAGCCTCTTCCGCAGCTGAAGCAGTGAACACCATCGCAGCCATCGAAAGCCCGAGAAACCCACCTCGAAAGCCGGTAACCAGCCCATTTTTTTCAGAAATCTTCTTATTTTTCACAAACGCTCCTAGGTTTAATTTTTTCGTAAAAGGGTACAATCGCACCCGTAAAAACGAAACTTACCACCTCTAGCTCAGGAATCACTAGCTGGCAAATCAGCACCGGAAGCACCTCCACGGAAACATCAATCTCGGTTGACGTAGCGCGCGCCAACACAGAGATTCTTACAATGTCTGGTAAACGGGGACTTACACACAATCACGCCAACCGCATCCTGGATGGTTCCAGCATGGAAGAAGCCGCAGCTCGACTCCTCCCCGATCTATCGGCACCTTCCTGCGAACTCCCTTCATGGGGAAAAATCTCCAACGAGCGAGCTTACAAGGCATTCGGAAAACTGAATATCTCCCGCGAAATCTCCAACGTCTTGCTCGACGGGGAAAAGGAAGATCTGACCACCTACCAAGGCAACATCGAGAATGCCATCGGCCTGCTCAAAATGCCCCTCGGCGTCGCCGGCCCACTCCGCATCAACGGCCTCTCCGCAAAAGGTGATTTCCCCATCCCTCTCGCCACCACGGAAGCAGCTCTAGTCGCCAGTTACCATCGCGGCTGCCGCACGATCACCGCAGCTGGCGGCTGCTCCGCAATCGTTCTCAACGAAAGCATCAGCCGCGCCCCGGCATTCATTTTCGAATCATCCACGGATGCTTGTAGGTTCGTTGTTTGGGCGGTCGATCACTTCGAGTCCTTCCAAAAAATCGCCACCACCACCACCGCCCACGGAAAGCTCATCGACCTTGGTTGCACAGTGGAAGGAAATCACGTCTACGCGAATTTTGAATACACCACCGGCGACGCCTCCGGCCAAAACATGGTCACCCTTGCCACCCAAGCCATCTGCGATGAAATCATCGCCACCTGCCCGGTCAAACCCACTAGGCACTATATCGAATCTAACCTCTCCGGAGACAAGAAAGCCAGTTCACGTGCCTTCTCCTCCGCCCGCGGGAAAAAAGTCACTGCCGAGGTAAAACTACCGCAGGAAATCGTCCGGAAGTTTCTCCAGACCACCCCGCGGGACATGGAGGATTACTGGAAAATTTCCGCGATCGGCGGGGTCCTCAGCGGCACCATCGGTATCCAGGGGCATTTCGCCAATGGCCTCACCGCACTCTACCTCGCTACCGGGCAAGACGCGGCTTGTGTCGCAGAGTCCGCCACCGGCATCACTCGCTTCGAAGCATTGGAAGACGGTTCACTATACGCCTCGGTCACCCTGCCCGGAATCATGGTCGGCACAGTCGGCGGCGGCACAAGCCTACCCACCCAGCAGGCATGTCTGAAAATGATGGGACTCGCCGGAAATGGAAAATCCCGCGCCCTCGCGGAAGTTTGCGCAGGCCTCCTCCTCGCCGGTGAACTCTCCATCATCGCCGCCCTCAGCGCAGGCCATTTCTCCCGCGCACACCGCAAGCTCGCCCGCACCCGCAAGCCCTCATGAACCGTTGGCTCACCTACCAGAAAGAGCGCTTCCCCTTACTCGCGCACGGCCCCCTCATCGCCGCCTTCAGCGCCTGCGCCGTCAGCTATTCCTCGCTGCTCCGTGGCTCTCCCATCCCCTCCCCATGGATGTTCCTCACAGCATTCATCGTCTGCCTGCTCATGTTTCTACAGCTCCGCATCGCGGATGAATTCAAGGACGCGGAAGAAGATGCAAAATGGCGCCCCTACCGCGCCGTCCCCCGCGGCCTCGTTTCACTAAAGGAACTCCGCATTGTTTTCATCGTGGCCGCCCTCGTTCAGGCTGGTCTCGTTCTACTTCTCGACCCACGCCTCATTCTCATCCTAGCCATCGCATGGAGCTACCTGGCACTCATGAGCGTCGAATTTTTCGCCCGGGATTGGCTAAAAAACCGTCCGGTCATCTACCTCGTCAGCCACATGGGCATCATGCCGCTAGTCGATTTTTTCGCCACCTCCTGCGAGTGGCTACCCCGCGGAGCAACTGCCCCCACCGGACTCGGTTGGTTCCTCGCCGCCAGCTTCTTCAATGGAATCGTCATCGAACTCGGCAGGAAACTCCGCCAGCCAGCCGATGAAGAAGAAGGAGTGGAGACCTACTCCCGCCTCTGGGGAAAAGGCCGTGCTTCCATCGTCTGGCTCATAGCCCTCGCCGCCACCTTGGCATCCGCCGCCTTCGCCGCCCACGCGATCCAGTTCTCAACCCCGGTCCTCATCGTCCTCTCGATCTTCTTCCTCGTCGCCGCATTCGAAGCATACCGCTACCGCACCACACTCCGCCCGGGGAAGAAAATCGAATACATCTCCGCCCTCTGGACGCTTAGCCTCTATCTTATGCTCGGCCTGATCCCACTCGTCCTTCATCACACACGTTCTTAGTCTTCCACTGCTCGCCCGGCACCAGTCACCTTCCCATGTTCCTCCATCCCGAAACCACAGAAACCCACCTCCTGGGAGGAAAAGGAGCCGCCCTGGCTCGCCTCGGCGCTCTCGGATTTGAAATCCCGCCTTGGTTCGCAATCCCGCCGGAGACACCGTTTACCCCCAGTTTTCTCCAGGACAACATCCGCTCACTCGGCCCCGCACCCTACGCCGTCCGCTCTTCCGGCTCCTCGGAAGACAGCTCCGGTCACTCCTTCGCAGGCCAGTTCGAGACCCACCTCGAAGTCCCGGAAGAACAGGTTTTCGTAAAAATTTCGCAAGTCCGCGCCTCGGCCGAAAGCGAAGCCATCCACGCCTACTGCCGCGAGCATAAACTGCCGATCCCCACCGCCCCGACTGTCCTCGTCCAGCGCATGATCCTTCCCCGCAGTGCAGGCGTAGCCTTCAGCGCGGACCCCGTCTCCGGAGAGCGCGGCACCGTCGTCATTTCCGCAGTCCAGGGAAATGGCGAGAAACTCGTCTCGGGCGAGGTCGATGGAGAAACCTGGAAACTCAGCCGTGACAACAGAATCACAGAACAGCCCACCACCTCCGCCATCACTTCTGCCGAGGCAGAAAAAATTGCCGAACTAGCACGCCGCTGCGCCACCGCATCCTCCTGCCCGCAGGACATCGAGTGGGCCATTGATGCCGGAGGAAAACTCTGGCTCCTCCAATCCCGTCCCATCACCACCCTCAACCACACACCCGACCCACAGGACACTCTCCGCATCTGGGATAACAGCAACATCGCTGAAAGCTACGGCGGCGTCACTACCCCGCTCACCTTCTCATTCGCCCGCCGCATCTACGAATCCGCCTACCGCGAATTCTGCGTCCTGATGTCCGTCCCCACCTCGCGCATCACCCGCTCGGACGACGTCTTCCCGCAGATGCTCGGCCTCATACACGGCCGGGTTTATTACAACCTGGTCAGTTGGTATCGCGTCCTCGCGCTACTCCCCGGCTTCCAGTTGAACCGCTCCTTCATGGAAAAAATGATGGGTGTTCGTGAACCCCTACCCGATGAAGTCGTTCAAAAAATTATCACGGAAAACAAAAGCAGCCGCCTATCTGACTCGCTAAACCTCGCCCGCACAGGCCTCGGACTCATCCGCCAGTTGATCGGCCTCCCCCGCCAGATCTCCGCCTTCCAGTCCCGCCTCGACCAAGCCCTCTCCACCACCTCCACCACCTCCACCCCTCCCGCGCACATGAGCGGCGAGGAACTCGTCGCCTTCTACCGGGATCTCGAACGCCAGCTCCTCAAAAAATGGGACGCCCCCCTGGTCAACGACTTCTTCGCCATGATTTTCTACGGCCTGCTCGGCAGTCTCTGCGAAAAATGGGCCGGAGACAAAAACGGCACGCTTCAGAACGACCTCCTCCTCGACAGCGGAGAAATCATCAGCGCGGAGCCACCCCGCCGCATAATGAAAATGGCAGCCATAGCCGCCAATCACGCCACCCTTCCGAGACTCCTCGCAAATTACGAAATCCCCGTCGCCGAAAAGCTCAAAGCCATCCGCGGAAACCGGGAGCTCGACACCGCATTCCAGCTCTACCTCACCGATTTCGGAGACCGCTGCATGGAAGAGCTGAAGCTCGAAAGCCCCACCGTCCGCGACGATTCCTCAAGCCTCCTAATCTCCATCGGCACCATGGCCATGCGCCCTCCGGCCGATGCCACACCACCCCCAGCTCCACCGGAAATCACGCTATCCTGGTGGCAAAAGCCCCTTTTCAACTACGTCCTGAAACAAGCACGCGAACGCATCCGCTGCCGCGAAAATCTACGCTTCGAGCGCACCCGCCTCTTCGGAACCGTCCGCACCATCCTCCGTGAATTAGGGAAACGCCTCTACGCCACCGGTCACCTTCAGGATCCCAACCATATTTTCTATTTGGAAATCGGAGAAATCCTCTCCACCTGGGAAGCCACTGGAACCACCGCCGATCTGGAGAAACTCGCCACCCAACGCCTCGGCGAATTCACCGAATATGAGAAATTATCCCCACCTGATCGCTTTCAGACCCGCGGTCCCATCCACCTCCATCAGGAATTCGAATCCACCGCCCCACCACCTACCACCGAATCATCTCTGAAAGGAACCGGCGCATGCCCCGGCATCGTCACAGGCCGTGTCCGGGTGGTCATCGAACCCCGTGGCGCCCGCCTCGAACCCGGAGAAATCCTCGTCGCCCGCCAAACCGATCCCGGCTGGGTCGTCCTCTTCCCCGCCGCCTCCGGACTTCTAGTGGAACGCGGCAGCCTGCTTTCCCACTCCGCCATCGTCTCCCGTGAACTCCGCCTTCCCTGCATCGTCTCCCTACCCGGCATCACCACCACCCTCAAAACCGGTGACCTCGTGGAAATGAACGGCTCCACCGGCGCCATCACCATTTTGGAGTCATGAGCCTCTCCGAAGTCCAGAACCGGGCGGATTTTTCCATCATCCGCTACGCACAATGCTGGGAAGACTCCAAGCTTCTCACCACCGGCCTGGCCCCCTCCGGGAAACACTGCGTCAGCATTGGCTCCGCCGGCGATAACAGCTTCGCCCTCCTCGCCGCCGGTGCGCAGAGCGTCACCATCGCGGAAATGAACCCCGCCCAGATCGCCTGCATCCAGCTCCGCAAAGCCGCCTATCTTACCCTCGACCATCCCGCCTTTCTAGAACTCCTCGGCTCCCGCCCCTCCACCCGCCGCACGGAGCTTTACCAGTCATGCCGAGAAATTCTCCCCCCGGAAATCCAGCACTTCTGGGACTCACACCCCATCCAGATCGAGCAGGGAATCGCCTCCGCCGGGAAATTCGAGCGCTACTTCGAGAAATTCCGCAACCTCGTCCTCCCACTCGCCCACCCCCGCAGCCGCGTCCTCTCCCTTCTCGAAAAACGCACCCCGGCTGAGCGTGAGGCATTCTACGAAAAACATTGGAACAACCGCCGCTGGAACTGGATCTTCCAGCTCTTCTTTTCCCGCAAAGCAATGGGCGCGCTCGGCCGCGACCCCGAATTTTTCAAATACGTCCAAGGCTCCGTCGCCGACCGCATACTCTCCCGCACCCGACACGCCCTAGTCCACCTGGACCCATCGGAAAACCCCTATCTCCACTGGATCCTCACCGGCACCCACTGCACTGCCCTCCCGGAAGCTCTTGAGGAAAAAAACTTCTCCCGCATCGCAAACGCACTCCGGGAGAATCGATTGAAAATCGTCCAGGGCCCTCTCGAAACCCTCCTCGATCAACCTACTGGACACCCCTACGACGCGTTCAACCTCAGTGATATTTTCGAATACATGAGCGAGGAAAACACCTCCGCCCTCCTCACCAAAATCCACTCCGCATCCTCCCCCGGCGCACTCATCGCCTACTGGAACATGCTCGCCCCACGCTCCCGCCCGGATTCCCTTTCCCACCTCCTCCACCCACTCACCGCCCGGGCCGAAACCCTTTTCGAGCAAGACCGCGCCTTCTTTTACAGCCGCTTCGTCCTCGAGGAGGTCCGTTCATGACCACCACGGAATGCGCAATTATCGGCGCCGTCCTCACCGGCTTTCTAGCCGCATTCTCGCTCATTCGCCTCCTGGCCCGCCCACTTCACCTTTCCCCGGAGTTCACCAGAAAATCCATCCACGTCATCATGGGGCTCACCTGTGCCACCTTCCCGTGGATTTTTCACCGCCCTCTCCCTGTCTGGATCCTCGCCCTCATCGCCACCCTTCCAATCCTCGGACTCCGCACGATTCCATTCCTAAAAAAACATTTCGGAAAAGTCCTCCACGGCATCAGCCGCCCCTCCTACGGAGAAATCCTGTTCGCCCCCGCCGTAGCCACCGTCTTCCAACTCGCTGGCGGCGACGTATTACTCTTCGTCATTCCTATCCTTATTCTCACCCTCGCCGATGCCGCGGCCGCACTCGCCGGAACTCATTGGGGAAAACTCCACTACATCTCCGGAAAAGGGAAAAAATCCATCGAAGGCTCCATCGGATTTCTCCTCGTTGCCTTCGCCTGCATCTCCATCCCCCTCCTTCTCAGCGGCACAATCAACACCCCGAACGCACTCTGGATCGCCATCATCCTCGCCACCTTGGCCATGATGACCGAGGGATTCTCAGACCGTGGACTCGATAACATCCTACTTCCCGTAGGTTGTTTTTTCATCCTACAGCGGCTTCTACCTCTTGAAAACCAAGCACTTGGCACACGCTTTCTAGTATTAATCCTTCTCCTCGCCCTCGTCCTCACCGCCTTCCGTTCCTCCCTTTTGAGCGGTGCCGCACTCCTCGGCAGCGCCATGCTCGGCTACGGTTGTGCTGTTCTCGCTGATTGGCGTTTCGCCATCCCACCTTCCATCGTTTTCGTCTCCCGTCTGATCACACTCCGTGCCGGAAACCGCCAAAAGCCGCCTGGAATCGATGCCGTCATCTCACACGCCATCGCCTGCCTGCCTTGGGTTCTGGCAGTTTCTTTTCACCACATTTCGCCGGACCTAGGTCTCGCCGGAATTTCCACCTCCATGGCCATCCAGCTCGTCATCCTCTACCTCTCAGACGGCCCTTCCAGATTTTGGAATCGGTTGACCTCCTCCCAAACCTGGTTCGTCAGAGGAACAATTTCTCTCACCGCATCCTTGCCAATCCTCCTCTTCCGGAACCTTTTATAAATTAAAAACCTGCCGATGAAATCCGCACAAATCACCTTCCCCGAAGACTCCTCCGCAGATGCGATCGTTGAATTCACCTCGGACTCAGGAACCGCCAGCGCATCCCTCTGGTGGAAGGACACCCCAAACTACAATGGCCAACACACTGGCGTCATCGGCGATTTTTCCGCTCCAGACGCTACATCCGCAGAGATCATTCTCAAAACCGCCACCGAACATCTCCGCTCCCAAGGCTGCTCGATCGCAATCGGCCCGATGAACCAGAACACCTGGAAAACATATCGTTTCGTCATCGACAGCGATGGCCGTCCCCCGTTTCTCCTGGAGCCCACCAACCCCGAAACCTACCCGGACTGGTGGATGGAATCCGGCTTTGCGGAACTAGCCACCTACACCTCATCCACCCTCCCCCTCGATGGATCCACTACCGTCTCCACAGCACTGAAATCACGAATTCTATCCTCCGGTATTTCCATCGAAAACCTCGATCAGACAAAATTCGAAACCGAGCTCCAACACATCTATTCCCTCAGCCTCAAAGCCTTCGCAAAAAACTTCCTCTATACCCCACTCGCGGAAGCCCCCTTCTCCCAGGCCTACAAAAAAATCAGCCAACACATCGACACGGACTTCGTAAAGCTTGCCAGACGCGGCACGGAAACCGTCGGCTTCGTCTTCGGAATCCCCGACCTCCAGGCCCTCTCACGCGGGGAGAAACCCGCCCTCATCGTCAAAACCCTCGCCGTAGACCCCGCCGCCCGTTGCCCCGGACTCGGCAGTCTACTCGTCGATGAACTCCACATCACCGGAAAAGCAAAAGGCTACACCACCGCCATCCACGCACTCCAACACCAGTCGAACTCCTCGCTGAAAATCACCACCCGCCACCAGGGAACCGTCTTCCGGCGCTACGCACTACTAGCAAAACCGCTATGAACCTCGTTTCCCTTCTCTTCGAAAACGCCGCACTTTTCCCCGATCGCCCCGCCCTCATCGATGGGAAGCGCGGGGCCGATCGCATAGTCACCTATCGGCAACTCGCAGACCGCATATCAAGCGGCGCCGCCCACCTCCACAGCCTAGGCCTGCGGCAAAACCACACAATCCTCGTCTTCCAGCCCGTCTCCATCGAGCTCTACGAAATCCTCCTTTCAGCCTTCCACTCCGGCATCCGCGTCATGCTCGCAGATCCCTCCGCAGGCCGGAAGTTCATCTCACATTGCTGCCAGCGCACCGCTCCCGATGCCTTTTTTGGCCCCTGGAAAGCCCAAGCGCTCCGCCTCGCCATCCCCGAGCTACGCAGGGTCAAAACCTCCATCCGCACAGGCCCATGGTTTCCATGCACCCATCCATGGAAAAACGCAGGAGAATCCATCCCGCTCGCCAATGTTCCGGACACCCAACACGCACTCATCACCTTCACCAGCGGCAGCACCGGCCTCCCGAAAGCCGCCATCCGCACCCACGGCTTTCTCCTCGCCCAGCACCGCGCCCTCTCCCACGCAATGGAGTTCAGGCCCGGAGAGGTGGATCTCATCACCCTGCCCGTATTCGTCCTCGCCAATCTCGCCTCAGGCATGACCAGCGTCCTCGCAGACACCAATCTCGGAAAGCCCGGCACCCCGGATCACCAGGCCATCCTCCGCCAATGCGAAACTTTCAAAGTCACCCGCTGCGCCGCGTCACCAGCCTTCTTTCAGGCCCTCTCCCACAGCCTTCCCAAATTCGAAAAAATCTACACCGGCGGCGCACCGGTTTTCCCGGATCTCCTCGCAAAGCTCCTCACCGCCCTTCCAAACGCCAGCATCCATTCCGTCTACGGTTCCACCGAAGCCGAACCCATCGCCCACCTCCCTGCCCGATCCTATAACCAGGAACTCCGCCAAATCACCCGCTCTGGCGGCGGACTCTGCACCGGAAAACCCGTCCCGGAGATCCAACTAAAAATCATCAAAAACCAATCCGGCACCTCCCTATTTGAACTCACCTCTGAGCAACTTGCCGAAATCGAGCTCCCCTCTGGGAAACCCGGAGAAATCATCGTTTCCGGCCCACACGTCCTCCCCGGCTACCTCGATGGAATCGGCGATTCCGATACAAAAATCCACCTCGCCAACCAAATCTGGCACCGCACCGGAGACGCCGGCTACCTCGATGAAGACGGCCAAATCTGGCTCCTCGGCCGCGCCTCCGAGAAACTCCCGACACATCCGCACGACGAAAAACTGGCATACCCCTTCGCCATCGAATCCGCCCTCAGGGAATCCTTCCCAAACACCCGCACCGCCGCTCTCGAATGGAAAGGTATGGGAACATTGGTCATCGAAAACCACCCGGATTCACCCAAAATCACCGAGTTGGCAGCAAACCTCGGTATCTCTCAAATCATAGAAATCGATTCCATCCCCTTGGATAGACGCCACAACGCAAAAATCGACTATCCCGCCCTCCGCAAAAAGCTCGGCTCCCACTGAATCTCGCACCGGGGTAACTTCACTCATCCCACTCCCAGGCCGGCTTGATCTGATCGATCGCCCTCCTGTCCTTTTTCGTCGGCCTCCCGCTCGGGGCCTCCCGCCGATTGATCTGCCACTGCTTCAGCGCCTCGTAGACCTCCTCCTTCGTGCGATCCTCGTAGCAAGCCTGTGCCTCGGGTGCACCAACCCGCTTTTCCAACACACCGGTTACCAGAATATCTCTTGCCCCCGGCCCCTCTATAAACGGGATCTCCAACTCGTCCCCCACCTGAATCGATGACGATCGCTTCAAAGTGTGGCCATTCCGTTTCACCCTTCCATTCCCCAACACCTCTCCCGCCAAAGCCCGGGTCTTGAAAAACCGAACCGCCCACAACCACTTGTCCGCCCGCGCCGAATCTGCCATCCGGAAAAACTAAGCAAACCCCGCCTAAAAACGCAACAAAGAGCATCCCTCGTCCCCCATTCGATGAAAAAAACGGCCCTATCCTCCAGTAAAATTATTCTCACCGCACGAGTGAGATTCAAATCTCAGCGGATCTAACAATTTTTATTTACATCAGAAACTTTTGATACTTTTATGGCTGATCCTCCAAACCCCTAGAAATGAAAAAAACACTTACAACAATCAGCTTCTGCCTCCTATTGGCGGGAGCAGCACAAGCTGCAATCTGGACATGGGACGGCCCAAATCCAGCCACATCAAGATGGGATCAAGCTAATTGGCTAGAGGAAGATCTCATTACTCGCTCCACTCCGGCTAGCCTTGACACCACCGATTTGGTTTTCACAAATGGTACAAATAACAGCTCAATTACGAGAAACAACTGGACGGTTAGAAGTATAACATTTGACGATACAATTGGGGCAAATGGCCATATAATCAACATCTTCAGAAGCGCTGCTTTTGATCGTACACTAACATTCAGTGCCGACTCCGGGAATTCATCGATCAATATCACGAGCGGTTCCATCGGCGACATCTCTATAATTGGCGCTATGGGCTCAACTCGAAATGGCGACATATCTTTGGGTAGCAGTCTGGATATTGTCCATGAGGGCACAGGTACACTGACAATCTCAGCCCCAATGAAGGGCACTAACGGGTTCACCAAGACAGGAACAGGCTCACTGACACTGAGCGGCGTAAATACTTACACAGGCAACACTGTCATCAATGGGGGGGCCGTCACGCTATCTGACAATGCCGAGCTCCTCTTCCAAATTGGTGCAACAGCTATTAATAACGAAGTCAGCGGTAACGGGATTGCCAATTTCAATGGTGAATTCCGTTTCGATCTTGCTGCTGCAGGCACCACAGTCGGTGACGCATGGCAAATTGTCGATGTCACGACCCTCACCGAAACCTTCAGCTCAACCTTTTCTGCACTCACCACCAATGGTAGTTTTACCGAATCTGGCGATGAGTGGACCATCTATGAAAATTCAGTTGGTTACGAATTTTCCGAGCTTACTGGAATGTTGACTGTTATTCCAGAGCCTTCCACATCAGCACTTTTGCTCGGAGGCATCAGCATGCTAGCACTCCGTCGCCGCCGAAATTAATTCTCAAGTTACGATTTAAGATAAATAGAACCCTATTTGGAGGGGGCATAGCCGAATGGCCGTGCCCCTTTTCTATTTAGTAGAAATGTTATCCATGGATCAATTAAGCCTAATAGTTGCAATATCACCTCTTCTCACAGCGTAGTGACAACTGCCAATACCAAAAGAAACCCAATCGAAATGGAAATTTACCGTAAACTCTCCCTCAAAACATTCTGTCTCTTTCTCACCGCTACTTTGCTCGCCTTCGTTTCCGAGACAAACGCTGAGGAACCCGCGGAAACGCAATTATCTGTCCTCATCACCGGAGCAAACCGCGGCCTCGGCCTCGAGTTCGCCAAACAATTTGGAGAAAAAGGCTACCACGTTATCGGAACCGCCCGCTCTCCTGAAAAAGCGACCGAACTCAAGGACACCGGAGCAGAAGTCATGAAACTCGATGTCACCAGCGAGGAAGACATCGCCGCTCTAGCCGAAGCATTGAAAGGCAAGAAACTCGATATCCTCATCAACAATGCCGGTTATTTCGGACCCACACTTTCCGTCGGTAAAAATACCGCGAAGATCAATAACATCACCCGCCAGGAAATGATCGATTGCTTCACGGTCAACACCATGGGACCGATCTTCGTATCCCAGGCACTTCTGCCCAGCCTGAAGCTCTCTAAATTTCCAAAAATCATCAACATCTCCACCCGCTCCAGCCAGCTCTCCACCGACCGCTCCAAAGCCTGGGGCTACGGCGTAAGCAAAGCAGGACTCAACATGGTCACCAACAACCTCCACGGCGAACTCTTCAAACAAGGCTTCATCGTCATTTCCCTCGCCCCCGGCCACAATCAGACAGACATGGGCAACGGTGATCTTGAGCCTGTGGAAAGCATCGGAAAAATGATCCCCCTCATCGAAAATCTCACCAAAGAGAAGTCCGGCCGCTTCTGGTTTTACAACGGCAAGGAACTTCCCTGGTAAAAGCCGCAGCCGACCACCTTCTAAAACCCATCCCATCAGATGTCTTCAAACCAAGGATTCTTCGAGAGAGTCACCCAGATTCGGCCGTCCGAAATATCTGGAGCTGTAATCTCCTTTCTCTTCATCTTCGTCCTCATGGCTTCATACATGATCGTGAAGCCGGTCCGCGATGCCTTACCCAGCGATTGGGGCGATGTCAGTCTCGCCCAGCAGTGGACCTACACCTTCATCGTCTCCACCATCGCCGTTTCCATCTACAACGTCTTCGCCTCGGCAATCAGTCTCAGGAAGCTGGTGCCCGGCGTTTTCGTATTCTTCGCAAGCACTTTCCTCGGTCTCTATCTCGCCTTCAAGGCGGGGATTGATCCCGGTTTCCTCGGTAAAATATTCTACGTCTGGAGCAGCGTATTCAGCCTGTTCCATATTTCTGTCTTCTGGAGTTTCCTCTCGCAGCAATATTCAAAGGACCAGAGCAAACGCATCTTTGGCTTCATCAACACCGGTGCCAGCGTAGGCGCCATCGCAGGCCCAATCCTGATTCTATGGCTGGCCGAAAGCATGAGCGTGGAAAACATTCTGCTGGTCACCAGCGGAGCCCTCCTTTTTACCCTGCCGCTGATAGCCATACTCAACCGAATTTTCGAAAAGCAGGAGCGCAACCAGTCCTCTCTTTCCCTAAACCGGAACCCCTTCTCCGGCTTCGCTGAATTTATCACCCACAAGCGCCTCATCGGCATCGCCGCATTCATTTTCCTATTCACCGGCATCAGCGCCTTCCTCTACTCCACCCAGACCGGCCTCCTCGCAGACTACTCCAGCTCGGAAAGAACGGAACTCCTTGGCAGCGTGGAACTCGCCACAAATGTCCTGACAATCGTCATCGGCATCTTCGCCACCAATCGAATTGCCCGGAAATTCGGTATGCCCACCACTCTGTCGCTCGTTCCCTTCGTTGTCGGCGGCCTGCTGCTCCTACTCAGTGCGAACCCGGCCATCATCCTTGTGCTTGCACTTCAGGTCGTCCGCCGCTCTGGAAACTACGCTATCACCCGCCCTGCAAGGGAAATTCTATACACCGCAGTGGACCGGGAAGCCCGTTTCAAAACAAAACCCATCATCGATGTAGCCGTCTATCGTGGTGGAGACGTCTTCTGGATCTGGATCATCGCGCTTCTCGGCGATGGCTGGCTACATCTCGGAACTCCCGCCACACTCTGCATCGGCGCGGGCGTAGCCGTAGTATGGGGCTTCGTCGGCATCTATCTCGGCAGAAAACATGAACTTGAAGAACCAGATGCGGACGAGCCGGCAAAGAGCACTTCCTAAGCTACTTTTTCCCATCCCGGTTCTCATTGCAGGGCCAACTTCAGCTCAGCAACAAACCTCTCATACTCCTCCTGCTTTCCAGCCCCCTTTGGAAGCCTGAGGAGATAAGAAGGATGCACCGTTAAAATCACCTTCGGCGCCAGGTGATCCGCTTCGATCAAACCACGCGCCTTCATCACCGGCAGACTCTTTCCTACCAGCGATTCCCCCGCCGTCCTGCCGAGTAAAATCAACACTTCCGGCGCCACCCGGTTCAGCTCTCCCAAGACCCATGGCCGGCACGCATCGATCTCCGTTTTCCCCGGTCGCTGATGCAGCCTCATTTTTCCCCTGGGCGTCTCATGCGGTGTCCATTTGAAATGCTTCACCGCATTCGTCAGATACATCTCATCCGCAGCCAGCCCTGCCTCCGAAAGTGCCTCTCTCAGCAATTTCCCCGCAGGCCCAATAAAAGGCCTACCCGCCACATCCTCCTGATCGCCCGGCTGCTCCCCCACAATCATGACCCGCGCATGTGCCGGCCCCTCACCGAAAACCGTTCCCGTCGCATGCCCCCACAATGGGCAACCCCTGCAATTCAGCGCCGCTTCAGCCATTTCTTCCAAACTCTGCCCCTCCTGAGGTCCATGACACACCGGAGCATCCGTCATCTCCCGCAGCCTCCCCAAATACTTGTTCTTCGGAGCATCCTTCGCCGGCCTCAACTGCTCCTCCATCATCCCGCCCACACGTTTCTTACTTTGGTCGATCAGTTCCTCGATCAATCCCGCCTCCGGCAGATTTTTCCAATATCTCACCGGCATCTCAGCCTTCATCGCCTTCACCTTCACCCGGGCCGGATTGAAAATACTCGCATAATAAGTCCGCCACGCCCGCTCCAGTGCGTCCGGATTCTCTACCGGATTTTTCGCCACCCCTTCGGAAAATCTCAGCACCTTCCCATCCCAATGCGCACAACCCTTCGGAGTGAAAATGCTCCAATCCATATTCGCAAAACGCTTCCTGAAAAACGGAGTTCCTGCCTTCACAATAAAGTGATCCGGCTCAAACCACGCCACATAACGTTCCCTCCCGGTCTCACCATCCGTATCCACCAGCTTGAACCTCACAAACGCATGCATCTTGTGAATCTCCCGCCTCACATTTTTCTGCAAAAACAAAGCCCTCGCCACATCGCTATCGCTCGCGATTGCACACAAATTCCGCTCACCGCCTTTCACTATTCGCCACAGAATCCGGTATAATAAAGCCCACCGCTTCTCATCGCAATGGCACGCCACATTCCGCGCTAGCCCCACGAAATCCTTTGGAACCGTAAAAGCCGAATACCCCACCGCCCCGCTCTCCATACCTCCCCCGTCGAACAAGCCTTCCTCCTTCTCCCATATCACCTCGCTTGGCGGAATACTCTCCCCCAACAATCCCTTCGCCGCCTCCCGCCAACTTTCAAAATCACTCCCCGGATCCACGCTTCTCATAGCTCTTCAAAACAATAACTCCAATTGCTGGGGCTTCGGCGCGAACTTCGCCCGTAACCGATCCGAATCCAATAAATACGCCGAAGGATTATGATCCGCCGTAATCAGAAACGGGAGAACCTTGTTCAAGGAAACCCGCAGCCGCGTGAGGTCCGCCAAGCGTATCTTCGTAAATCGCCTTATCCGCAAAATTCGATCCACATTTCTCACTCCCAAGCCCGGAACCCGCAGCAGCACCTCACGCGAAGCCTTCTGGATATCAACCGGGAAATCCTGTCGGTTCCTTAACGCCCACGCCAATTTCGGATCCAGCTCGAGGTCCAGATTCGGCTGCTCTGCCGTTAGTATCTCATCAGTTTTAAATCCATAAAATCTCATCAGCCAATCCGCCTGATACAACCGATGCTCCCTCACCAGTGGCGGGGCCTTCAAAGGTAATATCGAAGAAGGCTCCGGTATCGGGCTAAACGCCGAGTAATATACACGCTTCAATTTATAGGACCGATACAGCTCATCTGATCCCGCTAGGAAATCCGCATCAGTCGATTCATCCGCCCCGACAATCACCTGAGTGCTCTGCCCCGTGGCATGCCGCAATTTCTTATCCCCATCCTTTTTCTGTTCCTTCGCCTCCTCCAGCTTGTGACGGATCCGCCCCATCGCCACCTTGGTCCGCGCCATATTCTTCTCCGGCGCCAGTAGATCCAAGCTCTTCTGGGTCGGCAACTCCATGTTGATACTAATCCGGTCCGCATACCGCGCCGCTTTCTCAATCAGCTCCGGCGAGGCTTCCGGAATCGTCTTTAGGTGAATGTATCCACGAAAATCATGCACCTCCCGCAATGTCCGCGCCACCGCGATCACCTGCTCCATCGTATAGTCCGCATTCCGGATAATTCCCGAGCTTAGGAACAAGCCCTCGATGTAGTTTCTCTTATAGAAATCTAGGGTCAGCTTCACCACCTCCTCTGCAGTAAACACCGCCCGCCGCACATTGCTCGACCTGCGATTGATGCAGTAATGGCAATCGTAGATACAGGAATTAGTCAGCAGCAGTTTCAGGAGCGAAATACATCGCCCATCCGGAGCATACGAATGGCAAATACCCGCCCCGCCCGTAGACCCGACTCCCTTTCCATTACTAGAGTCCGATCTCTGTGCCCCGGAACTAGCGCACGAAGCATCATATTTCGCCGCATCCGCCAGAATTGCTAACTTTTCCTCCATTCCCATAAGTTCACTAGAACACTACTCGAACGAAACCCAAAAGCTAGCAGAAATCTTGCAATCAACTGATATTCAACATCTTCATTTTCGCGCTTCTACTCAGCGACTTCAACCGTAGCTCTTCTTTACTCGCCTCCGACCGGTTCCCGATCTCCGCCCGATAAACCACCTCCAGCGGCAGCCGCCCCCGCAGATACTTCGCACTTTTCGGCCCCTGCCCCTCGTGTTCCGAGAATCGCCTCTCCACATCCGTCGCTATCCCCGTGTAAAGGGAACCATCCCCGCAACGAATCATATAAACCGACCAAACAGACTCCCCCATATCCGAGTTCTAGGCAGAAATCATCCGTAAGGACAGCTCACAGCTCAGCCTGAGAGTTACGCTCAGGAAAATACCTCCAGCAGCTTCTTGCTATCCACTTTCACCACCCAGTTATTGATGTCTGTGATCCGGCCGGTGTTGTCATCGTAGGTGCGGTCCACACGGCATTGCACCACGGTCTTCGCATGCTGGATCATGGTTGGCAGGCGATCTTCCGGGAAAGCCATGATCAGCTGAAGACCGAAGTTCCGCGCCAGCGCCAGACACGCATCGATCCGGTCACCCGATAGTTTGGAAAACGCCTCATCCATGATCACAATACCAAGATTTTTCCGCATTTCCCGCTGGTCCACACTGTAGACGCGCTGGAAAGCGGCGAGCATCGCCACGAAGAACGGCGCCTGGTTCTCACCACCACTCTGCTTCTTCGCATTCTTGTTGAGGGAAATGGCCGCGCCTTCGCCCTTACCGGTCGGAGTAGCCTGAATATCCCAGTGATGATAATAGCGGTAATCCAGCGCCCGCTGATGTCGGGGCTCATCCGCATTCTCAATCGCCAGCATGAGTTCTTCCTTCGCCTTCTCGATCTCCTCCTTCGCTCCTTCCGCGAAAAGTTCCATACTTGGATTCAATCCCTTATCCACCAGGGCCCAGATCGCACTGTGGCTGCGGTCCGCCTTCATTGAAAGCTGATATCGCCAGCCGCCGATTTCATGATCCATCGCCCGGTTCAGCTCGCGCTTCGTGCGCTCCGCTTCATCAAGTTTTTCCTTTAAGACATCCAGAACCTGATGCTGCAGGCGGTCTTCCCACTCCTTGCGCGCATCCTCGGCAGCCAGTGTGTATTTCTCGAGCTCGTGGGATTCCAGCTCGTCGCGGCGCGCATCGTAGCGGCTGTTTTCATCCTCATCGGGATCAAAGGCATCCGCCGCTTCGGGATGGGTTTCAGCCAATGCGTGGCGCTCGATATCCCGCTCCCGGCGGGCCTTGTCGGAATCGTGCTCACGCGTGCTTGCCACGGCAGATACTGCATCCAGCCGCTGCTGCCATTTCGGAAACTGGCTCCCCACAGAAGAAATCATCCCGGAAATCTCAGCATCCAGCACACCGGCCAAAGTCTCCCGGCTCTGCTGACGCTTCAGGTAGAAATCACGCTCGTCCTCCTCCAGATTATCGAGCGTCTCCATGGATTGCTTCTCCTGCAGATCAAATTTCTCGATACTATTCCCCAATCGTCCGACCCGCTCATGCAGGCCAGCCAAGGTTTTCTCCTTCACCCGCAGATCCTCCACCATCGCCTCGCGCTCCGGAGTAGCCAATAGGCGGATGGTCTCGTTCAGCTTCGCCAGCTCATTCCGCAGGCGTGGAAGATCCCGCAGCTTCGCACTGCCCGCCGGCGGATCCGCCTTATCCAGCTGCCAGCTTTCCCCGCGATGCAGGAATGTCCGCCAATTTTCCGCCGTGCGATTCAGCATCGCCAACTCTTCGGAAACCTCTTCCAGCTCGTCGCGGCGCATCGCACGCAAACGGCGCAGGCCTTCCTGACCGATGGTGAATTCCCTGGCTGGCTGGATATGAATGCGGTGTGGAGGTTCCTTCAGCCACCCATCCTTCGAAAACGCCCGCGCATGATTCTCCAGCTCGGAATTATTCTCCACAGCCATCATATCACCGTAGAGCTGCTGCAAATAATTTGCCGCGAGACTGTGTTTGGTTTCGAAAAACGAAGCCACGCTCCCCTCTTTCGGTGCAGCCTGCGCAGCTCCAACCTCATCCGGATTTACCAATGGCTCATCCGTATGCCCCAGCCGCTGTGCCTGATCCCATGCCGCCGTGTAGTCTTCGGGTAAAACGCTGATACGGTTTTTCCCCAGTAAATTCTCCAATAGCGGCCACCATTGCTCCGCCTCTTCCTTCACCTCGATCACACGGCCGAGAGCTTCCGCCCGCTGACCACGGGATTTCAGAGCATCCAGCAGTGGAGTCGCAGCCGCACTACCCTTGTGATCCAGATCATCCAGATCTTTCTGCAGGCGGCTTTCACGGACTTCCAGCTCTTTGATTTTTTCCTCAATCGGCCGCAGGCAGTCGCGACCATCGTTCACCAAAGCCTGGTAAGCACGCGGCATTTTCGCAGCAGCATCCAGAGCCGCATTCTCCTCGCTGCCCTGCATCTGCTTCATCCACTCATTCGCATTTCCGGGCACCTGAAGATCCAGATCTTCCGCCAGGCGCAGCCACTGCTTCCAGTTCTGCGTCCGCTCGTAGAGAAACTGACGGGCTGCCTTCTCGATATCACGCAGCGCATCCAGATCACGGGAAATGGATTCCTGATCCGATCTCGCCTCCGTCAATCTCGCAGTCTGTATGTCATTCCCCGCTGCCAGACGGACCTTTGCCAATTGGGTATCGAGCTCATTGCGCTCCTGGATCGCAGCCTCATAATCGGCACGCTGTTCCGTATTCTCGATCCGGAGTTTTTCCAGCGTCTCGCGCTCTGCATTCAATAGCTCCAGCTTCCATTCATGGGCCAGCGCTTGGCGCAAATGGGCATGCAGGCGGGCCTCCTGGCGCGCCTTCCGGTATTCCTCGTGGTTCTCACCTATCCGCTTCAGCCTCTCCAGCTGATCTTTCATCTTATCCAGGCGATCCTGCGCTCGGCGGTGCGCATCCACACTTGCGCGGACTGCTTTCACATCCGGCATTCCGGGCTCGAGAAGATACTCGCGGATAAATTTCTCAAACGACTCCACCGGCTGGAACGCCATGGAATTCGGCAGAGTTTTATTCATCTGCGGCCTGTCGAACCCGAGATGCCCCCGGGTGGCCATTTCCTCGAGATAGGAACCCTGACGATCGAACACCTCTCCCTCCAAATCACGCTTCACGTGCACGCGGAACTCATCCTCCGCCATGAAGGCGATGGCATCCGGCACCAGATCCTCAGTCAGAAAATCATCCTTTTCCATCCGGCCCGGTATCATGAACCAGAGAGTTTTCGCCTTTGAAGTCGGGCCCTCGAATTCGATACGCGCGCCCCAGGTCTCACGCCGCGGCTCATCCTCGCCATCTTCCAGCGGCCACACAAATTCCAGCGCAGCCAAGGTCACACCGGATGGACGGAGATAACGCTCCTGACCATCGGCACCCTGGGTGTTCGTATCGCATAAGCAATAACCGCGAAGTGATCTACCACTACCTGAGCCAGCAGCCGCCTTATTAAACCGGGAAAGAGACTCCCCGAGCATAACGAACTGTATTAGATCCAGTAGAACACTCTTCCCGGAGCCGTTCGCCCCGGTGATCAGTGAGAGACCTGAAATATCGATAAATCGACGGTATCCATACCAGTTGATGGCGACGATGCGGCTGAGGTGAACTCTTGAGGACATTTCTTAAAAAATTGAGATACTAGTTTTCAGAGTTTTGGGGAGCCTCTTCGGTATCTTCCGAAGACTCTGTAGGCTCGTAAAGCGAAGCGCGCTCAAGGCAGGCTTCCAGATCATCGAACGGGATCACCCGTGGCAGACTCGGCAATATCTCGATGAGAGTTTCCCCGAGATTTTCCGCTCCATCCGGCCTCCGGGTGCGGATGAGACGGTGCCGTTTCAAACGCGCCAGCAAGCTATCCAAATGAGTTTTCTCCGGCGGATCGATCTTCTCGAAGGTATTACGGAAACGCGTCCACAGATCATCCACCGTCAGCACCACCGCGGAGCTGATTTCATTCGTCCGGTGGTCATCCCACGCACGCCACATAACTAGAAGTAGTAGCGTTTCATCCTTCGTGAACTGCGCCAGCAAATGGCAGGTTTCCGGCTGCGGGCGTGCTTGAAGCAGGGAAAAATCATCATCCACCACCAATTCCAAGCCCAGCGGCGCGAGATAATCCGCGATGTGCTCCCGGTAGTGATCCCGTGCCAGCAGAAACAGATCACGGCCGGATCCACCATCGCCAAGCAAGGTGCCACGGCCGAGAAGCTCGGCGAGTATGTCACGGATTCCCGCACGGTCCTCATCGGGAACGTCCGGCCAGAAACTGGGCCATTGGTTTTGTGTCATAGGGAAACGAATCTTTGAACTGCTATCTAGTTGGTTGGTTTTCTGAAAATTGTTTTCACGATCTATCGATGGTGAAGCGCTCGACCTCCCAGTCGGCATGCATGTCTGAAGGAATAACTTCCGGCGTCAGGCCAGCCGCTTTCCCGCGGCCTTTTACCGACCAGGAAACACGTTCGCCATCGGCTGTGATCGCGCTGTCATAAGCAACGATCGCCAGCAAATCGAGCATCTCATCGACATCCGTCGCCGCATAGGCCTCGGAGGAAATAGACGTGGCGGACTCCGGTAAAAGTCTCGCAACCAGCCGGGCTGCACGCTGCGGGGTAAGCGCCAGACGCTGACGTTCCCGCAAGGCGGCCAGAGTTTCTTCGGAGGTCTCCCTGTTTCCGGACTCCTCGCTTCCAAAGGTCAGGTCAGCCGGGGCTTTCACCCTACGCACCCGTGCCAGCGATTCGAAGCCATAGAAAAACTTCACCTCAGGAACGCGTGGCGTAAAATCCGGATCTTCACCACGTAGCCCGGCCAACCTCGTGCCGGAGTAGCGCTTATTGATCGCTTCGCAATACGCCTTAACGATTTCCGGACGCCGTCCACGGAGCTCCGTCTGATAGCGGTATCGCTGCTGGGAAAGCTGATTGAATGCAGCCATTCTCGAATCGATCGCATCGGCCACAAGGCGGATGGCGGCCAGCCGCTGTTCCAGCAACCGCATGGCTTTTTCCGCGCGATAGTAGGCTTCCTTCTCATCCCAGTGATAATGATCCGCCAGCCCCTGGGCCAAGCGCTCCTTCATCAGCGGATCATCCCTCCGATCCGCAACCATGGACCGCAAAAACTGAAGACGTGGGAGAAGTCCATTTCTGCGGAGCGCATCGTAACAAACCATGTGCTGCCCCGCGCCGAATTCCGCATAAAGCAGTCGCAAAGTCTCTGCAGGCGAATGACTTGAGCGCTGGCGATGATCGAATAGCGAAATCAATTTCTCAACCCCGTGCAGCTGTATCACCGCACTCTCGAGGCGAGCATTCACATCGGTGACAGTCGCCCGGAGAACGCCCGGATCATGCAACCGAGCATCGAGAATGCCCGGACGCTCCAAGGTCTCGCAAACACCCCGCACCGTATCCGCGAAGGTTTTCAGCTCCGCGATTTCATCCTCCGCCAGCTCCCTGAGAAGCCGCAGCATTGGCCTCAAGCCAGGAGAAATCAGAACCCAACGTTCCTGCAGGCCGATCTGCTGATCTTCCAACCACCCGGCTTCACAAAAGCGATTGAATAAGTATCCCGCACGCTGCCGAGAATCACGGACAGCGCCACCCTCGTCTTCATCCAGAACGACGTCGGCGTGGCTCTGGAGAACCTCACGGATCAAGGCCACCGCCTCAGCATGAGGGAGCCTGCCAGCATCGCCGGCTATATCCGCGAGCCTATCCGCGCAATCAACATAGATTGGCGCCGAAGGACGTGTCAGGGGACGAAAAAAGTCCCTCGAGACACACGCGAGGAGTTTTTCACTGAGGGAAGGAGGTATCATTGGGAAACGGGAGGCGTTTGTATAACGCCCGGCCCGATCCCCGCAACCTCAACTCTCCTTAAATGCCTTTGTAACGGATGCGCTTTCCGTCTTTTCCAAGTGGACGGTCGTCTACCGGGCGCTGTTTCGGGATCTTCATGGAAACCCGTGCCGGACGATCCGCCGGATGATTGCTGCGGCGGTCTTCCGCCTCGTTTACTTTCAGCTCGCGGCCATCGAATTTCTGGCCATCCAGCATGTCGATTGCCTTCTCGCCAGCTTCCTGGCTGTCCATCGTCACAAATGCGAATCCGCGGGGATTGCCTGTTTCACGATCGGTTGGACGATGAAAATCAACGATCGTTCCTGCTTCTGCGAGTGCATCGCTGAGTATCTGTTCTGTAGTGTCGTATGAGAGGTTTCCTATAAATAATTTCATGTGTAGTACTGTCTGAAGTTTCCCTTTTTCAAAACACGAGATCCCAAAATCGAAACGACCAAACATAATCAACCGCAAAGACTACAACCCGTGCCCGGAAATGGGGCTCAACAGAGCGAAGGATAGCACACCTTTCAAGAAGACCAAGCTCCAGCTCGAAAAACTACCTAACAGCAGCATCTGGAACTAATTAAATCGATATATAGCATCCCTTTCTCCTCTCGGGATTCTGTTAGTTTTCCTTAAAGCAAATCACACACCGGCGCTCAATCCCGAGAAAGAGTTGGAATATCATCGGCGCATCCGGTCGCCGCCAAAACGTGGATTACGCCCAGCCGGAAATCGTCAGCTTCCCGATTGCAGCCTTGGATTCCATACGGCGATGCCCCTCAAGGATATTTTCCACATTGATCGGACTGAGACTATCGTTTGCCGTCGCAGAAATTTTCCCGCAATCGATCAGCTCCGCTATCCGGTTGAGAATATTGTGTTGCTCGATAATATCTTCGGTCTTGAACATCGCCCGGGTGAACATGAACTCCCAGTGAATGGAGACAGATTTCATTTTGAACGGACCGGCCATTTCCAGATGAATTTTGTGATCCGTAATGAGAACAATCCCTCCCTGCGGCGCGATCATCACACCCATAGCATCCCAGGCTCCGTCGATATCGTTGTAGTTCGCGATGTAGTCCACGAAGTCGAATCCCAACTCATGGAGCTGCTCCGGCATATCGCCTCGGTGGTTGATGATATGGTCAGCGCCAAGTTTCCGGCACCAGTCCGCGCTCTCCTCACGCGAAGCCGTGGCGATCACGGTAAGCCCGGCCAATTTCGCCAGCTGAATGGCGATAGAGCCCACGCCGCCAGCGCCACCGATGATCAAAAGTGATTTCCCGGCATTCTCCGCCGGCTTATCGAAATCAATCAGCAGGCGGTGAAACAAAGACTCCCAGGCAGTCAGCGCGGTCAGTGGAAGTGCCGCACTCGTCGCGGCATCCAGGGAAGCCGGACGCAGGCCCACAATCCGCTCATCCACCAGCTGGTATTCCGCATTCGATCCGGGACGGGTGACATCGCCGGCATAATAGACGAGATCCCCCTCCTTGAAGATCGATGCCCGGTCACCTCCGCTGACTACGATTCCAGCCGCGTCAAATCCCAGGATCTTCGGTTTTTCACCCTCTGCCGGGCGCACCTTGAAATCGACTGGATTCAGGCCCACAGCCTCTACTTTCACCAAAATATCGTGACCGGACGGGCTCGGAATCTCTAGTTCTACTTCACGCGCGGATCCGGCATCGCTGCTGTCTGTGATAAATTGAATAGCTTTCATATTGGTGTTTCTACGGCTGTTCGTGCGCCCGAGCCAACCATTGCTAGGAATAGCTCATACCATCATTTTACACAAGTAGGCACTATTTGGTGATGTAGGCACAATAAGGGAACCATGAAGAAGATCACAAAATACACAGCATACACGCCGTCTACGCGGAAGTCCCGCCACGAGTGGAATACGAACTGACAGCCGAGGGAAAGTCTCTCGAACCAATCCTACGCTCCCTGAAGGAATGGGGTGAAACACACGCAATCCAGCTACTCGAGAATCAGGAAAACTGAAGCCAGCCAAATTCAGCCCACCTCTACCCAATCTCCTCCGGGCGCCTTGTTGAGGGCATTTAACTCATCTACCCCATCCTGCACGGATCGTTGAATTTTCCGCGTCAGCACGGGAATCACCCTCCGGAGATCTCCCCCCGCTTCCTTCAAATAATCAGCCACCGCAAGTGGTTCACGGATACTAACCAATGCCCGCCGGGGGCCTGTTCTTGGCATCGCCTTCGAGTAAAAATCCTCTGCAATCCGTTCAACAGTTTCATCATAACGGTCTATCGAAGGCTTCTCAGTGAGATACGGAGTGAGGTAGCCGTGAATACGCAATGCCAGAATTGCGCGCTGAGCCAGGCCGTGCAAAGTCTTGTCACCCGCACCGCCCGCACTCATCCGTAGCTGATGTATCCGGGAGCGGATCCTCCCAATCCTAGCCGGCATACTGTCCTTGCCGGAAGCCACACATCCCAGAGCCACTTCTTCCTTCGAAACCAGCTCCTCCAAGAAATTTTTCAACAGATCAAAAAGCGGAAGCTCGTCATAATTCCTTAGGGCATCGGCGAACCCGTGATCGCTCAATAGCCGCCGGATGATGTGATGCCCGAGGCCAAGAACCGCATCCATCGGCTCCTCCTTCATCCCTTTGGGAAAAATATATCCGCTATCCTCCGCCAGTTTCTGCAATCTCGCGGTGATCTCCTCCCTCGGCACTGCCAGATGGGTAAGTTTTATACTAACTGGAATTATTTTCACCGAGGCCCCCTTCAAGGCCGCCTGTGCCTTGAGCGCAATGAAGGCAGCACCATCCAGAAAAGGCGTCACACGATCATTGGAAAGATACACATTCCCTTCCGGAAAAACATTCAGCCCTCGCTCCCCATCCTTCAGCACCTGAATCGCCGCCGCCATCGCCTTACGATCGCTGCCCTCCCTATCGATCGAGAAATTCCCCAACTTCTGCATACTCCACGCACAGAATTTACTCCGCAGAAACACATCGTAGGCAGCCATGAAGCAGGACCGCACCCCCAGGCGCCGCTGCACCTCCCCAAGCACCTGCGCATCACTGTGGCTCGGGTGATTGATCACGAACACCAGACGATCTCCTGCCGCCTGAGCTTTCCGCACGGCATCCTCCGCTCCATGGATCCTTATATCGCTGATCCGGTGTTCCTTTGATCTTAGGATCACAGCCTTATTCAGCACCCTCCCCAGGAAGATCAGTGGGCGGGAGGGTCTCGCCTCGAAGAATTGGTAGGGGGCATCCGAAAACTCAAGCATGCTGCAGCATCCGGCCTTCTTACAGGAAATGCAAACGCCCTCTTTTCAAGCCACCCCACCGGCGCTACGAATACCGCGTGACCCTGCAGCAAAAACTACTGGCCTGGATGAATTCCGGTGAAGGCAATTTCGCCGAAACCGCCCTCGAAGTCTTTGCCCACCAATTCACCTACAACATCCCATACCGCCGCTATTGCGAAGCTCTGGGAATAACGCCGGAAAACACCAGCTCCTGGCTGGAAATCCCCGCCGTTCCCACCGATGTCTTCAAACTTCCCGAAGTAGGCCTCCGCTGTTTCCCGGAATCCGAAGTCTCCGGATATTTCCTCACCTCCGGCACCACCCGGGAGATAAAAGGAAAACACGAACACCGCTCCCTCACTCTTTACAAAGCCTCCGTCTTCAGCGCCTGGCACCACCTCTCACTCCCACCAATCCGCCAACCTTGGTTTTTTTCCCAAAGGCTCGGATCCCATCCCCATTCATCGCTCGTCCAGATGTTCGATTTCCTCGATCTCGGAGGACAATGGCTCATCGATGAATACGGGAACTTCCACCCGGAAAAATTTTCTCCCGAAGGCACCCCCGCAGCTATTCTCGGCACCTCAATCACCCTGATGAACGCCTGCGAGGTAATGGAGCCGCTCACCCTCCCGCCCGACTCATGGATTTTTGAAACCGGCGGCAGCAAAGGCCTAAGGGAAAACTTCACACCCGCCCAGGTCCGTGAAAAACTCTCCACCCACTTCGGCCTACCACTTTCCCGCATTCTCAACGAATACAGCATGACCGAGCTATCCTCCCAGTTCTACAAGTGGGGGAACCAGGAAACGCACAAAGGCCCTCCCTGGACCGCCATCAGAATCGTGGATCTGGAAACAGGAAACCCTGCTCCCCTCGGTGCAATCGGCTACCTGGAAATCATCGACCTAGCCAATATCGACACCGTTTCCGCCATTCGCACCCAGGACCTGGCCATCGCCACCGGAGAGCGGGAATTCCAACTCATCGGCCGCGATCCAGCCGCCATCGCCCGCGGCTGCTCACGCATGAGCTAATTCCCCACCAACTCACACTCATGAACCTCAGGGAAAGAATCAACTTACTCCTCTCACACCTCCCCACCCTTGAAAGATGGGTCGGACCGTATGATGAAGCCTCTCTGTTAAAATGGCTCGATTCAGAGCTCGGAAACTCGCGCCGCCTGGAACATTGGGTCGATGGCTCGCGAGCCACACCGCGCGGGCCCGTCCTCCACGTGGTCAGCGGAAACACCCCCCACGCAGCTTTCCAAACCACCTTCCGCGCCTTTCTCATCGGCTGCCAAAGTTGGGTAAAGATCCCCTCCGCCGGCCTCCCCGAGTTCGAGCGATGGGCCACTCATATCCCGCTTATCGAACTCCGCCGGGAACTCCCGGAAGCCTGGAAATCACCGGAGATCGCCATCGTTTACGGGGCCGCAGACACCATCGATTTTTTCCGCAACTGGCTCTCCACCGGCACCCGCCTCATTGAACATGGTCCGAAACTGAGCGCAGCCTTCATTTTCCAGCCAACCGAAGACACCTACCAAAACCTTGCCCAGGATATCATGAGATACGGCCAGCGCGGCTGCCTCTCCATTCAGATGATCTACGCGGCAGGTGACCTAACCGATTTCTGCGAAAAACTTTCCGTCGGGCTCAATTCGTTTCCCGAAAAAAACCACCCAACCCTCTCCGAAGCCGGGGCGGTGCGCAATGAACGCGAGCTCATCCGCTTCCGCGCCGCAAACGGAGCGAATCTCCAGCTTTTCGAGAGTAAAAATTCAGTCGATTGGACCATCGTTCTCGATCAGGAAAATACCCTCCTCAGACCCGGCCCTCTCAGCGGATTTGTCCACGTGGCCCCCATCCCTGAAGTCATTTCCCATGATACCCTCGGCCCGGAAGTAGAATACCTCTCCACCGCCGTCCTCGAGCCCATCTCCATGGCCGGGGAACTCGAAAAAATAGCCCCGCCCAGGATTTGCCAACCCGGCCACGCCCAGGAACCCGGAATTTTCTGGCACCCGGATGGCGAAATGCCACTGGCCGGACTTGTGCGATGGCGCGATCTAGGCTGAGCTTCGTGAAATGTCAGAAAACGCCATTACCACCACCGGCACTGTCCTGGAGCGCAAAGGAGAGATCCTCTACAGCGTAGAACTCATGAATGGCAAAGCTGTGCTCGGCCACCTTTCCAAGCCCCTGACTGTCGCCGAGACCGTTTTCGAGCCTGGAGAAACGTTGCTACTGGAGTTCACGCCTTACGATTTCGATCAGGCGCGAATCCTTGCAAAGCATTCCTAGAACGGCTTGTAGAGCCCCATATAAGCGGCAACCGTAGCCGCGACCAATGAAAGCGTGAGCACCAGCATGGATGGCAAAACCTTCTTCTTGGCAAGCGCAGGTGCCAGCCCGATGAAGAGCCACATAACTACCTTCACCATCCACCAGTATTGATCCATTGGCGGCTTCTTCAGCATTGCAAAGCCGATCAGCAGGATCACCAGCATCGAGACCCCATGGAGAATCGAAGCCGATTTTTTCCCGGAGCCAGCCATCATAGTCGCACCAAGGGACGCAAACAGGGCGAACGCACCCGCCAAATGTAATGTTTTCAGTAGTAAAAGATCCATAAGTGGCGCGAAAATGGCGTTAGAACCGCAGGAATCAAGAAAACTCGGAAAGTTGCCTTATTCCAAAAGCGTATCAAACTACACCCATGAAACGAAAACTCGCATGGATCGGAGCCATACTCTCCGCTCTGTATCTGCTCACCGCAGGCCCCATCCCGGATCCCATCCCCTTTATCGATGAAGGTGTGGCCCTCGCGTTTTTCCTGAAATGCGTATCATACCTCGGCTACGACCTCCGTTCCTGGATCCCATTTTTCTCAAAATCCGACAAGAAATCCGCATCCAAAAAATCCCCCGAAGACAAGGATGTCACCATTGACGTATGACCACCGAAGCTGATCTGGAAACGAAACCAAAAGGCAGGCTTCTCGCCTTCTTTCTCACTATCTGCGGCATTCTCGCCATCGGGGCTTTGATCGCAGCCCCCTTCATCACTGGGGAGCCCGATGGTGAAAACCGGCCGGATCTCGTTCGTTTCCTCGGTCACTTCCACCCGGTTGCACTCCATCTACCCATCGGCATCTTTATCCTGATACTAGCTCAGGAATTTATCGCCTTCATCACCCGGAAAAAAGTCCCACTCGGCCTTTTTCCCGTCTTTCTGGGAGCACTCAGCGCCATTTCAGCGGTTGTGCTTGGCTTTCTCCTCTACCATGGCGGCGGCTTCGAGGGCAGCGAGCTTGTGGAAGACCACCTCTGGGGCGGCATCATTTTCGGCTGCTTCGCGGTTCTCACCTTGATCGTAAAATCGTGGTGCATGACACCCGGCTCCTCGCAGCTTCTCTACCGCGTCCTGCTTCTCGCCAGTGTGGGAGTCATGAGCTACGCCAGCCACGATGGCGCCTCCATCACCCACGGTAAGGACTACCTCACCCAATACGCACCGGATCCGCTCCGCAAACTTCTCGGCCTTCCGCCAAAAGAGGTGGAGGAAGAAAAACCAGCCATCCCCCTCGAGGAAAAGGTCGTCTTCACCGATCTGATCCTTCCAATCTTCGAAATGCGCTGCATCGAGTGCCATAAGGAAAGCAAAGCCAAAGGTAAGCTCCGCATGGACACCTACGAGATGCTGATCGAAGGCGGCAAGGAAGGCTCCGCAATCGAGCCCGGAGATGCTCTGGACAGCAACATCATCTTCCGTGCCGAACTCCCGGCGGACGATGAAGAGCACATGCCTCCGGAAGGAAAAACCGATATCGAAGACCACGAACTCGCAATCGTTAAATGGTGGATCGATCAAGGCGCCAGCCCAACAATCCGCGTCGGGGAGCTCGAGCTCCCGGAGGAGATCCACACAGCCATCGAAAAGCTCGACTTCGCACCGCCGGTTGAGAAAACCACACCTGCCGAAGATCTGGATAAACTGATCTCATCCTTCGAATCTGAATTCCCGGCCGCCATCACCCCCGATGAGAAGGATCCCTCGAAACTCTCCTTCAGTGGAGTTTCCATGAGAAATACCCTCACTGACGAGAAATTCGGAAAGCTCTCACATGTCATCCCTCACCTGATATCTGTCGATCTCTCAGCCACCGCCATCACTCCGGAATCACTCTCCCTTCTGCAGGAAGCAAAGGACCTCCGCACCCTCCGCCTCGCGGAAACAGACGTGGACGACTCATGGGTGGATGCCCTGTTAGAGCTCCGCGGTTTGGAAACACTGAACCTATCCGGAACTGAAATCACCGCCGCAGGAGTCGAAAAATTGTCCGAACTGCCCGATCTGAAAACCCTCTACCTCTGGGAAACAACCATCCCTGACGAAGAGATTTCCAGACTCAGATCCACCCTTCCGGAAATAGAGATCGTCTCAGAACTTTGAGCCTCACTTTTCCAGCTGAGGCATCTTTTCCGCATTTTTCATTTCGATAGTCGTCCACGGCAGCTCTGCCTCCACCGAGGCGTATTTCAGATACGAGGGAGAAATTCCATCCGCTCCCGAATCATGGAGTGCATCGATCACCTGCTGCGGATTAAGGCGGTTCAGCGGCATCGAAGTATATCCGGAGCCAATATCCACCCCATCGCTTTTCCGTATCTCGAAATGGAGATGCGCAGGATAATATCCGTTCGCAGTCCCCACCGATCCGATTTTTTCTCCACGCGCCACCAGCTCACCCAGCCGGGTATTGATCTGTAAAAGATGCGCATACATGGAGTGGATCTGCTCGCCATCCGGCCTCCGGTGAGCCAGCACCACCACATTTCCCCAGCCGGGTGAAGGCTCCCCGGCATATACCACCAAACCATCACCCGCGGCAAAAACAGGATCGCCCAGATCAGAATTCATCCCGCCGATCCCATTCAAATCATCGCCGGTATGGTGGCCGCCACGTTTCTCGTTCATCTCGAAAAACTTCTGCGCATTATAGACCAACGCCCCATTTTCCGATCCCATCGGCGTATCCATGCTGGTCACCGTGGGCACCTGATACGCCTCCCATGCGGATAAAAAATGGAACCGCATATCCGGAGCACCTCCCTTCGGCATTTCCAGTGGTGCATCGAAATCCTGGAAGCCAATTAGCTCCGCACCGCCGGCAGCCGTCTTCGAGCTACGCCATATACCGAAACCAATCACACCCGCGGCGAGGATGAGAACAATCAGTAGACGGTAGCGTTTCATGAAAAACACTACGCAGTCTTTTCAGGAAATCTTCAACCAACATTTCTTCGCCGTTCCGACCCGCTCTAACAGCACATCGTCCACAACTAAAAAATATGGTGAAAATCTCCACCGGTGTATAGAAAACGACTATAAATGAAATATCCGACCCGATTTCAGCAGAAGACACTGTGGAGCGCAGCCACCGGCCTAGGCATCCTCGTCCTCGGCTCTCTTCTTCTGCTTCTGGTCTGGTTGGTCGGCCAAATTTTCGGATTTCTTCAGCCGGTTCTCGTCCCACTAATCGTGGCGGGCATCATCGCCTATCTACTTGATCCAATTGTCCGGATTCTCGAAAAACGCGGACTCAGCCGTCTCTGGTCGGTCGTGATCGTCTTTCTGGGCATCCTAGTCGCCGCTACCCTGCTCGTCGCGGCAGTTGTTCCGGGAGTTCAAAACGGCCGGGCATTTTTCCGTGAGATAGTCTCCCCCACGCCGAAGTCGCAGGCAGTCTCGCAAACAGTGAACGTCGAAGTAGAAATCACCGAAGACGAGCTACCTGTAGGAACTGTGGAAGAGCCGGATGCGGCTGATCTCATCCTTGAACCGATCGTTCACAATGAGGAAGGTGCCGGCCTTGGCCCCGCGCTCGCGATGTCGCTCCATAACCTACGCACCGCATACGAGGACAATGTCGTGGGCTGGGCTCTCACGGAAGTCACCGAAGAGGGTGAGCCTATCGCTTATGCAAATGGCACACCGGTGCCTGATTCGCTTGATTTCTTCTGGCGCACCCGCGCCGGCCGGATGCTTTTCCAATACAAAAGCGAACTTCTCGGCACAGGCACGAAATGGCTCACCATAGGATCCAGCAAGTTCCTGGCATTCCTCGGTCTCGTGCTCGGTATGATCATGGTCCCGGTCTATCTTTTCTTTTTCCTGAAAGACTCCGTCTCCATCCGTGAGCACTGGCACGATTACGTTCCACTCCGTGCCTCACGCTTCAAAACAGAGCTCGTCTCCACCCTCCAGGAAATCAACGGCTACCTCATCTCCTTCTTCCGCGGTCAGGTCGTGGTAGGAATCATCGACGGCATACTGGTGGGAATAGCCCTATTTTTCTTCGATCTCCCCTACGCGCTCCTCATCGGGGTATTCATGGCCATCCTGGGAGTCATCCCTTACATCGGTAATATTCTCTGCCTCATCCCGGCCTGTATCATCGCCTACCTCCACGCCCAGACCAGCTCCCCGTTCGGGCTGGACCCATGGCCTTACGTGGGATGCGTCGTGCTGATTTTTGCAGGCGTCCAGCAGATTAATTCACTCTTCACCGCCCCGAAAATCGTGGGTGACTCCGTCGGGCTCCATCCGCTCACCGTTATTTTCTCCATGCTCTTCTGGTCCCTTATTCTCGGTGGTTTCGTCGGCGCACTCCTCGCAGTTCCACTTTCCGCAGCCGTGAAAGTTATTTTCCAGCGATACTTCTGGGACAAGCGGATGGGCAGCCAGGTCACCTCCGAATACTTCAGGTAAATCCCGCTTATTATTTCCTGTTTTCGGTTTTTCGACGTTTCAGATCCAGTTCCGGGGTGCTAAGTCTTGATCAATGTCAGACGACAACGAGGAAAAACCCGCCGAGAAAGATCGCGTCATAGAGAAAGCCTACGCGAAAACGAGAAAGAGCCTCATCGCCCGTCTCGACAACTGGGAAGACCAGAAAACCTGGGATGAATTTTACCAAACCTACTGGAAACTCATCTACTCAGTAGCCATCAAATCCGGCCTCCGCTCGGAGGAAGCCTTCGATTGTGTGCAGGAAACAATCCTCTCGATCGCAAAACAGAGTAAGAAAAACCTCTACGATCCCGAACAGGGATCCTTCAAGACCTGGCTCATGAACATGACGCGTTGGCGCATCAATGATCAGTTCCGGAAGCGCAAAAAGGACACAGCCATGGCTGGCGGGGATTGGGATGATGACAGAAAGACAGCCGTCATCGACCGTATCGAAGACCCCAATGGCGAAGTGCTGGACAGAATCTGGGATACCGAGTGGAAACAGGGCATCGCCGATGCAGCACTCTCCCGGGTAAAAGCCCAGGTTTCTCCGAAACAATATCAGATCTTCGATTACTACGTCGTCCGCGAATGGGATGCGGATAAGGTGAAGAAGAAACTCGGAGTCAGCATGGCCCAGGTATACCTCGCAAAACACCGCGTGGGAGCAGTCCTGAAAAAAGAACTCGAAAAGCTTGAGGACGAGACCGAGTAGTCCTCCATTCTCTGATATAAAATGCCCGCCCCTCCACGTAGCCACCCGAACATACCGGATCACGAAGTTCTCCGGAAGATTGGGCATGGCGCATATGGTGAAGTATGGATGGCACGGGGTGTCACCGGTGCCATGCGTGCCGTAAAGGTCGTTTGGCGTGAGGATTTCGATGACGAGCGCACCTTCGAGCGGGAATTCGAAGGCATCCTGAAATACGAGCCCATTTCACGCGACCATCCCGGCCTCGTAAACATCCTCCACGTCGGCCGCAGCCCGGACACCAAATCCTTCTATTACTATGTGATGGAGCTCGGAGACGACATCCACACCGGCCAGGAAATCAACCCGGTGGAATACGAAGCACGCACACTCCGCCCGGAAGGAAAAGCCGGAGTCCGTCTGGACACCTCACTCTGCATCGACGTAGGCGTCCGCTTAGCGGAGGCCTTGCACCATCTCCACGAGGGCGGCCTCGCCCACCGCGATGTGAAGCCATCAAATGTCATTTTCGTGAACGGAAAGGCAAAGCTCGCCGACATCGGCCTCGTAGCCGCCCGCGGCCAGCGTACGTTCGTAGGCACAGAGGGCTTCGTCCCCCCGGAAGGCCCCGGCTCCGCACAGGCCGATATCTACTCCTTGGGAAAAGTCCTCTACGAAATCGCCACAGGAAAAGACCGCCTCGACTTTCCCGAGCTACCGGATGAGCTGCCCACCGGCCTCGATTGCAAACGCTGGCTATCGCTCAATGAAGTCATCTGCGAGGTCTGCGAGCCCCGCGTCAGTAAACGAAAAATCTCAACCGCGGCAGAACTCGCCACCGCCCTGCGCTCTCTCCAGCGCGGGAAGCGCCGCCGCCGCCGCGGCATCTCCATCTGGGCCACTTCCGCCATCCTTTTCGGTTTCGCCGGCTGGGCCTCTTGGGAAAACGTCAAGGACAGCACCTGGAACCCATGGCGCACGGAGAATCCGGCACCAAAAGCCAGCCCCGCACAAGGCCTTGTCCGCCTCGCGACCATCCCAGAAGGGGCGGAAGTCTACGACGATGAAGGGCACCTCGTCGGGATCACCCCCACCTCCACCATCCGCGCGGATGTAGGCAGTGAAATTTCCTACCTCATTACCAAAAAAGGCTACCGCTCCATTCAAGTCATCGAGACTGTCACGGAGGGCTCCGTGCAGGAACCCATGCTAATTTTTCACGAGCTGAAAAATTTCTCTCCACCTGTCATCGGGGAAAAATGGAGCGATCACCTCGGCACAACCTACCTGCCGGACGGCGATGCCCACATCAGCTCCACCTATGTCGGGAGGCGCCTGTGGAGATCTTTCCTCAACCAATCCAAACGCAACCCTAGGTCGGCCGAATACATTTCCGTTTCTGAAAACGGGAGAAAATCGGAAGTCGTGCTCGCCCAGAGGCCGGACATCATCGCGTTCACCGATTGGATCCGAACCGGTGGCATTCGAAATGGCTTCCTCACGGAGGACAACCAGGTCTTCGGCCAGATCGACCAATCATTCAAAAGCCCCAATCTTTCCCCGAACGCGCAAAAACAGAACCTGAAACCCTTCCGCATCGGGATCAGGGAATACCGCTATGGAGGAGTCCAGCTCACCAGCGAGCCGCCGGGCGCAGACGTATTTATCGATGGCCGCTTCGTCGGATCCACCGGCGATACCTTGCTCATCCCGAAGGTGAAGCCCGGACGGATAGAACTCCTGCTCGTTCTTGAAGGCTACAAACCGCTCACACTGCTTGAGCAAGTCAAACCCGGACAAAACGTCCCGCTATCAGCCGTTCTGGAAAAAAGCGAAGGCGTGGTATTCGGGAAATCCTGGCAAAATGGAATTGGCCAGAAATTCGAGCCTTTCGAGGAAAATGTAATGGCCTCCGCCTGGGAGACCAGGGTCAAGGACTACGCAATTTTCCTTTCGGAAACCAAGCATCGCAAACCAACCACACCCACCTTCCAGCAAGGCCCGGATCATCCCGTGGTCTACGTTTCCCGGGAAGATGCCATCGCATTCTGCAAATGGCTTACCGAGCGGGAAAGGAAACAGGAAAGAATCTCCGGCACACATCAATACCGCCTCCCCACCGATAAGGAATGGAGTAAAATTGCCGGTCTCGATTTCGAAATCGGAGAAGCTCCCGGCCAGCGCGATGCGAACAAACCAAACATATATCTATGGGGCACGGTCTGGCCGCCTCCGGTAAATTTCGCCAACTATGCGGATACCACCGCAGCTTCACTTTCCGGCGTTTCCACGGACCGGATCATCTCTGACTACGATGATGGCTTCCCCCGCACATCACCGGTGGGTTCCTTCCAGCCAAATAAATACGGCATCTACGACCTTAGCGGAAATGTTCAGGAGTGGGTCTCGGATAATATTTCCAGGACTTCCATCGACCCACTCGGAGTTTTGCGCGGAGGCGGGTGGAATACCTATTTGAAGGAAAATATCCTCATCGGCTGGCGCAACCCTGTACCGGCAACTGCTGAAAGCGCCTATTACGGCTTCCGCATCGTTCTTTCCAAGATCGACCCCTATCCGGACGTAGAGTAATCATCCCTCGCTGGTTTGCAGATTGAACATCCCGAAAATTCATGGACCATAGCTGGAGCACCCACCACCATGGTCGAAATTTCCCTTAACTACCAAGACAAGCTCCGCTGCTCCGCCACACACCTTCCATCCGGCAGCACCATCTGGACAGACGCCCCAGTCGATAACAACGGCCTCGGCCAATCCTTTTCCCCGACGGATCTCGTAGCCACCGCACTCGGCTCCTGCATGGCCACCGTCATGGGAATCGTCGCGGAAAGGAAAGGCGTCTCCCTCGCCGGACTCAACGTAAACGTCAGAAAATACATGTCGGAAGACGCTCCACGGCGCATTTCCAAGCTTGAGATCGACATGAATATGCCAATCCCAGCCTCGCATCCGGAGGCAAAAATCCTCGAAGCCGCAGCACGTGGATGCCCGGTCCATCACTCGTTGAATCCTGAAATTCAAACAGTCTTCAACTGGAATTGGGCCTCCGCCTAAAAACCAGCGGCAAAACCCACTTAACCGGCCACCATCCTCACCACCAGTTCCATGCTGAAAATCATCCTGCTATCCATACTCCTGCTTCCTACCCTCAGCCTCGCATCCCAGCCGGAAGCCGAACGCATCAAGCGTAACTACGAGCTTTCCGCGGAGAAGTGGCTTCTGGAAATGAAGCTCGCCACCACAGCAGAGCAGCAGCAGGCATTGTCAGCAGGACGACCGGACCCAGTCAAAACCGCAGGTGACCTCTGGACTGCCATCACGCCATCACTCAAAGAGGAATGGACCCTCCCCTACGCTGCATTTTTCATAGAAATCACCAGTGGGCTCACCGTCCCCGACGCCAACGGCACCCCACAGCAGGCATTTTCAAAAGACCGCGATCGACTGATCTCCTTCATCAAACTCAATCACCTCAAGAGCTCCTCGATCACCCCATTCTGCATCGCCCTCTACAACAGCGGCAATCCTCAAGCCCTTCCTATCCTCGAAGATATCGCCGGGGAGCACCCGGACGAGAGCGTCCAGGGGATCGCAGCCCTCGGAGCCGCAGTTATCCTGAAAGGTCTCGGGGATGATTCCGAGCTCATGAAAAAACGCCTCGGCTACCTCCGCAAAGCTATCATTCAAAGCGCTGACAAAACCATCGCTGGCCGCAGCGTGGCCGACATCGCATCCGATCAGCTCTACATCATCCGCTACCTCACAAAAGGCCGCACCGCCCCTCCCTTCACCGGCACCGATGTCGCGGGCAGAACAGTCAAACTTTCCGATCAAGTTGGCAAAATCACCGTCCTCCTTTTCTGGGATGCAAAATCTCCTCAAACAGACAAAATTATCAATCTCACCAACCAGATGGTCACCAAATTCCGGGATAAACCGGTCAATATCATTGGAATTACCCCGGAGTCCCTCGATCGGATCCGCTCCCTCCAGGCAGATGGATCCATTCAATGGAACAACATCCATGACCCTGCCGGAAAACTCAGCGATGAATACCGCATCAGCTCCCGTCCATCGGTCTACGTTCTTGATGAGAAAGGCACTATTCAGTTTACCGGTCTCCCCGGCTCCTTTGCGGAACTGACAGTGGATGCCCTTCTCACAGGAGAGGACGAGACAGAATAATTGAAATACAGTAGCTGTGAATACCTTCGCCAAATATTTGCGCATCGCCCTTCAGGAGCTTCTCAAATTTCTCGTCGCAGCTTGGGTCTTTGGCCTCATTTGGTATAATGCCCCGCTGGATGGTATCTGGATTTGGAGCCAGTTCCTCGCCATCCTCTGGATCATTCTCTTCTACACTATCCCATTCATCCCCCGGTTGAGAAAATTCCGCCTGCTCATTCCTGCGGTATTTGCGCTGCCTTTTCTTATCGTTTACCTCTCGCTCCGTCCCTCCAACGATAGGAAATGGGAACTTTCCTGCCAGAAAACCCCCTCTGTGGAGATCTCAGGAAACACAATCACTGTCCGAAACTTCCGGAACTTCGATTATACAAAAGGCGGGAAACCAATCCCGGAATGGGAGGATCGCGAGTTCGACCTCTCGAAGCTGGTGTCCATGGACATTTTCCTCACCCACTGGGGCTCAGAGCTGATCGCACATCCCATCTTCAGCTTCGATTTCGGCGAGGACGGCCATCTCGCATTCTCGATTGAGGCCCGCCGCGAAGAAATAGAAAGCTATTCTGTCCTCGGCGGCCTCTATCGCCGCTACGAGTTACTCTACATCCCATGTTCGGAAACCGATGCTGTCCGTGTACGGTCCAACATCCGGAAAAATGAAACCGTTTACATTTACCGAACGGTAGCCACTCCCCTCCAGGCCCGCGCACGCCTCCTCGAATTCCTTGAAACCACCAACCGCCTCCGGGAACAGCCGAAATTCTACAACGTCCTTTTCTCCAACTGCACCACAGCAGTGCGCTCCCAGATAAAGGGTGGCTTCGCCTTCGACTGGCGTATCATCCTTAACGGCCGAATGGACAAAATGCTCTACGACCGCGGAATGTTCGAAACCGGAGGGCTCTCCTTCAAGGATCTGAAAGAACACAATTTCGTGAATCCCGCAGCGAGGAAACATCCTCAGATCGAAGGATACTCAGATCATATACGCAAGGATCGCGCCGGATTCCCTTGAAGCAGGGAAATCACCCCACAAAAAAAGACGGCCCGAGTGGGCCGTCAAAAAAACAATAGATTAGTTAAGCAGAACCTGCGGGATTACTTAACGCCTTTCTTGGAGAGGCGTGTTCCTTTGGTTGCACCCTGGCGTGCTTTGAACTTCGGATTGGTCTTGCAGATCACGTAGTTGGTGCCCTTGCGGCTGACGATCTGGCAGTCGGAATGGCGGCGCTTGGCGGAGGCAAGTGAAGAAAGAACTCTCATGACAAAAATGGTTGGAATAGAACGCTACCGTGCTGGTGGCGGGGCGCGAAAGCTATTGTACCGATACTATTTGTAAAGGAATTTTTGGTAACCTTTTCAGAGTTTTAAAAAACGCACATGAATAACCGTGCCAGTCGCCTTGCACATGCTTACTTTTCCGCCATGTCGTTTGAAACTTTTGGATTGGGAAAACAGATCGAGAATGCGATCAGCAAAGCCGGATACAGTGAGCCAACACCCATCCAGCTGGCCGCCATTCCCAAGGTGATGGCAAAAAACGACCTCATCGGAATCGCCCAAACCGGCACCGGCAAAACCGCCGCTTTCGTCCTGCCCATCCTTCACCACCTTTTTAAGGAAGAAGGGAAAAAATCCAGAGAGCCACGCTCGCTTATTATCGCCCCCACCCGGGAACTCGCTCTCCAGATCTCAGAAAATATCACCACCTACGGCCAAAATCTCCCCGTCCGCGTTGCCACCATCTACGGAGGTGTCGATGAAGAAGCTCAGATCAAAGCCGCCCGCAAAGGCGTCGATATCATCGTAGCCACTCCAGGCCGCCTTATGGATCTCAGCTCCCGGGATAAAATCGATTTCTCCTTCCTTGAAATCCTCGTCCTCGATGAAGCGGACCGCATGCTTCACATGGGATTCCTCCCGGATATCGAAGCCATCGTGGAAATTCTCCCGAGAAGGCGCCAGACCCTGATGTTCTCCGCAACCTTCCCGCACGAGGTGGAGTCTCTGGCAAGAAAGTTTCTCTACAATCCTAAACGCGTTCAGATCGGCGCAAAAAGCGACCCGGCCCTCACCGTCAACCAATCGGTATATGAGGTAGCACCCCACCTGAAAAACGCGCTTTTGGTAGCGCTCCTGGGATCACCCAAAATGAAGCGGGTCCTCGTTTTTGTAAGGATGAAGGACGGAGTGAACCGCCTCACGGAATTCCTCAAGAACTCCAAAATCAGCGCGTCAAAACTCCACTCCAGCCGCTCCCAGGAGCAGCGTGAAAAGGCCCTCCAGAATTTCAAGGACGGCAATATCCGAGTCCTGGTAGCCACCGACATCGTAGCCCGGGGAATCGATGTCGAAGGCGTCACTCATGTGGTAAACTTCGATTTTCCGGTGAATCCAGAAGACTATATCCACCGCATTGGCCGCACAGGTCGTGCGGAGGCGGAAGGCGAAGCCCTCAGTTTCGTCCCCAAAGGCGATCAAAACCTCCTTGGGATCCTCGAGATGTCCATCGGCCGCCGTATTCCCAAAAAACGCCTGCGCGGTTTCGATTATCACGCAAAATCGAACCCCGCCAACACACCATCCGGCCCGGCGAAAAAGGACTGGAGAAAGCGCACCCGTGAAACGGACGTGAACAAGGCAGCCAAGAAGGCACCTAGGAAATTCGCCAAAAAGCGCGCACCGAAACGGGAAAACCGGAAATAGGAGCCCCGGGCGAAAGCAAGAAAGGGCTCTCGGCCGAGGCTCGGGTTCCTGTTGTGTTGTTTCGGTCGTTTTGTGAATCAATACCCGGCTTCTTAAGCTTGGTATTAGTCACGGCTGACCATACGCATACCTTCTCCCGCGACTTTCATCATTCCGGAATACCAATCAATTCCACACTAACTATCTCGACAGCTTAACTTAAGTCAGATAGTTCAGGTTCGTGAAACGCCTCCTTTTCTCACTCCTGTTACTTCTCCCGTCCTGCGACCACATCGACGCCGTGGGCGATGGAGTGAACGAACTCAAGGATCTAAGAAAGGAAAGTACTGAAGGAATCGACGGGATGAATCTTGATCAGATCCTCGATGGTGTGAAAGGCGGCCCCACCGTGCAAAACCTCACAGAAGGACATTTCCAAGAATTTGTCGGCGAGCCTGGGAAACTGAACATCGTGGACTTTCATGCGGAATGGTGCCCACCGTGTAAACGGCTGGGCCCGGTCTTATCACAAGTTGTTGAGGCCAATTCAACAGTCGCCCGCCTTGGAAAGATCAATGTAGATCAGGCCAAATCCCTATCAGGGCAAATAGGAGTGCGGAATATACCTGATGTCCGATTCTATATAGATGGTAAAATGGTCCACCGCTTCGTGGGCGGTCAAAACCGGCGAGCAATCGAGAATATGATAGCTACATACAGCCGATCCCTACCCAATGGTGCAGGTGGGGAAAATCAAAAAGGCGCGGTTCCTGGCCCGAAGGCAGCCTCCTCTGCCAAGCCCATCAGTCAAGCCATGGAGCCAATGAAGGAAAACTGGCTCCCTCCCGGTATGACCCCGAGAAAGTAATACAAGCTACCCCAACAACTCTCTCATCATTGTGGAATTCAGCTTTCTCACGATGTCTGAATCCGCCAGCAAACCATTCGCAAGCTTGGCCTTCTCCAGCTGTAGTCGATGGATACGTTCCTCCACCGTTTCCTGACATAGTAACTTGTGCACGAACACCGGCTTATCCTGGCCGATCCTGTATGCCCGATCCGTCGCCTGCGCCTCCGCCGCCGGATTCCACCACGGATCATAATGAATCACTGTATCCGCGGCAGTGAGGTTCAGTCCGGTTCCACCAGCTTTCAGCGAAATCAGGAACACCGGAAACTTTCCGGACTGGAACTGCTCGACCATTTTCCCACGATCCTTCGATCCACCCGTAAGCTTCAGATAAGGCACCCCCACACTCACCAAATGTTCCTCGATCAGGGAAAGCATCGTCGTGAACTGTGAGAAAATCAGAATCCGCCTTCCCTCCTCCACCAGGGTTTCGAGCAACCCCTTGAGAAACTTCAGCTTCGCCGAGCTCTTCACCCCATCCGCGAAATCCGGAGGCAACAATCTCGGATCACAACAAATCTGACGCAGCTTCAGAAGCGCATCCAGAAACACAATCTGCGATTGCTCAATCCCACGCGCCGCGATCGCTTCCCGCACCCGCTTGTCCATCGTCGCTCGCACCGTTTCATACAGATCCTTTTGATCCGAGTGCAGCTCAATGAGATGCACCATCTCAGTTTTCGGTGGCAGTTCCTTCGCCACTTGGTCCTTCGTCCTCCTCAGCACCAGCGGCGCGATCCGTTTCTTCAGGAGTTCATTCACTTCAGCGTTTCCTTCCTCCTCGATCGGCTTTCTGAATTTCGCCTGAAAATCATCCTCCTTGCCCAGATACCCGGGAATCAGGAAGTTCATCAAACTCCATAGCTCTCCCAGATGATTTTCAATCGGTGTCCCGGAAAGACACAATCGGTGCCGGGCAACCACCCTGCCCGCAGCCTGCGTCACTTTGGCCTTGGAGTTCTTGATATACTGCGCCTCATCCAGGACCAGCAGGTGATATTTATAACCGAGCAACTTCTCGATATCCCGCTGCAGCAATGCAAACGAAGTAATCACCAAATCGGCGTATGGAATTGATCGGAAATACTTCCGCCGCTCCGGCCCATTGAGCACCAGCACCTTCAATCCCGGCGCAAATTTTTTCGCCTCCGCAAGCCAGTTCGGCACCACGGAAGTAGGCGCAATCACCAGCGAGGGCCGCCCATCGCTCCTGCCGCTGCTCTTCTCCGCCATCAAATGTGCCAAAGTCTGCAGCGTTTTCCCCAAACCCATATCATCCGCAAGAATCCCGTGCAGCCCATGCCGCGCAAGAAATTGCATCCACTGGAAACCTGCCTTCTGGTAGTCCCGAAGCGTCGCCTGAATCTCAACCGGTGTCTCCACCTCATCCACTTTCTCGAAATTTTCCAACCGCCTCTTCAGCTTCGCCAGACCCTTCGGCTCCTCCAGACCCAGCCCCTCCAAGCCCCCCAAAGCTGCCGCGTCCAGTGCATGAATCTGCACTTTACCGAAGAACTTCGGATCCACCAGCGCCGTCAAATGATGCAGAATCCTCCGCACCCGCCCGATCGGCAGCTTCACCGCATCCCCGTTCGGCAGCGGCGCATAGACATACCCCGAATTCGGCCGGTCCAGCGTCTCCTCCAGAAAATCCTGTTTCAGCAGCCCCGCCAGAATCGGCATCAGATCATACCTTTCCCCATCCACATCGAACCCCACGGATAGACTGAACCAACCCCCATCGGAGAAATCCCCCTCGTAGGCATCATCACCCTGTGAAAGCCGCGTCTCCCACTTCGCCGGATCCGCATCGTGCACCTGGTGGCCCACCTCCGCTCCCACGGAAATTTTCCATCCCAGCCCTTCCAGCTCCCCGATCCCCTCACCGCGGAACTGAAACCAGAAAGTATCCACCGGTATTCTGCCCGGGTCCGGGAACCACTTGTCATTCCCGTCGTCCACCTTCACCGAGCGGGACTTCATGCTCACCATGAATCTCCACGCCGGATTTGACATCATCGAGGAAAGCCCGATCTCGCGCAGCTGCCGGATCGCAGCCATCTCTGCCGGAGTCTTTCCACCCTGCCCCGCCGCACCCAGTGGATTCCGGTGCTGCCCATAGCTCACAAAAGCCTCGGCATAGATCCACTCCACCGGCTTCTTCTCCCCCAGCGATTGCAGCAAAAGCTTCGTCGCCCGATCCACCGGCCCCTTCGTAACCACCAGCTCGAATTTCGCCTCCGGCGCAGCACCCCGCGGCGTCTCCAGCTTGGACTCACCCAACGCCACCCCAACCGCCTCCGCAGCACTCCTGCCGAAGAGCCGCGCCAGTTTCCGCTCCTTCGCCAGCTTCCCCATCACTGCAAAACCATGCTCACAAAAGGCACCCGCCACACACGAGCAGCTCGCCTCAAAGACAATTCCTCCACCCTCTTCCCAGAAAAAAACCTCCACCTCCTCATCCATCACCGCAGCTCCTCCCTCTATCTCATCCTCACCTTCCAGCCGTAGCCCCTTCACCCTCGGCACCAATTTGGTCCCCAGCCCCCGCAGTTCCTCGTCAAACCTCTCCACCCAAGCGCCCTGCGCCAAAAATTTTTCCAATTTCTCAACCATCTCCACTCCCGCAGAAGGTGATAAAACCTCATCCGCTTTGCAAGCCGCCTCACAGACCACAGCAGAACGGTTTTGGAAAAAACCATCGGCTGGACACAGAGAAGGGCACCCCCCGCCTCCTGGGGATGCCCTTCCGTTTGCCAGAACCGGACAACAACAATGGGTTGTCCGGCAGGATTCCCTAGGGGAAATTATTTAGCGCCGCGGTCCACCCGGAGGCGGTCCACCCGGCCCTCGCGGGCCTTGCCGCTCAACACCTCCCTGATCGGGATCAATCCCGGAATTATTAGGTGTAGCCAGTAGCGAGGTTGCCTCTGTTTCATCGATTTTTCCGTTACCGTCCGCGTCCAGTGTCGCCAGCGATGTGGAAGCGGCCTCCAGCTCGTCGCTGGAGAGATCACCGCTGCCATCCAGATCTATCGCATCCATCAAATCAGAAGCAGGTGGTTGCGGCGTCTGACTTCCGCCCTGTTGCTCAGGCTTCAGTTCCTCCATACTGATCGCCTTATCTCTGTCCTTATCCAATTTCAGCAGGCTCTTTGCCGCATTTCTGATTTCGGATCTGGAAAGCTCGTGATCGTGATTTTTATCCAGACTCACCGCCACAATTTGTGCCGGCTGCCCATCTTGGGCAAATGCTGGAGCAGCCAGGCCTATGGTCAGGGCGCTTATCGCATATTTGATTTTCATATTCATTATTTGGTTTTTTTTGGGGGAAATTCTATCGAGGGCGTCTTCTTCCGCTACTCCGGGAGTCTTCATCCGGTGCCATCAGAAACACATTCTCGCTCAATTCATCACCTATATCGGTATTTCTGCGGATGATCTTTGAAAGCGTCTGCTCCCTCACCAGATCCAGAAGTTCAGGCGGCAGCTTGTTCTCATACCAGAAAGCATCTCCATCACGCAGAACCCGGAACTGCCTGCTGATGATCTGGTGAAATACCGGGCCGACCATCCCTCCGCGCACATGCGGCTCGCTCAATCCACCCACCCACAGATCGATGTCATCCACAGAATCATAAGCGGCCCTCAGAGCCTTCTGAACCTCACGATCAGGATTCACATCCCTGAAGCGTTTGGCCGGGCGCATTCCCAGAGCCTCGCGGACCGCATTGTAGGAAGGCAGACCATGGTCACGCCCACGTTGTAAATTCAGCGCTACCAGATCCAATCCACCCGAACCTGCCGGCCCGAAAAGGAAATTCCGCAATGCATCCACGACTTTACCGTCCAGCTCCTGGCAACGTTGCGCGGCCAGACCACGCAGAAGATTATCAATTCCATCCTCGGCAACAATCGATGGATCGAAAAACGCATCCGCCAGCTCCAGATTCCCTGATTCCGCGGTTTCGCCATCCGCATCCACCCGCAGGATTGTATTCGGCATCAAGCTGTGCCCGAAACGGAACGCACCCGTGGCGAACTCATTGAAAATAGTAGGATCTCTCTCCTCCCTGAATCCCCGATACGGCGGCAGAGCATCCTGACCCAGTAGAATTGGAAGGAACTCACGGTAGGTGATCTGTTGCATCTCAGCTCCTACGATCATTCTGGCAAATTCATAAACCTCATCATCGGAAGCACCCTCATTTTCCGCCAGGAACCGGGCCGCCCAATGATTGTGCTCCCTTACGAACAAGGTATGCATCGCAGTCAAGGCAGCTTGCTCGTTCACCCTGATATCACCGGCGAGAAACCATGAACTATCCGTGGAAGGCGCATTTTCCTCCCCATATTCATTGTAAGGCAGTAAATCGCCGAAGTCGGATGCGGTCACTTTCATCTCTCCGCTGCCATCCTGTTTCCGCAGATTCAGCGCACGCACCTCATCTGATCCGTAGACCTGTGAGGCATCAATGAATGCGGTGATCTCATTGATCTGCTGCCGCACACCATCCTCGTCATATTCGTAGAAAGAACGGTCCAGCGGAATCGTCTCCTCTCCTGTGCTATATGGATCGAAATATTCATCGCCTGTCGGCACCTCAATATCGAACGCCTCCGCCGGATCCACAGTGGGGGTTTCAGTGATGTCATGATCAAGAAACTGCCCCCACTGCCATAGAAAATCCGTGGCACCCCGTCTGTTCGGCATATCATCCTCCTGCGCCGCTACCTCATTGCTGATCAGCCTCGCGGACTCACGATCACCCCCGGCAGGTTCCTCTATATCATCCGCATAGTCCTCCTCGAACATCCTTGCGAATGGCTGGTCCACCATTCCCAGCGCAGGATCCTCCGTATGATTCCCGTAACCATCGATCGACCTCGCAACAGGCGCGCCGGACTCTTCGTTCAGCTCCTCACGCAGTTTTCTCCGGGCTTCACGCTCCTCCTCGCCTTCCAGGCTATCGCGGCTCCGCTCCTGCTTTCCCGGTTGAGGCCGCCGGATATCGGGCTCATCCCCGTCGTCACTCTGCCCCACCAGCGGCAGGGAAAGTGAGAGGAAAAATATAATTTTGAATGGGTTTTTCATACCCCTCAGTAAATATTATCACTGTGTTGAAATGATGTTGAATCAGCCCTTTTTTGTTAAGAGTTTGTAAAATTCATCGCTCCCCCGTCCACAAAATGAAGGATCACAGCGTGAGGAATCCCGAAACCACCCAAGGCCGCCCACTTCTCGTCATAGATGACGATAAAAAACTCTGTGCCCTCATCCACGAATACCTAGCCCCCCACGGCTGGCAGGTGGACATCAGGCACAATGGCACCGATGGTCTGGCCACCGCACTCACCTCTACTTATGAAGCCATCATTCTCGATGTAATGATGCCCGGAATGGATGGCTTCGAAGTCCTCAAGGAACTCCGGAAAACCTCCAATACCCCCGTCCTCATGCTCACAGCCATGGGCGATGAGGCAGACCGCATCGTCGGCCTCGAACTCGGCGCGGACGATTACCTCCCGAAAACATTTTCCAGCCGCGAGCTCCTCGCACGCCTTCGCGCCGTCACCCGCCGCAGCTCCACCGCCGTGTTTTCCCAGGATTCCTCTGGCGATCTCGTAGCCGGCCCCCTCCGCATCAATGAGGAAAGCCACTCCGCCTCCCTCAACGAGCAACCGCTTGATCTCACCCTCCTCGAATTCGCCATCCTGGTTTCACTCATGAAATCAAATGGCCGCGTAAAATCCCGCGAAGATCTCCTCGAAGACGTATCCGAACGCCGTTTCGACATCTTTGATCGCTCCATCGATGTCCACATCTCCCAGCTCCGCAAAAAGCTCAACGACGATCCGAAACAACCCACCTTCATCACCACCATCCGTGGCATCGGCTACCGCTTCGAAGAAGGAGGCCACTCGTGAGGCGGAAACACAGATTCCCACTCATGGCGAAAGTATCCCTGATGCTTCTCGCACACCTTTCCGTCCTAGCGGTCATCTTCTACCTTTTTGTAAACTGGCAGCTGAAGCTTGGCCTCAACTCACTCCTCAGTGGAGCCACCGGCGATAGACTGGAAGCCCTCGGCGACCTGATTTCGAACGATCTCCGCACTACCTCCCGTGCCGAATGGGATCAGATTATCGAAGACCGCATCTCCCCCTATGGACTCACAGCCGTCTTCCGCAGAAATATAGAACTAGGCCCCCGGGAACTTGAAAACAACGTCCCGAAAACTATCGTCGATCTTCTCGTGGAAACGCGTCCTCCCAAGCGTGACGCCCCGCCGGAAGGACCGCGGACGCCACGCCCCCACAGCCAGTTCCAGCCCCCGCAACATCCGGAAAGGACCACATCCGTCTCCCTCTTTCTCGCCCGCTCCCCGGAAGAGCACAACTACTGGGCAGCTATAGAAATTCCGCTCACCCGCAACCCACAGGCACGCCCGGAACACGGCATCCTCTTCCTGAAATCCGAATCCGCTTCCGCAAACGGACTGTTCTTCGATTACAAACCATGGCTCCTGGGCGGCCTCGCCGTGTTACTCCTCAGCCTCATTCTCTGGGCACCCTTCGTCCTCGGCATTACCCAATACGCACGTCGCATTTCCAAAGCCACCTCCCGCATAGCCTCCGGAAATTTCGATACGAAAATTGGCACAAACCGCAGCGATGAACTCGGCGATGCCGGCCAATCTATCGAAGAGATGTCCGCGAAAATCGGCGAACTCGTCTCCGGCCAGAAACGCTTCCTCGGCGATGTTGCCCATGAACTCTGCGCCCCTCTCGCCCGCATCCGCACCGGCCTCGGCATCCTCGAAGGCAGCCTCCCGGAAACTGAAAAAAAACGAATCATCTCCATCGACGAGGACGCGGAGGAACTATCAACCCTCGTTTCAGAACTCCTCGCCTTCACGAAAGCAAACTCGTCCACCACCACGATCGAATCCATCGACCTCGGCGAAATCCTCTCCCTCCTCATCCCCCGCGAGCTCCCGGATCACAAAGTCTCCACCGAAATCCCCCCGCAGACCAACGTTCTGGCGGACAAACGTCTACTCATCCGCGCCATCCTCAATATCCTGCGCAACTGCCACCGCCACGCCGGCCCCGCCTGCGAAGTCCGTATCCGCGCGAAAACAGCCGGAAAAGAAACCACCCTCACCATCGAGGACAACGGCCCCGGAGTCCCGGAAAATGAACTACCGAAACTTTTCCAGCCCTTCTACCGCCCGGACAAATCACGCACCCGCGCCACCGGCGGCACCGGCCTCGGCATGGCAATTGTCGAATCCTCCATCCGCGCCTCCGGCGGCACCACTTTGGCAAAAAAAAGCGACCTCGGCGGCCTGGCCATCGTGATCACCTTCCAGTCATAGGAAAGTCAGCTCCGCAGATCCTGCTCCAGCAGATCCAGCATCGCCCCAGCCGCCGCCAGGCCAAAGGCCCCCGTCATATGAGCGGCGGTTCCATATCCACTCGCGCAATTCAGTCGCACATCCGCACCTTCCGGCCGCTCGCAGGAGACCTCTCCGTCAGCCCCGGGATAAATAGGAGGTTCATCCGAAAAAACCGCAGCAATCCCCATCTCATCCGGCTTCTGCCCCATTTCTACCTTCGGAAAACCATGCTCCTTCCGCAGCTTCTTCCGCAGTCCGTGCAATAGCGCATCCTTACCGGAAAAAGCCAGATCCCGCACGATTATCCGCGTCGCATCCCGCTTACCACCAGCCCCGCCGCAGGTCACCACCGGGATTCCCCTCCGCCGGCACTCAGCCAGCAGCAAAGCCTTGTGCTGCATCGAATCGATCGCATCCACTACCCCGTCGATCTCCCCGCCCAGCACCTCTTCCACAGATCTTTCCGTGAAAAACCCTTCGATCACCTCCAGCTCACAACCCGGATTGATCAACCTCACCCTCTCCGCCATCGCCGCCGTCTTCTGCCGCCCGATCTGCCCGTCCATTGCATGCAGCTGCCGGTTCACATTCGTCACACAAATCTCATCCAGATCCACCATCCGTATCTTACCCACACCCGATCTCGCCAGCGCCTCCACCGTCCACGAACCCACCCCACCAATTCCCACCACCACCACACGAGCCGCCACCAGGCGCGCCAAAACCCGCTCACCATAAAGCCGCGCCACTCCGCCAAACCGATCTTTCGTATCCTCGCTCAACATACCGCAGCCAGCTTCCAACTTGCCGCCGCCCCTTTCAACGTCCATCTCTTCCCCGTGCCAGAAATTCTCATCACACTCGGAGACCCCGCCGGAATCGGCCCGGAAGTAATAGACGCAGCCCTCGCCTCACCCGATCTTCCGGAAGGATTCACTTTCACCATCCTCGGAGACCGCACCTCCGGCTCCCCCGGCCAACCCACCAAAGCCTCCGCCCAATCCGCTTACGACGCCCTCCGCGAATCCACACGCCGCCTCCGCGAAACGGACGCCGCCGCCGTAGTAACCGGCCCCGTCTCCAAAGAAGGCCTCCAATCCCTTGGCTTCCAATACCCCGGCCAAACAGAATTCTTCACCGAGGAGCTCTCCGCAGGTGAAACAGGAATGCTCCTGACCGGCCCCAACCTCAGCGTGGGCCTCGCCACCATCCATATCCCGCTCGCCGAGGTCCCGATGCAGCTCACTCAGGAAAGCATCGTCACCATTGGCCGCCTCACCGCAGAATTTCTCAGAAAAAAGGGTATCGAATCGCCCGAAATCGCCGTCTGCGGCCTCAATCCACACGCCGGTGAAAACGGAGCCTTCGGCACGGAAGAAACCACCACCATCTCCCCCGCCATCGAGCAACTCAACTCCCTCGGCCTCGCCAACTTCACCGGCCCCCACGTCCCCGACGCCATTTTCCGCGATGCCGCCCAAGGCAAATACCAGGCCGTCATCGCCATGTATCACGATCAAGGCCTCATCCCCCTGAAACTCCTGGATTTCGATGAAGCCGTAAACGTCACCCTAGGCCTCCCGAAGCCCCGCACCTCCCCCGACCACGGCACAGCCTTCGGCATCGCTGGAAAAGGAATCGCCTCCCATGCCTCCATGCTAGCCGCCATCAAACTCGCCTGTCAGCTCGCCTGAGAAAGGACCACCCTCATTTCCCCGGCGTCATCACGCCCCGATACATTACCGCAAACGCCCCCCAGCACACTGCGATCATACCCGCCAGCACCCACCAGAAATTCTCCCACCCGTTTCCCGCATCATCCACGCAGAAGTCTCTCAGCCATCCGCAGAAAAACGCACCAATCAGCGGGCCCAGGCCAGCCATCATCAGCCCCAGCAAGCCCTGCGCCTGACTCCGCAACGCCGGATCCACCCGCCGGTCCAGATACACCTGCGCCGTCACGAAATACATCGTGTAACACACCCCGTGCAGCGCAACCCCCGCCACATGCCAGCCCTTCACATCCGTGAAACCCGCATACCCGCTCATCGCAAACCTCACCGCGGAAAGCCCGAGTCCATACATCAGCATCGTTTTCAGCCGATACCTCACCATCAATGCACTTAGCGAGAGCATCGCCGCCACCTCGCTCCACTGAGCCACCGTCATCGAAGCCGTCGGAGTCTTATCACCCAGCGCTTTGAAAAACTCCGCGGAATACATGTAGAAAGCTACCAACGGGATCGAAAACAGCCCCGTCACCCCGAACAAAACCGCGTGATCCCGCTTTTTCAGCAGCGAGAAAACCCCCAGGCCGAAGGCACTCCTCCATGATTTCCCCAATCCCAGCGGTGGCGTATTCGGCAGACCCAGTGCCACCAGCCCCGCCAAAGTCCGCACCACCGCCGAGGCAAGACCCGCCACCGGACTGGAATCCGCGTGCAAAACATAGCTGGCCACGAAACCTGCCGCAATCCACCCGAATGTAGCCCCCACCCTCACCAATGGATAATTTTTCTCCCCATTGGAAAGATGCTTTAGGCTGATCGTCGCCAGCAGCCCCCAGGTCGGCCCGGAAGCCAGCGCGTAAAACGCCAGACCCACCATAAACCAGACAGGACCCAGGCCCATCTTCAACGCCCCGAATGCCAGACAAAGCATCGCCGCAGACACAAAAGAACACCACGCGAACAACTTCTGCGCAGGCACCCGCTCATCGGCCATCGCCCCACCGATCACAGGTGAAATCAACGCACACGCAGGCCCGATCGCGAACACCCACGGCGTCCAGTCCGCATAACCCTCCGCCTTCAGAATATTCGTCAGCGCCGGCACCCAGAACCCCGGTCCCATCCCCTGAAAAAAGAAAACGAGCCACAGCCCGCCGAAAATTTTCCCCGATTGCGCGCCGTTCTTCTCCACGCGCACAGCCCTAGCCCTCTTTCCCCGCGGAATCGAGAACAAGCTCCGCACATCGGTCCGCCTCCGCCAGCAACGGCGGGCGTCCATCACCGCTGCCGATTAGGTATCCCTCCGCTTCCAGCGTTTTCAGCCCCCGCAGCACACGTGAACCAGGCTTCAGCCGCGGCATTTCCAGCACGCCCACCTTCGCGCCACCCGAAAGCGCCTCGTAAATCATCGAGACAGAATCCTCCGTCACCCACACCTCCTCGACCGTGGAAAGTTTTCTGGCCAGCCAGCCATCCTCCGTGTCGGCATGCGGAAAAGCCTTCAGCCCCTTGATCTCCCCCAGCAGACTGGGCAAAAACGTTTCGGGCGTCCTCCGGGAATCCGCCACCTCCCAGCCATCTCCGTCCACTATCCTGAAAATTTCCCAGATAAGCTTTTTCTCGTCATAACCATGCACCCCGGAAGGGCCACCGATCAGCAGCAGCTTACCAGCCCGCTCTCCACCACCCGCCACCACACGATTCAGCGCCCCCTTGCTCAAAATCACATTTCCACCCTTCGGCGGAACCGGGAAATCATGCTCCGGCGCAATGCAGAAATCGTAGAATGCCAGCGGCAAGCCCGGCTTCATCAGGCAAATGCTGCGCGCACCGTATTTCTTGGAAATCTGTAGCAGCGGCAGATTCGTCGCAGACCCTGCGGCAATCACATAATCAGGTTTTGAGAATTCCTCACTCTTCGCAGAGAGCTCCCTGATCCTCCCCAAAAACCGCCGCTCGAAATTCATTTTCAGCACATGAATTTCCGCCTTAACCAGTCTCGCCATTGCCTCGGCAAGACCAAGTGATTGGCTCTCGTGACCCGCCTTCCCGTCACTAATGATCAGTATCTGGATTTTTTTACTCAAGATCGTGGATTTCCTAACAATTGTATGTGTTCATCGAAATAAATCCATCAATTGTGCATAGTAAATACACATGGTAGCTTGAGCAATGTTCCCGAAGTCTCTCAGCGCACTCATCCTACTATTCTGCGGCCTCTCCGCCGCACCGGCAGAGAATCAACAACCTGCGATTCTCGAAAGTTCCGAACTGCGCGATTTCGAAAAACTCGAGGAACCCCGCCGGAAACTCATCGAGATAGCCATTGAAACCTCCAGGGAAATGCAGGGCATGCCATACCTCTTCGGCGGGAATGGCCCCAAGGAAGGCGGATTCGACTGCTCCGGCGCCATCAACTATATCCTGCGGAAAATCGATCTCTCACCACCCCGCACCTCATCCGCCCAGTTCGAGTGGGTGCGTGACAACTCCAGCCTCCATCTTGTTTCCAAGGACGCCACAAACGTCGATCACGCCAGCTTTGCCCATCTCAAACCCGGCGATCTTGTATTCTGGTCCGGCACGTATATGCCCACCGATGGTCGGAAACTGGGCATCACCCACGTCGCCGTTTTCATGGGCTATGAAAAAAAGGACGGCCGCGCCGTCATGATCAACGCCACCAACGGCCGCTCCTACCGCGGGAAAAAAGGAAACGGCTTCGGCGTCTACGATTTCCGAGTCCCCGGCTCCAAAAGCAAATCCCGCCTCATCGGCTACGGCACCCCACCCGGCCTCATCAAAAAATAACCAATCCGGAATTTTGATGCGGAACGATGGACACCAGCCACAGCAGCAAAGCCCAGGCTTTGCGCCCTGCGCGTTTACGTTCTTTCATCTTGGAAAGATCCCGGTGCGCTACCGGATCGGCTCGTAGATATTTCCGGTTTTCTTATACTCTACAACTCGAACCCCCTCTTCCCGCCGCGCCAACCGATTCAACACGGCCCCCACTGAGTCCAGATGAAAATCATCTTTGAAACTTGGCGATTGTTCAGAAAGAAAAGCATACAGATCAGTTCTCTCAAAACCCTCGCTCGGCATTTTTTGAAACGCCTCCAAAATCGTATTTTTCAACGGCGAAGGCTTTCTACCACCAACCTTTCTCTCTTTTAGAAGCTCGGTTTTGGAAACGCACAACCGATAGACTGCCGCCTTATTTCCCACAGCCTGCTCCAGTACATCCACGTGTCCAATTCGCTTCAAGAAAACCAGAATCGAAGACCAGGACGCGGAATTAATAGACATTCCCTCCGTGTCTCCGGCAGCTTTTGCCGCAGCCATCAAGGTGGTAAGTGAAAAGCTTCCGTCCGTAGCAGCAATCAACCGCCGCGCGATGGCACGCTTTGGAGGCCCATCATTTTTCACACGGGTGACAGCCCGCCTCTTCTTTGCTGTCTTTTTATTAGTCGCCACTTTTTTTGCATGCCGCTTCTTGGCCATCAGCGCCTTCCGTTTCGCACGAAATTCCTGATCCAATCTCTCCAACTCCTTATTTAACTCAGTTTCAGAAAGCATTCCTGCAAGTGACAAAAAATCGCCAGACTTTCAACGTTATTCGTGAAAAAAGTTACGATCTAACCATCTTATCATTAAGCAGTTATCCCTTAACTAAAATCATCACATTCTCAACATGTCGAGTATGCGGGAACAAATCAAACGGCTGCACCTCTTCCAGTATATATCCACCATCCCGCAGGATCTTGTAATCCCGCACCTGAGTAGCCGGGTCACATGAGACATACACCACACGCTCAGGCCCGAACTCGATCAATTGCGCTAGGAACTCTGGGGTAGAACCCTTCCGTGGCGGATCGATAATCACCACCGTTTCACCCGCGGGGGTATCGATCTCTTTGAAAATCTCCTCCGCATCCGCTTGAAGGATACTCACGTTTTTCAGCTCATTGAGCTCTACATTGTTCTTAGCCCACTTCGCGCCAGCCTCATTCACCTCCACGCCCATCACCTTCTCGAAGCGTCCCGCCAGGCAAAGCCCGAAAAGCCCCGCCCCACAATACGCATCCACCAGATACTTCGCCCCACCGGCTAGCGCCTTCTCACCCACATACCCCGTGAACTTCTCCAGAATAAACGGATTGTTTTGAAAAAACTCTCCCGCCACGAAATCGAATTTCACATCCCCCACCTGCTCGCGGGCAATTGCCTTCGGATTCCTTTCCACCCGGCCCTCGGTCGCCCTCAGCAAAACCGTTGCGCCCCTTCTGAATTGCTTCGCACTAGCACGCACATCCGCATGCACCGCCGGCAGCGCTTCGTTGATTTCATCCATCGCTATCGGGCACTTCTCCACATTCAGGATCTGCCGTCTACCAGCCCGCAGGAACCCGATTTCACTGATCACCCCATCACGCGGCCTATCGAAATGCGGCGTGATTTTTGAGCGGTAGTTCCAAATCTGGTCAGAGCTCTCGCAGAAATTCACATCCCGCTCCTCACCCGCCATGTGCTTTAGCAATTCCCAAACCTGCCGTGTCTTCCACGCCAGCTGCTTCTGGTAGGATAGATGCTGATACTGGCACCCCCCACACTCGCCGAACAACGGGCAACCCGGCTCCACCCTGTCCTCGGAGCGCTCCAGAATCTCCACCAGATCACCCTGCGAGTGATTCTTGTCATTCCGGAAAATCCGCGTCTTCACCAGTTCCCCCGGCAGTGCATACGGCACAAAAACAACCCATCCGTCCACACGTCCCACGCCTTGGCCCAGATTCGTCAGCGAATCGATCCGTAGTTCGATCTCCTGATGATATTCAAAAGGCTCCGGATGAAACTTCTTTGGCGGTCGTTTATGCATAATTTCTCCAGCCAGTAAGCCAGCCCCTGCGGGTAAAAAGCAAAGGGATTTCCACGTTAAATTTCACCCTTATTTTCGACAGTGATTCTCCCCACCGGATAGGACAGAAGCGAACAAACGGGAAAAACTTCCATGTCCGCCCGCGCGGGCTCGAACTGCAGACCCTCGATCGCACGGATTCTGAACGGCCTGCGGCTAACGTTGGGCTTGGCAGTTGCTACTCCTGCAATCGCCAGAGCTATTCCTTGAATCCATCCCCCCAGTCCCTAGACTTTCCATGAATCCGAGTCCCCGATGCATTCTGCAAATTTCCTAGCCCATTCGGACCTGCGGAAACTTGTGCGCCTCATCGGTGACTGCTCTTCACAACAGGGCTCGTTGTCTGAGAAGCAGGCATTCCTCCTCGACGGCCTTGCGGAACTGATTCATGCCGATGGCTGGCAGGTCTCGAGAAACGGCCAAATTCGCTCCGATTCATCGGAACTCCCTTCTACTCATTCATACTCCATCGAGCACACTGAGACTTCCGAAGCCGGCACCAGCCGCATCACCCTTTTCCGGTTGGCAGGAAAAAAAGCATTCTCGATAGAAGAAGAGAAAGCCGCCAACCTCGTCCTCCAGGAAACCGTCTGGCTGCACCACGAAAACCAGAATGCCGATCCGGGACATCCCATTCCGAAACTTTTCCCCCAGGAGCTAAAAACCCTCCGCCATCTCCAGATGGGAAAATCTCGGAAAAAAATTGCTGCGATCATGGCTTTATCGGAAGCCACCATTTCCACCTATACCAAAAGCGTCTTCCGTAAGCTCGGCGTCCACTCCCAGTCGGAGCTCATAAAAAAACTCAACAACGGCGAAATCGAAACACAGCCCAATGACTGATTCCATCTCAACAAACACACCAATCAGTGAAAGCGACGCGCGCGCCATGATCCGCCTGCTCGCTGACACCGCCATCCTCCCCGGCGGTCATTTTGAGAAAAAACGTTTCCTCGTCGATGGCATGGCAGAGCTCATCGGCTCCCACTGCTGGGTCTGGACACTTGGCTGCAAGATCCGCCCGAATGAACCCCAAACCTACGTGGCATTCCTTCACGGAGGCTTTGATGACCGCCGCTTCACCCATTTCCTGGAGGCCATCGAGCACCCGGACATGCCCGCCGCCGCCGCGCAATTCTACCTGGCACTCAGCAGCGGCCAGCACACCACCATGGTCCTTGAGGAAATAGATCCGGACAGCCACTCCATCAAGGGCGAGGTCAGTGAAATCTGGAAAAAAGCCGATATCGGCCCCGTCATCCTCAGCGGCTACCCACTCGATTCGGACTCCACCAGCACCATCGGCCTCTACCGCCCCTACGATGCTCCCCCCTTCTCCCAGCGGGAAAAAGCCATCGCCCATCTCATTCTTAACGAAGTCCCCTGGCTCCACCTTTCCGGCTGGCCGGAAGACCGCGGAGCAGCCGTCCCCACACTCAATAAGAAACAACGCCTCCTGCTCAACCTTCTCCTCGAAGGCCTCCCTCGCAAAGCCGCTGCCGACCAGATGTCCATTTCCGAAAACACTGTCTCCCGCTACGCTTGGGAAGTTTTCCAACACTTCGGAGTCAGCTCTCAGGTCGAGCTGATGAAGAAATTTCTTCTTGCGGACAACAGCCATTAGTCTCGACGCCATCACCCACTGATTTGGGGTATAGTCAGAAACTGGCAACTCCCTCTTCATCGGCGCGTCATGAAACGCGCAACAATTCTCACAGCAGCACTCCTCGCCCTCGCTCACCCGGCTCACTCCGCACAAATCATCATCGACTCCTTTTCCTACACTGGATCGACCACGGACAGCTCCACTTTCGATGACCTCTCCATCTTTGGAGGCGAAATGGATGTGAATAAATTCATCGGCAGCGGCGACAATCTTTCCTCCTACGATGCTGCCATCAACGGCTCCAGTTTCTCCCTCTCCAACCCTTCCACCACAGTAACAGGCGGTAGCATGGGACTGGTTTATGATGGCAACGATGACTCCGCCACCAGCCAGGCATTTGGCCTTGGAATGGATCTGACCGGCACGAATGCCCTCTCGATAGACGTCCTCAGCATCACCGGATCCATGGAAATTGCGTTCACATTGGGACCACAATCTCCGGGACTTAGTTCCAGCGCGTCGTTCACAGTAGATTCTGCAGGCACTTACAGCGTTGCCTACTCATCCCTTTCGAATCAGCCAAACTTTGATCCCACAGCAATCGGATCCATCTATCTCGCTATCAATGGAGTAAACGCAGGAGAAGCCATCTCACTGGATAACTTCCAGGCCATCCCGGAACCCTCAACCGCACTCCTCTCCACAATCGCCATCGGCCTCGCCACCCTCCGTCGCAGAAGATAGCCCATAATCCTGCGAAAATACCCCCAAATCCTAATACCATGAAATTCATCCCATCACTTTTGCTCCCCTTCACACTTTTCCTTTGCTCCTGCCAGAGTCCGAAAGAAAAAACCGCCGATACAAGCACCGAGAAAATCGCCGCGGAACCCACCAGAGAAGCCGCCATCTCCCTCCTGAACCGCCTCGCCGATGATTTGGAAAACGGCAGGGACTCCGACGCAGTGAAACACATGGGGGCCTACCCCGGAGTATCCGAGGCAAAGATGACCGGCGAAATGAAAGGATTTCTCGAGAAGAACGAAATCTCCAGCGCCGGAGTAACCATCCTCGCGGAAAAAGGAAAATGGGGAAAACTCACCGAAATCTTCCCCGAGCGTGGACCACGACTTGCGGAAAAATGGCAGCTGGATCCAGAGGATTGCTGGGCCCTTGGATACGAAGGCGCGGAAGCAGGATTCCACTGGAACGGCGAAAAATTCCTCATCATCCGCTGCGATGACGTAGGAAAATTAAACTAAATCTCATCCACCCCGACTCACCGTCATGAATTTTTTTCTCCCGCTCGTCTCATGCTTACTCATTGCCTCCTGTGCCCCGCAGAATCGAGTAGCGGAGAAACATAACAGTCCCTTTTCCGAATCATTCGTCGCCGACGAAGTCCCGCCCAACAGCCAAACGGATCTGCGCGAACTCATCGCCACCCTTCCCATCTTCGATTTGCCGCCAGGAGAACGTAAATCCTACGTTTACAGTAGCGGAAACCTCACCTCGGGAGAAATCAGCTTCCCCACAGATGGTTCCCAAACCGCCTCATCCCTCAAAAAACTCCCCACCCCGGGCGAGTATCAACTCCGCTACGGTTGGGAAAATGCCATCGGAACCGATATCTACAGGATGAAACGACAGGAAAACGGCTGGCTCATTCTCTCCCGGAAAACTCTCACCAGCGGAATCCAAATGGCCGGCGAAGGCCCGGCCTGAACCCTCCAGTAAATTGTATGAAAGCTCTCATTCTCCTCACATTTCTCGCCACCTACCTCCCCCTCTCCGCCGGATATGAACCAGCCCGACCACTCTCGTTCGAGTACAACGGAAAACTCTTCAATTTCGGAAAAGCAATCAACCTCCCATCCGGCATCTGGAACACCTACCGCACCCTTCCTGCAAAACCCGGTGAAATAGGCATGGAAATCAACTGCGCCTTTGTAAAAACACCGGATTGCTCCCAATACGCCACGAACTATCTCAGCTCCGCAAAAAAACAGCTCCCCGGAGTCGGCACCTTGGCCTTCAACCAGAATGACAAAACATTCGCCGGCTTCTCCATCCACTATCCGGATGTAAAAAACGGCGCTCACAACGTGGAATTCTGGAGCCTCAGGAAACAAGGAGACTTCCCCTTCGCATCCCTGCGGACTTTGAAAACTATCGACCCCACCGATGGCGCACTCGAGAAAATCAAGGAAACCCTCCCCACCACCACCGAAACCGCGCTTAACGAAATCCTCGAGACCGAAATACCACCCATCATCCTGCCCCGCCGCAAAGGCACCACCGCAAAAGTGGAAGGCACCACCACATCGGTGAATCAGGACTACCTCGGAAAAATTTTCGAAGGAGATGGCAAGCCACCGGAGCTCGGCGTTGATTTCGAAATCACCATCCCAACGCGCTACGCAAAAAAAACCGGAGTTATGGGCAAGGAGCGCCCTCCCTACCTTTTCGGCTACGGCCATGTTGGTACCGGAGGAAAACTAATCGAGTCCGTCCGCTTCTCAAATCTCTCCCACGCCGTATCAGCGGACACACTCCCCATTCTTCCCTTCGTCACCATGTTGATCGAAACACAGGCTGTGGATGCCCAAGTCTCCCGTGATGTCGGCGGCCGGATCATGGATCGCTATGAGACCAACATCAACGGCACCCGCGCCGCCGTCATCGTCACGGAAATCACCCGGACAAACAGCCGCCCGATCTACCGCCAATACATAATGATCCCCCGCCCGAACTCGGACAAAGGCATCTTAATCGAGACCTTCATCGACGCCCAGCGGAGCAGCGAAATCAACTCCCGCGAAGACCTCCACGCATTCAAAGGCTTCGCCGGCGAAATCATCGCCAGCTTCTCCTTCAAAAAGATCCCCACCGCAGAATAAGCATGAAACCACTCCTCACCCTCATTTTCACCCTCTCCCTCGGCATCTCCGCCACCACCGCTCAGAACGTATCATGGCCCTCCCGCCTCAACGAAGCCTACGCCTTCGTCCTCGGCCAAAATATGTCACTCGAAGCCATCATCGAAAAAATCCCCGAACTCGCACCATCGGCAGGGAAAGCCTCCGCTGCCTTCGATTCCAGCCCCTACGCAAAAGGCTTCGCAGGAGTCCGGAGCACCATCGAAGACGAACTGGGGGAAGGCTACACCGCCTATGAGAAAAATATGGCGAAAATGATGTCAGAAGCTGTCTCCACCCAGAAGTTTACCGAAGCAGCCGCCACAACCTTCATCTCGGAAATCGAGGCTCGTGCCCGTGGCAACATGGACGCAGAGGTAAAACGAACACTCCTCGCCACCCACCCGGACTTCGCGGGAAATCCCGAGGCAGAAATGAAACAAGGCTTCCGCCAGCGATTCCCGGCGAAAGGTTCCCCCCAAGCCACAAAAGCCGGCTTTTCGGTTACCTTTCCCGCGAGCTGGAGACCATGGACTCAAAACGACCAGTATTCACTCGGCCTCTTCAGGAGCCAGGCGGGCACCGGCCCCATCATCTGCAATGTCATGCTCAATGAAATCAAAGCACCCTCTGGCCAAATCGCCACCGAGAACGACCTAAAATGGCTACTACAGGAAGAAAACCTCAAAAGTATTCTTCCAGCCGAAGCCACATTCATCTCCTCGGAACCCACCAAACTAGGAGGCGCCCCCGCCGCAATCATGAGCTTCGAACAACTCAGCCCCAGAGGTGATTTCCGGGTCCGATCCACCCAGTTCATGACCATGGACGGAAATAAACTTCAATCCCTCCTCTTCTTCTTCCGCGTAGTTGGCGAACCGGAGAAATCCCTCGATCAAATGGAAAAGGAAAATCTCCCCACCTACCAGCTTATCGCCGATACCTTCACACGGTCGAAGTAGATTCGCAGCTGTTTTTCAGCCCATGAAACCATGGAAAACGACACCTCAAAGCTGAAGCAGCTCAACCTCAGGGTAGTGATTCTCTGCGGACTGCTCGTCGCCCTCTGCAGTTTCATCGGAACCATCTGGGCTTGGCCACCGCTCGCCGGTTGGCTACCGGCCGAAACCGTTACAGTCGAAATTTTTGATTCCGACAAAGGCACCTCCGTCTACAGCAGCGGCCGCACCATCAACACAATGACCAACTTCTCGATCAAGGTCATTGATGAAACCGGCACGCGCCAGAGCATATCCTGCCCAAAGGAAACCTACCTCGCCATCGACCGATTCGGCATAGCCAGCTCACTCAAGCTCATCCGCAATCCACGATTCAAAACCCCCGTTGCCTTCCTCCAGCAATCTGAATCACTCCTAAAATCGGTAGATATCAGCGTGCAAGGAGAACACCCTCACCCACCGCCCCAGCACCTACCCTTCGTGCGATATCCGGTGGTCTGGTTTGTGTCCGGACTCTTTCTATACACCTTCACACTCCTCCTCACCCTCGGAATGCTGACCTTCCCCGGCAGCCGGGCGACCGTCATTCCCGCCTGCACCATCGGAATTCTTGCCGGCATCACCCTCGGCATCGCCAGCACAACCCAGATCTTAGGCTAGAGCCTACAAGTCGGCGGCGCCTCCGAACTTTTTCCACCCGCAGTTCTTCCGTGTTGGACGTTCGAAGTTCATTATCCCATAAAAAACGCCGTGATCCACGCCGCCTATCCCTTCGCTCGTAAACTCCTGTTCTCCCTCGATGCCGAAAAGGCCCACCACACCAGCATGGCCGCCCTCCGTATTTCGGAAAGATCCGGCATCCTGAAGCACCTTTCCCCCACATACCCGAAGTCGGAACCCATCGAACTCATGGGCCTGAAATTCCCCAACCGCATCGGCCTCGCCGCTGGCCTCGATAAGGAAGGAAACACCATCGACGCCCTCGGCCGTCTCGGCTTCGGCTTCATCGAGATCGGAACAATCACGCCCCGCCCACAGGATGGAAATCCGAAACCCCGCCTCTTCCGCCTCATCCCTCACGAAGCTATTATCAACCGCATGGGCTTTAACAATCCCGGGATCGACATCGGCGTAGCAAACGTCCGCACCTCGACCACCTTCCAGGGCCCCATCGGCTTCAACATCGGCAAAAATAAGGACACTCCCAACGAAAACGCCGCCGATGACTACCTCGCATGTCTCGAAAAAGCCTACCCGGTAGCCGACTACATCGCCGTAAATCTCTCCTCCCCCAACACACCCGGCCTACGCGATCTCCAGGCAGCCGACTCCTCCGCCCGCCTCCTGGAAACCCTCAAAAAATCCCAGGAAAAACTTACCACCCAACACGGTCGCCACGTTCCTATCCTCTTCAAAGTCGCCCCCGACCTTTCGGACGAGGAAATCAAAAATCTTTCCCGAACATTCCTCGAAGGCGGCCTCGAGGGGCTCATCGCCACCAACACCACCCTCGACCGGGAGAAAGTAGCAGGCCACCCATATGCCAACGAAGCAGGCGGCCTTTCCGGCAAACCGGTCACCCAGAAAGCCACCGAAACCATCGGAAAATTCTCCAACGAATTTTCCGGAAAAATTCCCATCATCGGAGTGGGAGGAATCTCATCAAAAGCAGATGCCGAAGCCAAATTCCAGGCAGGCGCCTCACTTGTCCAGATCTACACCTCCTTCATTTATCAGGGTCCCTCATTGGTGAGGGAACTCATCGCATAGCCCGCCGCTCATCGATTTCCGGATCTACCGGATCGCAGAAAAATGGTCCCGCCAGGAATCGAACCTGGAACTACGGCTTCGGAGACCATCGTCCTATCCATTGGACCACGGGACCTTCTCTTTCGTGAGGCGCAAGGACATACCCACCCGATAGACCCATTGCAAGCAACAACAGTTGCTGCCCACTCATTCCCACACATTGTCAGGCAGTTACACATGCACCACCGGACAAACCAAAAACAAACAAAGGCACATCCAAGAAAAACACAGAAAAACGAAGAAAATCTTAGGACTTGCGAAGGCATACCTACTGCTTTAATCACAACCTGTCATGCCAATCGCTACCCCAGCCCAATATGCCGCGATGATTGATGCCGCCCAGAAAGGCGGATACGCCTACCCGGCCATCAACGTCACTTCCATCACCACCATCAACGGTGCCCTGAAAGCTTTCTCCGAGATGAAATCGGATGGTATCATCCAGGTTTCCACCGGTGGTGGCGAGTTCGCATCAGGCACCAGCCTCAAGGACGCCGCCTTCGGCGCAATCGTCCTCGCGGAAGCCGCACACATTCTTGCCGAGAAATATGATATCCTCATCGGCCTCCACACCGACCACTGCCACCCGGCCAAGGTCGACAGCTTCCTGAAGCCTCTCCTCGAAGCTTCCCGCAAGCGTATCGCAGAAGGAAAAGGTCCACTTTTCCAATCACACATGTTCGATGGCTCAGTCGTGGATCTTGAGGAAAACCTCGAGATCTCCAAAGCCCTTCTCAAGGAATGCGCCGAACTAGGCATCATCCTCGAGGTTGAAGCCGGCTGCGTCGGCGGTGAGGAAGACGGACACGATACCTCCGGCCTTCCTATCGATAAACTTTACACCACCCCTGACGATATGGTGCAGGTATACGAAGCGCTCCAGCCACTCGGCCGCTTCATCTTCGCAGCCACCTTCGGCAACGTACACGGCGCCTACAAACCAGGCTCGGTAAAACTCAAGCCAACCATCCTCAAGGACGGCCAGAAAGCAGTCATGGACAAGCACGGCCCGGAAGCAGAAATGGACCTCGTCTTCCACGGCGGCTCCGGCACATCCGAAAGCGATCTCCGTGAAACTCTCGACTACGGCGTCATCAAGATGAACATCGATACCGATACCCAATACGCCTTCACACGCCCTATCGTCACACACATGTGCGAGAACATCGAAGGCGTCCTCAAAATCGACGGAGAAGTCGGCAACAAAAAAGCCTACGATCCACGCTCCTACCTCAAGAAAGCCGAACAAAGCCTCTGCGACCGCATGAAGATCGCTTGTGAGGACCTTCTGTCTTCCGGAAAAACCATCTTCGGCACAGTATAATTACCCGCCGATAGCTCATTTCCCCAAAGCCGACCTCCTCACCGGAGCGTCGGCTTTTTTTGCGTTCAGACAGCAGTTCAGGGCGGTCCGTTATTTCCATCTAGCAGACTCCCACCCCAACTAAATGTGACGTTTTTGACACATATAAAAGTTTTTCTGCTCGTAGTATCCATTCGTATGGTGACAAATGCGCGGCTCAGATGTTTATCGCAAGCTTCTCAATTTGGTCCACCGCAGCTAGTCTACTAACAGTATTGGGATCCCTAGGGATCTTCCTCTACGGCATGAAAATCATGTCCGAGGGAGTTCAGAAAGTAGCCGGGGACAAAATGCGCGCCGCCCTGGCGGGTATGACCAGCACCCGCTTTCGCGGAGTAATTACCGGATTCTTCACAACCACGCTGGTCCAGTCCTCTTCCGCATCCACAGTCCTTGTGGTCTCCTTCGTAAATGCGGGACTACTGACTCTCGTCCAAGCAACAGGGGTCATCATGGGCGCAAACCTCGGCACCACCACCACAGCCTGGATTGTAGCCCTCATCGGGAAATTTTCCGTCGCAAAAATCTCCTTACCGATGATCGGGATAGGACTGCCACTCTTTTTCGCCGGGAAAAACAAAGGGCGCAACTGGGGTGAAGCACTCATCGGCTTCGGCCTTGTTTTTCTGGGTCTAGGCCTACTGAAAGACTCCGTCCCTGATCTGAAAAGCATGCTGGAGACTGATCCGGCGATGGCCCATCAAATCGAAAATATCATCCGCCTCCTAAGCGGTCACGGCTTCGGTTCCGTCATCTTCTTCATGCTGGCGGGTATTGTTCTCACTCTGCTTGTCCAGTCATCTTCCGCAGCCATGGCGATCACCATCACCTGTGCACTGAACGGCTGGTTCGGCGATGTGGCCACAGACCCCATGGGAGTTTTCCGATGCTCCGCAGCCATCGTTCTCGGCGAGAACATCGGCACAACTGTCACTGCCTGGCTAGCCTCCACCGGAGCCTCCACAAATGCGAAACGGGCTGCGCGAGCCCACTTCACCTTCAATGTCACAGGTGTGATCTGGTGCCTCGTCTTATTCTATCCGTTCACCAGCATAGTCTGGGATCTTGCCGGAAAACTCCCTCCCGGCCTCCGTAGCGCCAATGCCGGCCTCTCCCAGTCGGAAATCGCCTTCGCGACAGCAATTTTCCACAGCGTATTCAATCTCGCGAATATCCTGCTTCTCGTATGGTTCATCCCCCAGATCGAGCGTGTCGTAACCTGGTGGGTGAAAGACGATGAGAAAGACTCCAAAACCAAGCTCCGCTACATCGGCAGTTCACTGGTCGACATCGGCGAGCTTAGCCTTGCGGAAGCCGATATCGCCGTAAAACGGATGGCAGATCTGACCTCGGAGATGTTTGATGGCATGATGGACGTTTTTGGCAGACCGCACGAAGACCTCTCTGAGCGTGTGGCCGAGCTCAAGAATATGGAAGATGTTTGTGATGAAATGCTCCATGACATCACTTCTTACCTGATCCAGTGCTCGACCCACGAGATCGGTTCAGGAAATGCCGCCCACATCACCTCCCTGCTCCGGATTGCCGCCGAGCTGGAGGAAGCCACCGATAGAATTTACCGAATGGTGAAGGTAGTTCAGCGGAAATACGAAAAAGGCCGTGATTTCACTGAGATCCAGCACAAGGATCTTTCAGCAAGTGGCTCCGAGGTCCGGATGCTCCTTATTGTAACACGGAACTCTCTCCACAATCCGGATCCCACCACCTTGGAACGGGCAAATGCGATCGAGGATCGAGTGGACCGCCTGCGCAAAAAGAACAACAAAGCCGCCTCCCAGCGTATGCAGAACGGCTCCACCGTGCAAACTGAGATGATCTTCGTTGATCTCAACAACCACATGGAGGCCGTGGCCAACCACCTTCTGAATGTCGTGGAAGCTAGCGAACCAAGCATAGCCACCTCCTTCTAGTATCCTCCTGGGAGTAGAAACCGATCGAGACCCACTGCCGAAAAAATAGTGCCAAACTACTGACCAAACGGCCTACCCGTTTCCGGATCGATCCCAATCATTCGGAAAACATCTTTCGCCACTCTTTCGGTCATCTCAGTGGATAGCTCCGCCTCCCTGCGGGTGCCCTTCATTCCCACATTGATCGATGGCATCGGCCCTACATGGGTTTCAGTCAAACCTACTTCCACGAAGAGCCGCTTCTTCAGTTCTACCAAAGCCGCATCCTCGCCGGATACACCGAATTTCCCGACAAGACCAAGATCAGAAATGACCTTTTTCAGAATTTCGTCCTTTCTCAATTCGGTATCAATTTTGGACGCAATGTTCTCCTGCTCATCCAACGGGGTCTCTAGGTTCAAAGGAATCGGCACCCAGATATTGGCTGGTTTCCCCTGCGAAAACTCACGATATCCATAGAGACCGCCGCCGCCAATCAGAGCCAGCCCCACCACCGCCAGTGCGGCCCATAAGATCCATCGTTGCATAGCACGGATTTATGCTGCATCCATCCTACATCCAAGCAGGAACTTCATGGAATACCCTCTCACTCACGCTACCCGACACACCCTCCCCAACGGCCTCACCCTTATCCTTGATCCAGACGCCTCCGCGCCTGTCATCAGTGTCCAGGCATGGGTTGCCACCGGAAGCATCCACGAAGATAAAAAACTAGGCACCGGCCTCTCCCATTTCCTTGAGCACATGGTATTCAAGGGCACCCGGGACTACTCGTCCGATGGCCTCGCCCAAGCCGTCCAGGCAGGAGGCGGGCACTGGAACGCCTATACCACTTTCGAGCGCACCGTCTATTACATCGATGGGCCCTCACACTCACTTGAAACATTCCTGAAATGCCTCACCGGCCTCGTTTTCTTCCCGCTCATCCCCGAGTCGGAGTTCGAGGGCGAAAAAGACGTGATCCGCCGCGAGATCGACATGGGCCTCGATGATCCGGACAACGCTGCCATCCGCCTTCTCCTCTCCACCACCTACGCCGTGGACGCACGTCGCCACCCCGTCATTGGCCACCGCCATCTGTTTGATGAAATAGCCTATACGGATCTCACGGAATACCACCGCACCCGCTATACCCCGGACCGCACCCACATCGTCATTTCCGGCGATTTCGATGCAGACGAGGCACGCGCACTCGTCACCAGCCTCACCGCTGACTGCAAAATCGTCTCCGGCCCGGAACCTCACATTCAGGTAGACCCTCCACAGATCGGCCCCCGAGAACGCTTCGATACCTTCGAAATCCCAACCAGCCGTCTCTGCCTATCCTGGAAAGCTCCAGCCATCGATCACCCGGATGCACCCGCTTTTGATCTCCTCGCCGCCATTCTCGGCCGCGGCAAAGCATCCCGCCTCCACCGCACACTCCGCGATCAACGCCAGCTGGCTCTCGAAATCTCCGCCTGGACCTGGATCGGACCCGGAGAACAAGGCATCTTCGCCGTCTCCGCGGAAACCCAACCGGAGAAACGCGATGAACTAAAGGCAGCCATCCTTGCCGAAATCAACGAACTCGCCGCCAGCCCACTCGAAGACGAGCTCGCAAAGGCCAAGCGTCAGACCGCCGCCAGCCAGTTCCGCTCACTCGTCACCGCCTCCGGCCGCGCCTCGGACCTCGCCTCGAACTGGCATGAAGCACGCGATCTAAACTTCACCCGCAGCTACCTTGCCGAGATCAACTCGGTAACCGCAGCAGATATCCGCCGCGTCGCCATGAAGCTCTCGGAAAACCGACTTACCTTCACCTCCCTCGATCCCGAAAACTTCGTCCCAATCGTCGCAGAGAAAAAAGCAGCAGCAGCAGCGCAAAAAATTTCCACGCACACACTCAGCAACGGCCTCCGCGTAGCCCTCCTCCCGGACCACCGCGTCCCGCTAATTCATTTTCAGGCCACCGCCCGTGCCGGCCTTCTCTCGGAAACTCCGGAAAACAATGGATTGAACCAACTATTCGGTTCCGTGCTGCCGAAAGGCACCACATCACGCACCGCAGATGAAATTTCCATCACACTGGAGACTCTCGGCGCATCAATCTCCGCTGGCACTGGCAACAATGCCATGCTCGTTCAGGCCTCCGGCCTCTCCATCGATAGCCAGCCAATCCTCGAAATCTTCGCGGACGTCATTAAAAACCCCATCTTCCCCACAGAAGCCATCGAACGCGAAAAAGCCTCCCAGCTCGCCGCTCTCGAAGAAGCAATAACGGACCCACTCCACTGCTGCTTCGCACAGGCCCGCAGCAGTCACTTCAGTGGCCAAGGCTACGGCCTCGACTCACTCGGCACCGTGGATTCACTCACAAAACTCCACCGCCTGGACCTCGCCGCCCACCACTCCCTCCATTTCAATGCCGCAAACCTTACCCTCGCCATTGCAGGGGATTTCAACCCTGAAACCATCATCCACCTTCTCGAAACTCACCTCGCAGATCTCGCGGAAGGCACCCAATGGACCCCACCTGCCTCCATTCTAAACATAGGGAAAACCATCTCCACCACCCTTCCCAAAAAGCAGGCAGTCCTGGCGATCTCCTACCCGGGTGCGGGAATTCACGATGATGAGCGCCACGCCCTCTCCTTCATCAACGAGCACTCCTCGGACATGGCCGGCCCACTTTTCGGCCGCATCCGCGAAGAACTCGGCCTCGCCTACCGCGTGGGTGCTACCCAATTCCTCGGCTATGACAAGGGCACCTTCACCTTCTACCTCGCCACTTCGCCCGATCAGATCGAGCTAGCAACGACAGAGCTTAAGAAGGAAATCCAGAAAATCGCCACCGAAGGCATCCCCGAAGACACCTTCGAGCGAGTTCGCTCCACCGTCCTCAGCGGCACCGCCCTCAGGCAGCAGTCGCCCTCCTCCAACGCCCGCCACGCAGCCCTCGATATCCTATTCGGGAAGCCCGCTGACAGCCACCTGCTCCTTCCGGAAATTTATAAATCCATCACCCCGGAGACAGTAAAAGCAGTGGCTAAAAAGATCTTCGCAACCGAGCCCACAGTATCCATCATTCTCGGAGAAAAAGACTGAGTCCCAGACTCCACTGAGATTAAACACATGAACACGCTCCCAAGACCTCCGATTTCAGACAAAGAGCTCGTCCCCGCCCACTACTTCCAGCGGTTCGACCTCTCGGAAATCAAAAAAGGAGATCGCGCACTTGAGTTCGATCTCGGTTGCGGAGACGGCTCATTCCTCATCAATCTAGCCGCCCACCACCCGGACCGTGACTTCATCGGGGTAGAAAGATTGCTCGGCCGCTGCAAAAAAGTCGCAAAGCGCATCAAACGCGCGGAACTGGACAACGCGAAAATTCTCCGACTCGACAGCAAATACGTCGTGGAATGGATGCTTCCTGCCGCGAGCGTCTCGCGCATCCATCTCCTTTGCCCCGATCCTTGGCCAAAGGCAAAACACCACCGTCGCCGCCTCGTGCAGATCCCCTTTCTGCAATCGGTCAAAGCCGCCCTGGAGCCTGGTGGAGAATTCCTCTTCATGACTGATCACGAGGAATATTTCGAATACGCCTGTGAAAATATTCATGCCTCCGGCCTCTTTGAAATCCTTCCCTGGGAGGACGATTCATTTTTCTACCCCAAGACAGATTTCCAAAACCAATGGGAAGCGGAAGGAAAATCCATGCACCGTATCCGTTGCAAAAAATCCAGCTAACGCTTCTTCAGCGCCATCCTGGATTTATCCAGAAAGCCATCTAGAACCATCTTCCCATTTTCTACGGAAATGGTTACACCGCCTGCTTTCGATTGGTCGACCACCACGAAATCAGCCTTCTGCCATTTCCTGATCTGTTGAATTCGGAATGCATCCATCACGCTTCCGCCACCCCGCGCTACAAGTATTGCCGCAGGATTCACCTTCTTCAAAAATGGCTTGGTCAGACTCAGATCTGACTCATGCATGCCTGCCACGATCAGATCAGCAGATAAATCCACCCCGCTGGCCAACAGCGCCTCCTCGCTCAATCGCCCGGCATCTCCCATCCACAGCACCTTCCAGTCATCCCAGTGGATCATCATTACCAGAACCCGGTCATCCGCCACAGATCCCCGGTTTTGATCCAGCGGTGATAAAACTACCTCCGCCCGTACACCACCTCCCAGGTCCAACACATCCCCGGCCGCCGGTTCCACATCTTTCATACTGCCTACTGCACTATCCTTCCAGCTTCCCAAAAGCGATGTTCCGCCATCCGGCTCAACCAATGCCACCTGTTTGATCCGGAACATCTGATTCATCAGCTCAGAACCCGCCACATGCCCCGCGTCCTCGTGGGTAAAGATCACCGAATCCGGACTAATCCGCAAATTTCTCAAAGAAGAAGCCACCACCGCTTTCAAATCATACTTCCCTCCGGAATCGATCATCACAGCGCCACCGCCGGAGGAGACAAAACATGCAGCCCCCGCGCCGTAGTCCAGATCGTAGACTATCAATTCCTCCTCATCGGCACGTCCCACCTGCATCCACGCTCCGGGAAGCTCCGAAAAGAACCGCGCCGATGCAGAACAGCTGGCAGCCATCAGTGAATTCATCCGGTTCAGCCCTACCGAACCTGTCCGCGAAATAGGAAATAAAACCGAGGAGATCATCGCAATCCCCAACACAAAATACACCTGCAACCCTAGAACCACCGTAGCCACTAGCGAAATCGGAGTCACAACCCCGAAGTGAAATGCGGTCAGAAACAAAGACCCTGCCCACGCCGCAGTCGAGACAGCTAGCGCATCCACCAGCTTTCTGCGGAAACTGTACCACTGCCGTGCCCACCAGCCCATTTCGCTGTCCGGCAAAAACATTTCCTTTCGCGAGATCCAGGAAAACAGCCTTCCCGCATACCCTCCTGCCAAGCCGATCGAACCCACCACTCCATAGGAAAGCTGCACACCCGGCATTCGAATTATCTGTGGATTCAGCAGCAGATTTACAATTAACACCGCCCCCAGCGAGTTCAACAAATCGCTCCTGCGCTTCAATAGAAACGCCCCGAGAAACACACTACCCATCCAGGCGGCCCGCGTTGCCGCCGGCCCGTTTCCCGTCAACCAGGTATAGAAAAACATAGCCGCGATAATCACCGGTATCGCCCGATTCCTGCGTAGACCCGACCATTTCAGAATCAGCCAGATCATCGAGCCAACCATCAGCACATGCATCCCGCTGACCGTAAAAACATGCAAAGTCCCGCTTTCGCGAAAATGACGGATAAGCTCCAACGAGGCATCGGATCGCTCTCCCATTACCACTGCGCGGATCACCTGCGCGGCCTCCCCTTCCTGATCCAGGCCTGCTACAATTCCTTCCCGAAAATCCGCTTTTATCCCCGCAAGCAATCCACTAACCGGCCCCATCCATTGCTGCGACCTCATCTCACTTGCTTGGAAAATCGCCACCACCTCCTTAGGTCTCAGAAATTCAGCCCGTTCCAGCTCTCCCGGATTCCTCGCAGGCTCAAATCCAGAAAAAACGCCCCATGCGGAAAGTTCCGTCCCCTCGGAAGGAGCTTCACCCACTCCGCTCCATAGAACCTTCGCACCGTCATAGTCCTCTCCGTGCAACCGGACAATACCACTCCAAAAACCCTCATCTCCTTTTCCATCCTCCAGTAGCCGCGCCTCCACGTAAGCACTACCGAGTTCAGCAAAACTCTCCTCGTCGGCAATCTGCCGCGCATCTTCAAATGCAATCCTGCCAATCACCAGCGCGCCAAACGCCATCAGGATCAAGCAGACCCGCCACTTACCCGCAAGCCACCCACACCATGCTATGATCGGAAAAGCCAGCCATAACCCCGGCGCCCACAAATCGCGAAGCGCCAGAAGAAAAACTCCCGCTACTGCCAGCAGAAACAGAGGCCTTGCCATCCACAAAGGCCTCATAAGCTCAGCAACAAAGGCTTACGCCATCCCCCACTCCTGCAACTTGCTACGGGCATTTGCCGAATGCCTCGTTTCAGGAAACAGCTCTGACACCTGACTCAGGATCTGTGCCGCGAAGTCGCGCTGCTGGAGGTCTTCATCATAGACCTCAGCCAGTCGGAACATAAGGAATGTAGCATCGTCCACCTCCCATTCTTGACCTTCGAGCGCCGCCTGCAACGTCGCCGCGGCAGCCTGCGGATCTTCTTTGTTCACCCGGTAGATCTTCGAAATCTCCACCCACGGCATTCTACTCGTAGGATCCTGCTCCGCCACCTTCCTGAACGATTGTATCGCCAAATCCCATTCCCCCTGCGCCATGAACACCCTCGCCTCATGAAACGGATCCGGCTCGACCTCCTCACCACTGTCATAAACCGCATGCGTTACCTTCTCCGCCAACATTGGGAGAATTACCGTGGCGAAAAGGATTCCGGCCAAGCCAGCACTCATGAAAGTCAGGAGAATTCCCGAAAAAATTCTCGGCCCCTCCTTGGAGTTAAGTTCCACCTTTAGCTCGGCGATCTCTTCATCAGGCACTCCCTCATTGTATAGTTCATCGATCTTCTGCTCAAGCTGGGTCGCCTCTTTCCCAGCCTCGTTAAACTTATACCAACTACCCGCAACGAGTAACGCCAGAATAGCCATCCATATATATCCCTTCATGACCACATATCTTGAACATGATCGCTGGAGGGAAAAGAAAAATCATCCCTCGGGGAGATGCTCCTCGCAGTATTCGTTACCATCCACCGCCATTCGGAAATCCAGTCCCGGGTCGGAAATCTCTGTCCTGGAACAGGTTGCGCATTTGTGGAATGCCACTTCCGCACTTGGTTTGGACTTGTCGAATTTTTTCCGCCGCGCCGCAGACTCGGCCAGCTGCGCCCTTCCCCTAAGTGCCGGAATACCTGCCCAGAAAATATAATTGGCGAAGCCCAGAAACAGGAAACCTAGATATAACGGGGAGCCAATTACACCTAGCACCAGCATACCAGCCAGAAACATACCCAACCAGCGCACCTGAACCGGAATCACGAAAAACATGAGAAACTCATACTTCGGGAACAATGTGCAAAATACGAAAAACGCGGACAGATAAATGAAGAATCCACTACCGGGCAGGGTTTGCGGGTAAATCACATTCGCAACCAGCAACCCTAGATAACCCGCATAGAAGAATAGTGAACTGCGGAAAACTCCCCACGCCTGCTCCAGCGCATCGCTGATCATGAACGCGATCATCACCATAAAAAACAGGAACAACATCGCGAAAGCCCCCGGCCCGCCAAATCGATCCGTGGCGAAAATAAATGTGACAAGCCTCCACACCTCACCCGCCATGATCTTGCTCCTATCAAACTCCAGCAGACGCTCAATCCCAGGATTGATATACTGGAGAAGGAAAACCAAAACATGAAACAGAGCATAGTAACGCAGAAGCCCCGGAAAAGACATCCACCCGAGTTTCCGCTCCCATTTATCCAAAAATTGCATCGCGCAGACTCTTTATCACCCCGCAGGGCATGACAAGCGAATGCCGGACGCAAAACACAGAATCACCGGCCAAAACCTTCACAGACCCTTGATAAGCACGCTCCCACCTGAATTTTCCACTTGTGCCTTCCGCCACCCTGCACACCCTGTTTCTGTGTCAGATACCATCCTTCATTCACCGCTCGAAGCTGCCCACCTGGCTCTTGGCGCCAGACTCATCCCCTTCGGTGGCTGGTCCATGCCCGTGCAATACACCTCCATCCTCAGCGAGCACGCAGCTGTCCGCGGGAGCGCCGGAGTCTTCGATATCTCCCACATGGGTCAGGTGTTTGTAAGTGGTGAAAACCACATCGAATGGCTCAATAAACTGCTCACCAACAACCTCGGCAAACTCACAGTCGGCCAAGGCCAGTATACCATGATGCTCAACGAAAGCGGTGGCGTCATCGATGATCTCATCGCCTACCGTATCTCGGAAGGTGAGACACTCCTCGTCATCAACGCATCCATGATTCCGGAAGACGTCGCATGGATGCAGGAGCACCTCCCGGAAGACATCACCCTCCGCAACGAATCCGACGACTGGGCGGGACTCGCCATCCAAGGCCCCGACTCAGAAGAAATTTTCCATAAACTCTTCCCCTCTGAAACGCTTCCGCCGCGGAACGGGATCCTCAAAACAGCCGCCGGGGAAATTATCTGCCGCACCGGCTACACCGGGGAAAACGGCTTCGAATTTTTCTGCCCTTCAAAAGTGGGCCCTATTTACTTCGAGTCATTTATCTCCGCTGGAGCAATCCCCTGCGGCCTCGGCGCACGCGATACACTCCGCCTGGAAATGTGCTACCCGCTCAACGGCAACGATCTCTCACCGGACCGCACACCCATAGAGGCAGGTCTTGGTTTCTTCTGTGATTTGGAAAAAACCGAATTCATCGGCCACGAAACCCTCCGCGTTCAGAAGGAAAAAGGACCCACCGAGAAGCTCACCGCCATCAAAATGATCGATAAGGGTCCTCCGCCACGCCCGCACTATACCGTTCTCGATATCGAGGGAAATACCATCGGGGAACTCTCCAGCGGCGTCCTCTCCCCCACCCTTAAAACCGGCATCGCCATGGCCTACCTGCCGCGGGCTTACGCGAAAATAGGCACCACCATCCAGATCAATATCCGTGGCCGCCGTTTCAACGCCATTACCGTCAAAAAACCCTTCCTAAAACCTTCCAAATAGACCAGAAATCTAAACCATGAGCGCCTCAGAAATCCCGTCCGACCTTTTGTTCCAATCATCACATGAATGGGCACGTATCGAAGATGACATTGCCACCATCGGCATCTCGGATCACGCCCAGGCAGAGCTTACAGACGTCGTTTTCGTGGAGCTCCCGGAAATCGGAAGAACAGTTGATGCCAGCGATCCCACAGCAGTCGTGGAATCAGTAAAAGCCGCTTCCGATATCTACACCCCGCTCTCAGGAGAGATCATTGAGGTCAACAACGACGTTGAGGGCGACCCCTCGCTCGTCAACACCGCCCCATACGAAAACGGGTGGATTTTCAAAATCAAGCTCTCAAAACCAGAACAGGTCGCCAATCTCCTAACACCGGAAGCTTACGCCGAATTAATCGGATAATTCACGCGAATCATCTAGGAAACTGGCTTGATTTCAGGTAGTCGAAGCTAGTTCCACAAAGGTTCCACAAAGGTTCCACAAAGGTTCCACAAAGGTTCCACAAAGGTTCCACAAAGGTTCCACAAAGGTTCCACAAAGGTTCCACAAAGGTTCCACAAAGGTTCCACAAAGGTTCCACAAAGGTTCCACAAAGGTTCCACAAAGGTTCCACAAAGGTTCCACAAAGGTTCCACAAAGGTTCCACAAAGGTTCCACAAAGGTTCCACAAAGGTTCCACAAAGGTTCCACAAAGGTTCCACAAAGGTTCCACAAAGGTTCCACAAAGGTTCCACAGTTTTTGGAATCTTCTCAACTGTAAGCCAAACTGCGGAAGAGGATCACCTCCGAGAAACGCACTCGGTTAATAATCCAGCATCTCCTCCGTAGCCTTCTGCAAATCTTTGAGCGGGAAGCCCCGGATCACTTTCAAACACTCTTTACTCTGTTCAGTAAATTCGGGTGAGTAGTTTCGGACGCCCAGCTTCTTCAGCATTTCAAAGGCTTCGATTGCCTGCGCCTCGTCAGCGTCGACGGCCAATATAAAGTCGATCTTGGTATATAACATGGCGGGATCGCACAGATCACCCGCCTCCAACTGCTGGAGCGCCTCGAGAATACCTAGAAATAGGATAACCTATACTGTTAGAAACTTTCTTATGACTACTCTCGATACTTCGGGGAAAGCGAACTACACACATTTATCGACGCTGAACACAACAGGCGACAACCCCGGGCGCATCCATCCATAGGAAATAGCGGGTTGCAAACCATCACACTCACTCTGAGGTAATATATCCACCACCTCTCAGATTTTCTCTTCGCATGAACAATAGCTCCTACTCCGATCGCCTTTCCCAAGAAAACCTCCGTAACCTAAGCGATCAGGAACTCGCTAATTTTTCCGTCGAACTCGCCGCCACCCTACTCACCGAAGCAAAAAAGCACGAAACATCCAAGGAAAGGGGTAACGCCGCGAAAATCGGCGGAATGATCGATGATGAAGTGGGCAAGGCTCTCACCCTCAATCTGGCGGATCAGGTCTTCCGCGCCACCTCACCGGAAAGGTGCGCCAGCCAGTTCCGGCACCTTGTCGAGGAATACGGCATCCCGAAATACCTCAAGGGTTACGAAAAAATTGCCATGAAAGCCGGAGCGGCGGCCTCCGCCATTTTCCCGGACCTCGTCATTCCTTTGGTCACCGAGAAAATGAGGCAGGAAAGTTCGGATGTCATCCTTCCCGCGAAAACCGAAAAGCTCAACAAACACCTGCAGAAGCGCACCTCCCAAGGCCAGCGGGTAAACATCAACCTGCTCGGAGAAGCCATTCTCGGCGAAGCGGAAGCCGCCCACCGTCTGGAAGGCAACCTGGAACTCCTGCGGAACCCCAACGCCACCTATATTTCAGTCAAGATCTCCAATATCTTCTCGCAACTCAACCTTCTGGCTTTCGAAGATACCATCACCCATATCCAGCACTGCCTGCGGAAACTTTACCGCGAGGCCATCAGCAACGCCTACGTAGACGAAAACGGCAAAAAACGCCCGAAATTCGTAAACCTCGACATGGAGGAATATCGCGATCTCCAACTCACCACGGAAGCATTCCAGCGCACTCTCGAAGAAGAGGAATTCAAAAACCTGGAGGCAGGCATCGTCCTTCAGGGATATCTCCCGGATTCCTGGCAGGTTCAGAAGGATCTCACCGCTTGGGCACAAAACAGAATTTCAAAAGGAGGCGCCGGCATAAAAATCCGCCTCGTTAAAGGAGCCAACCTAGCCATGGAAGGCGTCGATGCTGAAATCCACGATTGGGAAATAGCTCCATACCGCTGCAAATCAGATGTCGACGCAAACTTCAAGCGCATGGTCGAGTTCGGCACCCGTCCGGAAAATGCAGCCGCTGTCCGCATCGGCATTGCCTCTCACAATCTCTTCGATATCGCTTATGCTTTGGTCCTCCGTGCCCGGAACGGCGTAGAGAAACAAGTGGAGTTCGAGATGCTGGAAGGCATGGCCAACCATCAGGCAAAATCCGTCCAGGACGCATCCGGCGGCATGCTCCTCTACGCTCCCATCGTTCATCGTCAGGATTTCCACTCCGCCATCGCCTACCTCGTCCGCAGGCTCGATGAAAATACCTCGGAAGACAATTTCCTCCGAGATCTCTTCACCCTGGAGGTCGGTTCCAGCTCATGGAACGATCAACGTGACCGCTTCCTTAAGGCAGTCCGCGAAAAGGATTCCGTCCGCGATACTCCTTACCGTGATCAAGACCGCTCACAGGAATCCAATCGCAAATCACATTGCCAGTCCGGCCAGAAATTTTCCAACGAACCCGATACCGATTGGACCTCTTCTGCAAACCGAAAGTGGATCAATCAACTCCGCGAAGAGCGCCTCTCCGCACCGCCCGAGGAAATCCCCTTGGTTATAGATGGGGAGGAAAATTATTACGACCTCAGCGGCACCGGCCACGATCCATCCCGCCCCGGCGTTGTCGCATACCGCTATGCATTGGCCAAAATGGAAGATGTGGATCGCGCTCTCGAAGTAGCCCACCGCGCCCTCCCGGAGTGGAGCTCTAGATCAATTCCAGCCCGCAAGGCCCTGCTCGATAGCTGCGGGGATCTTATTGCCAGCAAACGGGGCGAGCTCCTCGCCATCATGACTCTCGATGGCGGAAAATCCATCGTCGAGGCGGATCCGGAAATTTCTGAAGCAATCGATTTCGCCACCTACTATGCCCGGGGTTTCGATTTCCTCGAAGAACATCCGGATGTCACCCACCGGCCACTCGGCTGCGTGGTCATAGCCCCACCGTGGAATTTCCCCTTCGCCATCCCTTGTGGCGGAGTGCTTGCTGCCTTGATGGCCGGCAACACCGTCATCCTCAAGCCAGCCCCCCAGGCCACCCTCTGCGGCTGGCACCTCGCGAAAATACTGTGGGAAGCAGGCATTCCAAAAGACGTTCTCCAGTTCGTCCCAGCTCCAGATAACGAAATCGGAAGGCACCTCATCACCAGCAGCAAGACCAACGGAGTTATCCTGACAGGTGCCTACGAAACCGGCCGTCTATTCCAGGATTGGAAACCGGAGATCAAACTTTTCGCTGAAACCTCAGGGAAAAATTCCCTGATCATTACCGCAGCAGCAGATCTCGATCTCGCAGTAAAAGACGCAATCAAAGCCGCCTTCGGAAACAACGGCCAGAAATGCTCCGCCGCCTCCCTCCTGATTGTGGAAGCCAGTGTATACGATCATCCGCTTTTCATGCAGCAGCTCAAGGACGCCACGGAATCACTGAAAGTAGGCTCAGCCTGGGACCCGGCTTCCACCGTCACACCTGTTGTCGAAGAGCCACAAGGAGCCCTGGCCCGCGGCCTAAGCACGCTTGATCCAGGCGAAGAATGGCTTCTGGAACCGAAGATCGTCGATGGAAACCCCTCCCTCTGGTCTCCGGGTATCCGCATCGGCGTGAAACCCGGTTCCTGGTATCACCGCAACGAATGCTTCGGCCCGATCATGGGCGTGATACGCGCGGATTCCTTCGAGCACGCCATGGAAATCCAGAACGACTCCACACTTGGTCTCACCGGCGGGATCCATTCCCTCGATACACGGGAAATTTCAATCTGGCGCGAGAAAGTCGAAGTAGGCAACGCCTATATCAACCGCAGTATCACCGGAGCTATTGTGAACCGCCAGCCCTTCGGCGGCTGGAAAAATTCCGTCTTCGGCCCTGGCACTAAAGCAGGCGGCCCGAACTATGTGCTCACCCTCTGCAACTGGAAGCAAACCAGTCTACCCTCCGCCTCCACTGGGCTCGACGGTAAAACAGAGAAACTTATGCAGTCCCTGCGCAATCATATCACCGATGCGGAAACCCTATCCACCATCGAAGCGGCCGCAGCCAGCTATGCAAAACACTGGGAAAATGAATTTTCCAAGGAGCACGATCCGACGGGCCTCATCGGAGAAACAAACCACTTCCGATATCGTCCGTATGCCAAAGGCATCCTGCTTCGTATCGGAAATGCATCAGATTCGGCAACCATCGCCTGCGCAGCTCTCGCCGCCACCATCACCAAGGTCCCACTGGAGATCAGCCTTCCGGAGGCTTCCCCCCTTGCACAGGCCACCGGCTTCAAAACAGTGATCGAAACCTCCGGCGAACTTTCCCAGCGCCTCGCTGCGCAGGAAGAGCTACTCGATATCGTTCGCATCCCTGGCGAAGCCGCCACAGAAGTCTGGGAAGCTGCAAATTCCCGGCATTTCAACATCGTCAATCATCCTGTCCTCGCCAACGGTCGGATCGAACTGATGTACTGGCTTAAGGAACAGGCAATCAGCCAGACCACCCATCGCTACGGCAACATCATTGCGGCCCCTCCTTCAACAATTCAGGAAAAAGCTTCAGCAACTTCTTGAACTTAGGATCGATGTAGGTCCTGCAAAACGGTTTATCGGGATCCTTCGCGTAGTAATTTCTAATTCTTTCAGGAGATGGCTCGAACCTGTGATATGGCAGAATCCGGGTAACTATCTTCCGGGGGAAATCCCGCTTCAGCTCCTTGAGTAAAAGTTCGCAGGCTTTCTTCTGCGCGTTATCAAACACATACACAGCACTCCGGTATTTACCCCGCATCGAATGCTCCGCACCACTGGAATGCGTGTGCAGATGTACAAGTAGAAGGTCTTTCAGAGAAATCTCCTGTGTGTGGAAATGAACAATTACTCCCTCGGAAAGCCCAGATGCCTCTCCCTCGGAGCCAACCCAGCCTTGCTCCACCTCCCGCACACCCCGCAGCTGCTGGAATACCGCCTCGGTACACCAATGACATCCTCCGCCGAAGGCAATCGTTTCAATGTCCGCCACTTCACGCATGACCCAAGATAGCTTCTCAAGGTCATTTCCAAGAAAAAAGCACCATTTGAAGGCACCGGAAACGAAAGACCGGGAAAGATTCCTAGACATAACGAATAACTACGTTATGTAATTACTCTTATGGACAATCCCACAATATTTTTCCGCGCCTTGGCAGACGAAACACGCTGGCGCATTGTTCACCTGGTAAAGGATTGCGCCCTCTGTGTCTGCGAACTTGCAGACATTATGAGCATGCCACAGTCATCGGTTTCCAGCCACGTCCAGATTATCCGGAAAGCAGGCCTTCTGGAGAGCGAACGTTGTGGAAAATGGACTTATTTCCGTATCCATACGGATTATCTCCCACTCCTTTCAGAAATCATATCCTCCTTGCCGGATGAGCTCGACCACGGAAGTGACCTGAAAAAACGTCAGGACCGCCTCGCTGACCGTGAAAACAGCTGCTGTCAGGGTCCGGTAAGACTCGCTGAGACATCCTCCGATAGCTGCTCCGCAAACTAATTACTTCTTCAGCCTCCTACTCCTAACTCCCCATGTCCGACACCATCTCCAAAAATATGTCCTTCACGGACCGCTATCTCACGGTCTGGATCTTCGTGGCAATGGGCCTCGGCGTCCTGATTGGAAATTTCGTAATCCGGGACGCGGCGGCGTTTTTTGCTCCGATGACAATCGGGGCCACAAACATTCCACTGGCCATCGGATTGATCGTAATGATGTACCCTCCACTCGCGAAGGTGCGCTACAGCGAGCTCCCTAAGGTATTTGCAAACACCCGAATCCTTAGTCTCTCTCTGGTCCAGAACTGGCTCATCGGCCCGGTTCTCATGTGGATTCTCGCTGTTGTATTTCTCCATGACCAGCCGGACTACATGGTTGGGTTGATCCTCGTGGGCATCGCCCGCTGCATTGCCATGGTATTGGTATGGAACGATCTCGCAAAAGGTAGCAGTGAATACGCTGCAGGCTTGGTTGCCCTCAATAGCATCGCTCAGATCCTATTCTACAGCGCCTATGCCTGGTTTTTTCTCACAATACTGCCTCCCTTCGTAGGACTGGAAGGCATCGTTGTCCCAGTCTCAATGGGAGACATATTCCACAGCGTCCTCATCTATTTGGGCATCCCGTTTGCCTTGGGTATCGCCAGTCGAGTGCTGCTGGTGAAAACCAAAGGCGAGGAATGGTATGAGCAGGTCTTCATTCCGAAAATCTCACCTCTCACCCTTATCGCTCTGCTTTTCACCATTGTCGTGATGTTCACATACAAGGGAGACGCAATCGTCAGACTGCCACTCGATGTCCTGAGAATCGCGATCCCTCTGGTCATCTATTTTGCGGTAATGTTCCTCGTCAGCTTTTTGATGGCTGCCAAGCTCGGCTCCGACTACCCGCGCACCGCCAGCGTAGCCTTCACTTCAGCTGGAAATAATTTTGAGTTGGCAATTGCCGTCGCCATTGCAGTTTTCGGACTGGATTCTGGGGTCGCATTCGCGGCAGTCGTCGGACCGTTAATCGAAGTCCCGGCTCTCATTGGCCTAGTCCACGTGTCCTTCTACCTGAAACGGAAATTCTACGCTGCATCCTGATACACAAGGCGGCCCCAGCAGAAAGCCTCTTGGCACAAAAAAGGCCGGCAAGTGAAACTTGCCGGCCCCTTCGAAAAATAAGGCGAAGTCTTACTTAGTAAACGTCACGGAGGTAACGCTTATCTTTCTTGAGCTGTGCTATGTAGGCGGCTGCGCCTTCATCATCGAGGCCACCGTGCTCTTTTGCGATGGTGATCAGGGCAGCATCCACATCCTTGGCCATACGCGAAGCATCTCCACAAACGTAGAAGGCGGCACCTTCTTCGAACCATTTCCAAAGTTCCGCACCTTCCTTGATCATGAGATTCTGGACGTAGACCTTTTCCTTCTGGTCACGGGACCAGGCAAGATCGAGGCGTCCGAGAGTCCCGTCTTGCTGGTAGGCCTCCAGCTCATCTTTGTAGAGGAAATCGGTCTTGGAATATGGATTGCCAAAGAATAACCAGTTTTTCCCTTTTGCCTCGGTAGCTTTACGCTCCTCAAGGAAAGCTCTGAACGGCGCAATACCTGTCCCCGGACCGACCATGATCACTGGAACATCACCATTCTCAGGAAGCCTGAAAGCAGGATTGTGGTGGAGATATACACCCGGCTTGGAATCATCCTTCAGACGATCAGAAAGGAATGTTGAGCAAATCCCACCACGCTTACGGCCATGGGTATCGTAACGCACGATACCTATGCAAAGATGAACCTCACCTGGATGCGCCTTCGGGCTGGAAGCGATCGAGTAGAGCCGCGGCTGAAGCTTTTTCAGCACGGATACGAATTCTTCGCCATCCGTGAAATCCGCCGGATAATTGAGAACAAGATCGATGAGATCGCGGCCCCAGCAGAAGTCATCCCACTGCTTGCGGTCATCTGCCTCCACCAATGAACGAAGGAAAGGCGAACCACTGCGCTTCTGCCACTTCTCGATCAGAGATTTGTTGATGTTTCCGATATCATAGTGGCGGATCAGCGCCTCCCTGAGGCTGACTTCCTCTCCGGTCGAGGTTGGCACCTCACCGGCCTTGAACGGAAGCCCGGCAATGATCTCATCGACCACGCTTTCCGGATTTTCCGGGTAAACACCGAGGGCATCTCCCACTTCATATTCAAGTTCGGATCCTTCGAGGGAAATTTCCACATGGTGGGTTTCCTTGGAGCCTGGCTCGTTAAGATTGTAATTTTTGAGGATAGAGGACGGGAACGGGTTCTTCTTGGAGAATCCTACCTCTTCGATGTCGTCGTCTTCCTCAGCCGCAGCAGTGCTGGAAACTTCCGGTGCAAGGAGCGCTATGAGAGCTTTCGACCATTCGGCGTAAGGCTCATCCGGATCCACATCCACATCCACGCGGGGATAGAGACGGTTCGCGCCTAGCGCTTCGAAACGGCTGTCGAACTCGATGCCACACTGGCAGAAATCAGGATATGAGCTATCTCCCAAAGAAAGCACTGAGAAGTTAACATCAGGAAGCGGTGGCGCTTCATCGCTCATTAACCAAGTGTGAAGCTCAAGCGCTGTATCAGGCGGCTCTCCATCGCCATAGGTGGAGGTGATCACCAGAAGATTTTTCTCCATAGGGAGCTTCTCCTTATCGTAGGACGCCATATCCTGAAGGTTTGGCTCGAAATTTCCTTTTTTAAGGTTCTTAACAAGCTTTTTGGCAAGCCCTTCCGAGGTGCCTGTCTGGGATGCGTAAAGTACTGTCACTGGCACCGAAGGACCGGCCGGTGCCGCGGCACCTGCTGATTTGGCAAGCATCTGTCCTAAAAACTCGCTCAACCATTGGCGTTGGTCTGGCGAGAATGGAGCGTTATCTGGTATCTGAATCGGTGAGGCCATATCTGTTAGGGAACTTTGAGTTGCCGAGCTGCGCAAACTGCTTGCTACGGCCCTTTCTTTCAAGCGCGGATCGTACCAAATTATCTTCTAGCGTTTGAGTCCGATTCATCCTTACGAGTATTTCAACTCACGGGACGGATCCAACTCGAATTCCATACGGAATTCCTTGCGTGTGTTTGGTTTGATGAAATCCTGGGTGAATTTGAGAAAATTGGGATCACTCTCTACAAATTGCAGTTTTCCTCTGGAATCTGTTTCTATGTTATAAAAAAAATGCCATTCGGACTCAGGGTCCAGGTTTCTACCTGATTTTACGGAAAGCACTTCCGGAATCTTCAAAAGCCATGTCCGGCTGGCCCTCACCATCTCTTCCAATACGCCCTCGGCATCGGGCTCGTTCAGTTGGAAATAGGAAACGTGATGGATCATAAAATATGGGTAAGAATGCAGCTAGTCGGCTACGGAATAAGGAAACGAGATCAGCTCTTCCAATTCAAGGCACCTTTTTTGAGCGCGTAAATGTAGGCGATAGCAAGAATTCCCGCGAATCCGGCCATACTTGCCAGAGCAGTAGCTCCATGGGCAGCAGTCAAGTCACGGAATTGCACGGCCCATGGATACATGAACACAACCTCGATATCGAAAATGACGAACAACATCGCCACCAAATAGAATTTCACCGAGAATCTCGGTGAGCCCTCGCCAATAGGGAGCATACCACACTCATAAGCAGTGTCCTTCGTGACGTTCGTGCGTGCAGATCGCCCAAAGACAACGCTCAAGACGAGAGTTGTTACCGCGAATCCACAGGCAATAAGGACCTGGAACAGAACTGGGAGATAATTTTCAGGCATGAGATTTTGGGATGGGCGTTCGAAAGGAAAACGGTCTTCAAAAAAACCGATGCAGATTCGTAAGTCTTCTAGCGGAATATGGGTAGAAAAAAAACCCGTGTCGGTTTGTCGACACGGGTTTCGTCAGGAAATGTAATATTTATCGGACGTCTGCCCGAAATTTACTTAAGCTTCCGCTTCAGCTGCGGCGGCTTCTTGAGCTGCTGCATATGCGCTGGATGCTTCGTGAACGCGGGCTGTGCCCTTGTATTCTTTGCCAAGTTTCTCAACAAGGCCTCTGTTCACGAGATTTTGAAGCTTTTCGTAAGAACGCAAACGAAGCATTTCTTCGCCACCGCTAACGGCGTTGCGCTCTTTCAGGTTTTCGAACACTCTTTCGAAGAGATCGTTGAACCCAAACACTTTCTTTTCGGAAAGTACGTTGCAGAGTTCATCGGTCACGTGGTCTGGAAGTCTCCGGGAAAACCGGGTTCTCTTAGTAGATGTTGCCATAACGACACGATCATAACATACCAGTACAAAAAAGCGACCCAAATCTTGAGTAGTTTATTAAAAAAGAACCTCTAATTTGATGCAAGGGTTATTATTTGGTAAAATTAAGTAAATTTCCAAGCCCCTGAAAAATCACCGATTCCAAAAGAATCTTTCGCGAGCGAAATTTTTCCAGATCGTAAAAATTCACCATCCCAGACTACGCCATATGCTCTCGCAGGTGTAACAAATGAGCCGGTATTAATAATAGTTTTCCCCGCCGTCGACCTAATCGCCGCGCAATGGAAATGCCCTATCACCATCACCTCAGCTTCCGGAAAATAAGTTTTACAAAAATCCGCCGCATATCGCCCTTGGTTGATCCACGCATCGAGCATCAGAAATGCCCTCTTCGGGGGAAACACCGCATCAAAACAGCGGGAACCCAGACTCCTCCGTTTTGTGTAAGTCTTGGAAGGAATTTTCCGGGCAATACTTTCCGCAACCTCAAACCGGCTTTTTCTATCCCATTCCGCCTGAGGGAGTTTGCTCCAAAGATCTTCCGCCGCGGCCTCATCCGCCAATATCTCGCGTTTCCAAGGCGATGAGTATCTCAACAACGCATCACCGTGTGTAACCACGATCTTCCCACCCGCAAGCTCGACATAATTGATCTCGGAAAAATACGGATCGTGGTTTCCCCGGACAAACACGAGATCGCATTGCTCTTCCTCGGCCATTTTCTTCAACTCCCCTAGCATTGCTTTGGAGCGATCCCGCCACGGCTTCGCCATTTCCTCCCAGGTATCTCCATTGAAAATTACCGTTCCCGCACCAGCAAGCAGAGGCCGCAAGCATGATACTTCGCGGACATGTGACGCCCTATGACCCAAATGTAAGTCTGAGAAAATTCTGACCGGCAGCTTCATGGCGCTGCCATACGACGCTGACGCACCGCCTCATAGAGACAAACGCCCGTCGCAACAGATACATTCAGGCAATCCACCTTTCCAGCCATCGGCAGCTTCGCCAGGAAATCACAATTCTCCTCGGTCAGCCGTCGCATCCCCTTCTCCTCCGCACCCAGGACCATTGCCAGCGGACCTTTCAGGTCCAAATCATACACATCCTTCTCCGCGCGGTCCGATGTGCCAACAAACCACAAGCCAGCCTCCTTGAGTTGCTCCATAGTCCGCGCCAGATTCGTCACCTGCACAAACGGCACAAAATCCGCCGCACCGACTGAGATTCTTCTTACCGTTTCCGTAATCCCCACCGCCTTATCCTTGGGCGCTATCACCGCATGAACACCCGCTCCATCGGCAGTCCGTAGGATCGCGCCAAGGTTATGGGGATCCTGCACACAATCCAGTATCAGGAAAAACGGAGTCACCTCCTTCTCCTTCAACTCCGCAAGGATCTGCACCAGATCACCCTCATTCAGCGATGGCTGGAAACTATCCTCATCCACCGGCTTCACATGGCGGTTTTCACGTGCCTGTCTGTTCTTATCTCCATGCGTTCTCCCGCCAAATTGCTTTCGCTTCACCCATAGAGAGGAAACTTTTCAAAGCAAAAGCGCAATCCCGAACAGAGCACTATCCTTCAGGAATTTTCCCAGACCACACTATAAAACCTCCAGCCGTCCTCCGCCTTCTGCCAGTCGATCGTGACCTTGAAGGAGCCATCCGCCGGCCTGTAGCCCGGCAACTCCATGTATCCATCCACGGAAATAATAGTCCGAGCCTCGTCCCCTTCCACTTCCACCACATCATAATCCACAATCCTGAAGTCCGAGCTCTTCGCATTACGGCATATCCACGAAAACGCTGATTCCACCTCCTGCTTATCGAAAGATCCATTTGCATCATCAATATCCGGTGCGGAAATTTTTATCCGATTCTCCATCAATCCATTCATGGAAAATACCTTGGCTTGCCGCAGCGGGCCACCAGCCCCCTCGGACATGGACAAGACTTCCATCAAATGCTTAGCCCGCCTTTTCACCACCCTTTCCGGCGAAAACCACCAGATTCCCAGAACGATCATCACTGCAATCACACCCAGCAATATCAATAATCTCTTCATTTCTTGTCGTGGCTTGGGTCATAGAAAATCCGAACATCTGCCTCCTTGGTGCCCAACAACTGCTGCGCACGGCGCAAAGCATCACGTGTGGAAATATTTGGATTGGAAGGCATTGTCAGGAAAATATTACTCTCTCCTTCCTTCCTGTTCGCCCCCTCCTGGAGAGTCTCCAGAATCCCTGAACGCTTGAGCACCTTGTAGACATCCTTCGTCGCTCCGGAGATCAGAAGATGGATGCCCTTCTTCCTCGTGAAATGAGTCATATCCTCCAGCGCCATCACACTCGTCGCATCCAGATGCCTCGCATTTTTCAGCCGGAGAATAATCACCTTGATTGCCGGATCCGCTATCGTCCGCTGGATCTGCGTCCGGAACAACTCCGCCGCCCCGAAGAACAGATCCCCCTCGACGTGCACGATCGAAATGGAAGGAATCGGCCGCGCATTCGTTCCTTCTTTCTCACGTAGCTCACCGTCATCGTTGAACTCATATTCCTTCAGGTATGGCTTGCTCGCCTTGCGCAGAAACAGGGTGATGGAAATTGCGACTCCTATGAAAATCGCCACGTGCAACGGAGCCAGCAGCGTGGATAGGAACGTCAGAAGAATCACCAACGCATCATCGCCTGTTGATCTCAGGCAAATCCTGATCTGATGGATATTGAAAAGCGAAAATGAGATAGCGATGACAAGAGAAGCCAGCGCCGCCTTCGGAATGTAGTCCAGAATGTTCAGCCCGGTTTCCCGGGACCAGGCGATCAATGCCACTAGAATCAAGCTGATGATCCCCGTGAAAACCGGGGCTGCCTTTGTCATCGCCCCGGACCGGAAGTTCAGAATGGAGCGCGTCAACGAGCCCGAAGCCGGCATGCCACCACTCAATGCGGATCCCAGGTTGGCGAAGCCCACCGATAGCATATCCTGGTTTACGTCCACCTTGTCACCAGTCTGGGAAGAAATTGATTTCGCCATCAGCGTATTTTCCAGCGAAGCAAGAAAGGCGATCGCCAGAGCCAGTCCTAACAACACAGAAATATCATCGAAAACCTGCCGATGGAAGATAGCAGGAGCGGACGGGATCAATTCCTCGAACCCGAATGTAGTGAAAGTCGCCTGCCCCCCGAAAGGACCCAGATTAAAATGGATCAGAGACCCGAAAATCGCCGATCCCAGCAACAATGCGATGGAAAAGGCAGGCCAAGTCTTCTTCCATTTTTTAAATCCGTAATAAATCAGCAACGTCCCCGTCCCTATCATCACCGGAACCCAATCCACGTATTTCAGTGACTTGAAAAGCTCCCCAACAAGACCAAAGAAAGTAGCCGTTTTCCGTGAATCGATATAGGGGCTCACCCCGAGCAAAGGTTTCAGCTGGTTCCCTATAATCAATACCGCAGCTCCCGCCATATATCCCACCAAAACACTTCGGGAAATATACTGGATGAGATCCGCAACCTTCATGATCGCCCCGACCACCGAAACAAAAGCGATCATCAGCACCAGCAATGGCAAAAGCTCCGGAAGCCTTTCTTTCAGTTCCGGATTTAGCGCGAAAAAGCTAAAAAGCATGAAGGCCGTGGCATTCGTAGGCCCCAGAACATTGTAACGGGAGCTGGAGAAAAACGGAGCTACCAGCGCGGCAACCGCGGAACTCATAACCCCGTAGATAATATCCAGACCCGCAATCGCCGCATAGGCGATAGCCTGCGGCAAAGCCAGCATCGTCACGTTCACCGCCGCACGCAAATCCGCTCCGAACTTTGCCTTTGAATAACCCTTTAGCGGTCCCAGACGGGGTGTGAAACGAATCTTCTCCGTAGCGAAGAATCTCCGGGTTTCGCGAACACCTTTTTTGATAGAATTGCCAAACGCCATGCGGATTCTGACAATTTATCTGAACCTCGCCCGCCTGAACAGAAACAAGCCGAGCAAAACACAAAAAACATTGGGAGCCCACAGCCCGATAAGCGCCGCCATATCCGTCTCGAATTCCTCCGCCATCACGGTACAGACGAAGTAGGCCAGACCAATCAGAAGACTCAATACCAAGCCGGTCGATGTATCCTTCCTGCGGCTGGTCATCCCCAGCGGCACCGCAACACTCGCAAAGGCAAGGCACGCCATCGAAAACGAATACCGTTTCCTGATTTCAGAACGGAAACTCACCTTCTTCTCATTTGTCAGCTCCGGGTGCGCCTTGAGATAGGATTTGATCTCTGCATTGGTCATCGCTCCGGATTTAACCTTTTTCGTCCGCTGGGAGCTGAAATCAAACAACCAAGGCTCAGCCTCCGCCGCGAACGCCAGCTCTGGTGTCCCGTCCTTTGCCTTTGTCTCGATGAATGTATCGATCAATTTCAGCCTCAGCTGCTTTTTGCTATCATCCACTACTAGCGAGACCTTGCCCGCATGAATGTATGCATCGGCGCGCCCGGGCTTTCCGTCTTCTCCTCCTGAAATCTGATACAGGTGGAAGCCCGCCAGTGAATCTCCCTCACGACGCTCCACGAAAAGCTTCTGATTTTCAAACTTCGACTGAACAATTCCCGGGTTCAAAAGAGAGCGTGGGTCGCGTTTCACCTGCTCGTAGATGATCTCGATCAAGGAGGCCCGCGCCATCGGCACCACCTTAACATTGATATACATGCAGATACCCGAGAGCATCGCCCCGATGATGAAAACCGGCAGCGCCAGGCGCACCAGGCTGATCCCGGCCACGCGGAAAGCCGTCAACTCCTGATCGCTCGACATCCTGCCGAATACCAGCAGCACGGCGGAAAGGAAGCCCCACGGAATTGTGAACATCAGCGAAAACGGCAATACATTGATCACAAAACGCAGCACCAACCCCAGAGGAGCACGCTGCTCCACCAGCAACGGGCGAGCTTCCTTGAAAAGGTTCCCCATCACCAGCACCAGACTGAGTACAACAATCGCATACAGAGTCCCTACGAGAATCTGCTTTGCAATATAGCGGTCATACAGGCGCATGCCAGACACTCACGATTCGCGCAGGAAGATGCAAGTGGCAAGATGAACGGCTTTTCTTCTAGGTACTCCGAAAACATCTCCCCTAGATTCTCCGCATGCCAGCCCTACTGATCATCGAGACCTCTACAGAGGCAGCCTCCATCGCCCTCGCCGTGGATGGTGAGATTATTGAGGAAAGATCATTCACCAGCGATCGCAGGCATAACTCGCTCCTATTCAGCCCTCTGGCAGAAATTGTGAAAATCCACGGATCATCGGATTTTGATGCTGTGCTCGTTGGCAGTGGCCCGGGTAGTTATAGCGGCACCCGGGTTGGAATCGCGGCAGCACAAGGCGCGGCGCTCGTTTCAGCCTGCAAGGCCACCGCCATCCCATCCATCCTCGCCACTGCCGAGGCAGTTTCGGGGGAAAAATGTATCGCTCTCGGAGACGCCCGCAGAGGCTCCTTCTGGCTTGCGAATATCGAAGGCGGCCACCTCATTTCCGGCCCAGAACTCTTGGACGATATAGCACTGGAGGCGACCATTTCCGCAGCCGGGGAAAAAAACATCCCAATGTTCTGCATGGATAAAATCCGGGGGAAAAACACCCCACTCTCACTGCCGACAGCCACCGGACTATGGAGAGCCTGGCAGAACGCCACGCCAAAGACGCGAGCCCTATGGGCAGGAGCAATTCCACAGCCGATCTACCTGAAGCCACCGCACATCACGCCCGGTAAACAGAAAACCCATCTCTCTAAATGAGAGCCAGGTGGTTTACACCCGTTTCGCGTTTCTACCCTCGTCGATAAGCTTCCAGAAATGCTTCGAGCTGGCCAGTGCCTCATCCTCACCCAACGGCATGTTCGATCTGAATAGGAAATCTGAAAACGTTCCCTTATGAAGAACTCTGTGAACGATCACTGAATCATTTTTCAACTCGAAGTAGAATCGATAATCCTTGGCCCGATACCGGTAAAACACATGGCCATCACGCTCGAATCTTCCGAATGTTTCATTCGAGGGCTCGTTCAAATCCTTCTCGGTCACTTGGAATTCCTCAAGCAACTCCAATTGCTCCAAAGTCCCCAGAGCAGAGATTTCGGCAGCACTGATTTCATTGAAAACGATCTGGAACACGTGGTGAAGCTAGGCACGCATGCCGCCAGCGAAAAGCTGAAAGATTTACGAAAATTCATTTCACCATCCTCTCCAACCCTCCGGGCACAAAAAAGCCGCGCGATTCGAGGAACCACGCGGCTGGGAAGTTTCTTCAGAGAAGAGACCACTGGAATTTCACCATTGGAATGGAAAAACTATTTCCGGTTTTCCGAGCTTTTTTCCTCCAAAAGCGTGCGGAAGAATAACTTCAAACCCTTGAAGCGTTCGTCGACTGCATTGAAGTGCTCGTCGAGGTGATCAATACTTTCATGCTGATCCAGCTCGATAACTTCCTGAAGCTGTCTTTCGAGGATGTCTACTTGATTACGTGTTTCTGCGAGCTCTGCTTCCAGGCGTTCGCGGCGTGAGATAGTCATAGGTTGAGAATAGTTGGAATTTAAATGAGAGGGGGAAGGAATCAGCCTGCAGCAACCGGTTCTGAATCAGTCACGTAACCAGATGCCGCAGGAATTTCTGCAGGCTTCTTTTTATCGAGCATGGACGTAGCAGTGAGCAACACGCCCGGAATTACGAAAAACACTCCCAGAATATAAACCAAGGCGTAGATTTTCCTCTCCGCCGCCAGACCGGCAAGCCACTCGGATGCCATGATCGGGAGCTCCCGCAGAAACGGAATCCCGTAAATGATCACGACTCCGAGAACGTTGTAGATCATGTGAACCGTGGCGATCTGGATGGCAAACAAAGCATTCTCACCACCAACCGAGGTAGAAGCCAAAAGCGCGGTGATACATGTTCCGATATTTGCTCCAAGGCAGAACGGATAGATCTGGCGCAGCGTGAAAATACCGGATCCTACCAGCGGCACGACAAGGGACGTAGTGGTCGAGCTCGATTGGACCAGAGTCGTTACAAGCGTGCCGGAAGCAATTCCGGAAATCGGGCCGCGACCAATTGCACCATGGAGAATCTTTTTTGCGCGACCTACCAGAAGCTTTCGCAACAACTTCCCGATCCAGGTGATCACGAAGAAAATCAGAACGATTCCCAAAATTGCCAGAATCACACCCGCAGCCGTCGTCCCCAATCCGGAGAGAGCCCCTTTGATCATTTCCACCGGGGGCTTGGTCATTGTTTTCATGAAATCAAGTCCACCAATCGACATATTCCCGCTACCCAGCAACGGTTTCACGATCCATGCGGACATTTTCTGAAGCGGTTGGAAAAAGATCTCCAGAGGCAAAAAGATTACCACACTGATGAGGTTGAAAAAGTCATGCACCGTTGCAGCAGCAAATGCGCGCTTGAACTCCGCACCGTCCCGCACGTGTCCCAGGCTGACCAGAGTATTGGTGATCGTTGTGCCTATGTTAGCACCCATCACCATTGGAATGGCGATTCCCACAGGGAGTCCGCCCGCTACCAGAGCCACGATGATGGAGGTGACAGTAGAGGATGACTGGATCAGCGCGGTAGCTACCGTACCGATTACCAAACCTGCGAATGGATTGCTCGCCAGCTCGAAGAGCTGTGCGGCATGCTCACCGGATGCCAGCTTGAAGCCGGAACCAATCATGCCTACCGCCACCAGCAAGCAGTAAACCAAGGCGGCTACGAAAGCCCACTTCAAGAACGCTTGTCCTTGTCCCGTATCTTCCAAATTCGCGGCTGGGGTTGCCGCGGTATCGTTTAGTGCGTTTGTTGTCATGCGCGGCGAGTTACACTTTATCGCCGCAAAATTTAGGACACCGATTATGTCTCAGTTTTGACACATTTCCCGAGAATTTCCGCCCCGGCAAAGGAACGCCCGCGCCCTCAACCGTGCCAATCGACACCAAGAAATTACCTAAAGCGCCTTGATCGCATCCATGATCCGATCGGTCAGCGCCTGATAACCCACCTTGCCCGAGTATGTTTTCAACTCCTCAGGCGTGAGAATGATCGGCTTACCAACCTTTACCGTGATCCTTGCGAACCGGATCTTTCCGGAGCCGCGTGGAAGGGCATCATCCGCCCCATAGATTCTTACCGGCTGAATCGGCACGCCGGCCTTTGCTGCAATGAGCCCTACGCCGGAAGCTGCCGGACCGATCTCACCATCAAGCGTTCTGGCTCCCTCGGGAAAAACCAGCACACGCCAGCCTTCCTTGAGCTTTCTGATAACAGTCTTCATTGAGCTCATATCAGGCCTTTCCTGATCTACAGGAATCGCATTCCACTGCGGGTAAACCCACTTGGCAGCTCCTTTGAAGAGAGTTTTCCGGGCGAAGAACACCATTTCGGTCTTGTAGAGATTCCCGATCAACGGCGGATCGAGGAAGCTTTGATGATTCGAGGCAACAAGCACTGGACCAGTGCGGATAAGGTTCTCTTTTCCAACAACATCCAAGCCGAACAGCGTGCGATAGGCAGCGCCGAAGGACATCCAGCCCAACCAGTAGATCCAGCGCATCGGTTTGGAGTTCGGATCTTCTTCCAGAAGTTGCGCGGGAACTTGAGAAAAGATCGGGAACCCTTGCTTGCGGAGAATTTCCACAGCCGCATCCGCCACACCGTCCACAGAAAGGGAAGAGGTATCGAGAAATTCCGCTCCGTCCGCGACCTTCAGCGGAGCAGTTTTCCTGGAACTGTCAGCTTTGTCCCGCGCCTCAACGGAATCCACTTCACCATCATCGGAGCGGCGTTCGCTCCTGACTGAAGGATCAGCATCGATATAGATTTTGAACGGAGTATCTGGAAAAACGACCGAACCAATATCTCTACCCTCCATGACTACATGTGTGTGTTTCAGGTAGTTCCGCTGCAGATGAACTAATTTACTCCGAACCTCGGGAATCGCAGAAACAACTGACACGTTTTCATTCACCTCTTTACTCCGTAGATTCCCTTCGGGATCCTCGCCATCAATCCTGATGGTGGATAGCGAGTCTTTTGAACCACACTCGATGTTCATCTTCTCCAAAGCGGAGACGACTTTCTTGGTATCTTTGGGATCAATTTTCTCCAGAAGAATCTTCCAGGTAACAGCTCGATACATCGCACCTGAATTGACCATTACGAGGCCGAGACGCTTGGAAAGCGTCTTTGCCAGAGTGCTTTTTCCAGATGCTGCGGGGCCATCGATGGCAATTGCTTGGTAGGTCATCGGATCGTAGTAGGGAGTATGAAATCTTCAGGTTTCGTGCGCTCGTGCCTGATCGCATCCAGATGATGCGCGAATCCCGGGTAGGAGGTGTTAATGCAGTCGGTGTCCTCTATGACAGTCTCGCCTGAAGCAAAGAGTCCGGCAATTGCAAAAGCCATCGCGATGCGGTGGTCCCCGTGGGATTTGATCCTGGCACCCTTGAGCTGGGAGCCGCCATGGATCGTCATTCCATCGATGAACTCTTCCACATCCACGCCCATTTTTCTCAGGTTTTCCACGGTCGTGGTGATGCGGTCAGTCTCCTTCACGCGCAGTTCCTTCGCATTGCGGATATGGGTAGGTCCTTCCGCAAGCGCTGCGGCGACCGCGATGACCGGGATCTCATCGATCAGGTTCGGAATCTCTTCAGGCAGGAGAGTTGTCCCTTTCAGCGGAGCTCCTTTGATCTCGATGTTCCCCATCGGTTCTCCATCGGAAATCGTCACAATTTCTGTCATTTGGGCACCCATTCTTCCCAGCACTTTCAAAATCGCCGTACGGGTAGGATTCAAGCCAACATCTTTTATCAATAGTCGGGAGCCGTCCATTGCGGCAGCTGCCACCAACCAGAAGGAAGCGGATGAAATATCGCCTGGAACCCTGAAATCAAGGGACTCCGGAGTTTGCCCGCCCGGCAGGGAAATCTTTTCACCTTCAGTGCGGATGGAAACCCGGAAGGATGTCAACATACGCTCGGTGTGATCCCGTGTGATCGCAGGCTGGATAACCTCGGTGATTCCTTCGGCGAACATGCCGGCAAGAAGAACAGCGCTTTTCACTTGGGCGGATGCCACCGGAAGATGATAACTGATCGGCTTCACCTTGCTGCCGTGAATCTTAAGTGGCGCGCAACCGGGCTTCTCACCCAGTGTCTCTATGTTTGCACCCATTTCGGAAAGCGGCTCGGTGATCCGGCCCATCGGACGGGAGGAGAGCGAGGCATCCCCGAAAAGCTCGGAAGTAAATTCCTGGCCAGCGAGCAAACCAGCCAAAAGACGCATACCTGTCCCAGAGTTGCCACAGTCGATAGGGGCCTCCGGAGCAGTGAGTTTCATTCCTTTTCCATGGATACGAAGAAGAGTAGGTCCATAGCCGTCCATTTCCTCGAGAACCTCGAAATTCGCACCCAGTGCCCGCATCGCCTTGAGCGTATTTAGGCAATCCTCACTTGGTAGAAAGTTCGCTATCTCACAAACACCATTCGACAAACCACCGAAAATCGCAGCGCGGTGGGAAATACTTTTATCTCCCGGCACACTGAATTCTGCATTGAGGGAGGAGATGGCTTTTACGCTGAGAGAGGACATGTTCTTGTTTTATGAAATATTCGTAAGGGTATCGCGGAGAGATTTTGCATCGCCCAGCCATTGCCGCGCCATTTCTTGGTCAGACTTCTCGAGTGTGGCAAGAATTTCACGAAGCTCGGAGATGGTTTCCTTCAAAACAGGAATAATTGCACCCCGATTTTCAGTAATAATTTCCGCCCACATGGCTGGATTCCCCGATGCCACCCGTGTGGTATCCCGTAGGCCGCCCCCGCCGAAGGCTCCCAGAGCGGGATCCTTTAGTGAAGATTTCGCCGTTGCTGCCGCAGTAATATGAGGAAGGTGACTGATGCGGGCGACCATTCCATCGTGTTGTTCCGCCGTAGTCCAGCTGGTCCGGCATCCTAGGGACTGCCAGAAAATTTCCAACTGCTGTGAAAGCTTATCCGACGCTTTTGAATCATTTGTGAGTATGCATGCAGCATTCTCGAACAGACCCTCCCGCGCCGCCTCCAGGCCATTCTGCTCGGAACCTGCCATAGGATGGCTTCCGATAAACGGGTTCCCCGAATTCTTTAGGATAATTTCGAGTGAGTGATGGGGCGCCTGCTTGACCGAACCTACATCCGTAATCAGGCACGTTGCCGGAAGCCCTGCCTCGATCGCAGCTTTTACCAATCCCGGCATGGCGCCCACAGGGACCGCCAGAATCAACAGATCAGCGCCAGCCACAGCTTCAGCAAGATCGCAGGTAGCTCCACTGATCCCGAGCTTTTCCGCCTGGGAGACAGCGGATGGATTTCTGAACCAGAGACTCAAGCTCTCCGCGTTTTTTAACGAAAGCGCCACAGAGCCCCCAAGAAGCCCCCCGCCCAGAATGCTGACTTTTCGGAAAAATTGACTCATAAAAATGGCCGGATCCAAGGGTATGGACCCGGCCTTGAAAATGTTAGGTATATGATCCTTCAGCGAACCGGCTTAAGGGACGCGGAAGTATTTCTTCTCGGATGCAGGATAGGTAGGATCCTGAACAAGCGTGCCGCTCGGGATATCACGAACGTCTACCAACTTGTTGTTGAAAGGGCTGAATACAAAACCTTCCTTGCCTGGAACCGGATTCGCGAAAGGGTAATCAGTGCGCTTTTCGGAAGCCGGCTTGTCTGGAGTAGTCGTCGTGGTGTCTTCGCGTTTCTCTACTTTTTGCTGCTCTGCCTGTTTGCGGTTTTCAGCGGCCTTCATGCGATCGCGCTGCTCTTGGATCTTCTGCTGATCCTGGCTTGTGAGCGATTCCACTTCGGATTTTGGCTTTGGCTTCTGTTTGTCCGCTGGACGATCAGGCACAACGTAGCAGGAAGAAAGGGCAAGGCAGCCGATTAGCGGCAAACTGAGGAGAAAGGCAGGTTTCATGGCAATGAATAAGAGGATCGGAATTCCGGGATAGGACGATACAAAAATATCATCCCCCTCAGCCAGATGTAAGGGAGAGCCAGCAGGCCGTCAAGCCACCTGATTGGCAAAGCTATAGAAAAAACGCAGCCGCTCCTCTATCTTCCGAGATGAGAAATCACAGCATCTGCCGGGAATGATCAATCCGGTAACTTTGCCAGCATCGGGACCAACGTCCCCGGTTCGTCAAGAATGGCGCGCCCGCCGTATTGCATCCATCGGTAACAAATAACCCAAGCGATATAGATCATCGGATAGGCGAAAACCAGCCCGATACCCAGTGCAAGACAGCCAGCAATAGCTACCACCGTGGTCAGTAACACGACAACAGCCAGCTGAAGCTTATTCCCCCGCGTAAGCTTCGAACTATAGGAAAATGCCTCCCTGATCCCTAAGTCCTTATCCACTATCGCCGGAAGATATTGGCCGAAACGCAGCATAAGATAAATCCCGGGGAAGATGAAGAGGAGGAATCCAACCATGATCATCACAGTGTATAAAATGTAGGCTCCGAACGCCTTCATCAGAAATTTACCGCTACCGAATAGCTGGCCGACGGAAACAGGTCTCCCGGAAATCACATTCAGGCACATCCGCGTCGCCCCGAGAATAAGGAATGTGGAAACGAAACCCGAGATCAGATGGGATATGATGGAAAAAGCGACTACCGCGGGAATGTTTTCCGCAGTTTCACCCGGCTTCATCACATAACCCAATCCGGCCCCTAGGAAATCAAAACCCAAAGATAGTGAAATGGTCACCACTAGGAAAATGATGGATGCCACAAGGAAAGGCGCAGCGTTCCTCATCATCAGATCGAACGCCCTCTTGATCACAGCAGTCCCGATAATCGGCTCACTCCCGGGCTCGATTTCAGTCAGTTCCCCTGACGACAGAGGATAAGCAAACGGGTGAATCCCTACCCCCGCGGTCGCTGGCGCAGCCACCACACTACCGGAAAGCTCGGGCACTTGCGAAGCGGAGACCCAATTCGGCAAAGTCGAATTCCACACCAGATCATTCTGCGCATCCATCGTTCCGGCTTCCAACATGGCCCGGATTTCCTCGATTGGAACGGGACCCTGCTGCGCACCGCCTTTTGCATAAAACCACTCACTCATTGCGAAACACCTAGCTAGCCGCTCCCGCCACCACAACGCAATTCCACCCTCTACATGCAAATCTCCGGCTGAATCGCTACGTCTAATCCTGTCATGATGATCCTCCACGAAAATTCAAAAATGGTAGCCCTTGGCCAGATTGAAACGTAACGTCCCGAACAGCCGAATGTCCGATCTCTTCACCAATCCTCAAGCCACCGCCAACAAACCGGAAGTCTCCGAACCACTGGCCGCACGCATGAGACCCAGCACCCTCGATGAAGTTCTCGGCCAGAACCATATCCTTGGAGAGGGGAAACTACTCCGCCGTGCCATCGAGGCGGACCGCTTCACCTCCCTCATTTTCTACGGACCACCGGGCACCGGGAAAACCTCCCTTGCCAACGTCATCGCGCGCACCACCGGTTCCCGATTCGAATCCCTCAATGGAGTCGAATCCAACGTTGCGGAAATCCGTGCGAAAATAGAACAGGCGAAGATCCATCGCGACCTCCGCGGTGAAACAACCATCCTTTTCATCGACGAAATCCACCGCTTCAACAAAGCCCAGCAAGACGTCCTCCTCCCCCATCTCGAGCGCGGCACAGTCCGCTTCATCGGTGCCACCACTCACAACCCTTATTTCTACGTAAACTCTCCGCTTGTGTCCCGCTCACAGATTTTCCAGCTGGAGCCAGTCGATACGGAAAATATTCACAACCTACTCCAGAGAGCTATTTCCGATCCCGAGCGCGGCCTCGGGAAACTGGAAATCACAGCCGATCCCGAAGCCCTCCAGCATCTAGCCAGACTCTCCGATGGCGACGTCCGCAAGGCACTCACCGCACTGGAGCTGGCAACCATTTCCCCTACGGAAAAAATTCACATCACCCTTAAAATCGCCGAGGAATCCATCCAACGGAAAGCCATCGATTACGGCGATGAAGGCCATTACGATACCATCTCCGCATTCATAAAATCCATCCGTGGCTCCGATCCCGATGCCGCACTTTACTGGCTCGCGAAAATGCTCCACGCCGGTGAAGATCCACGCTTCATTTCCCGCCGCCTCGTCATCTCCGCCTCGGAAGACATCGGCCTCGCGGATTCCGGCGCACTTCGCGTTGCTCTCGATGCACACCACGCCCTCGAATTTGTCGGCATGCCGGAAGGTCGCATCCCCCTCGCCCACGCCACCGTCTATCTGGCCACCTCACCGAAGTCCAACAGCGCCTACGCCGCTCTCGCCACCGCCATGAAGGATGTGGAAACCGGCCGCACGCTCTCCGTCCCGCCACACCTCCGCACAAAGACCCGTAAAAAACTCGCCTCCGCATCCGGCACCCCGGATGAGGACATGAAATACCTCTACTCCCACGATTATCAGGGTGCCTACATCCCTCAATCCTACCTACCCGAGGGCCGCACCTATTATAACCCAGGCGACCAAGGCCTCGAAAAACGCATAAAGGAACGCCTCGAATACTGGAAATCCCTCCACGCAAACGCCCCCACTCCAGAATCATAGTGAAAATCGACATCCTCACCCTCTTTCCGGAAATCGCCCTCTCCCCGCTCAGCGATTCCATCATCCAGCGCGCCAGAGACGCCGGCCTCGTGGAAATCCAGGCACACAACCTCCGCGATTGGTCCCAGGACAAGCACAACCGCGTCGATGACACCCCCTGCGGCGGCGGACCCGGCATGGTCCTCCAGCCCGGCCCCCTCCACGCAGCTATTTCCGAGCTCAAGCAGGAAAACACACGCGTCATCCTCATGACCCCACAGGGGCGACAGCTTAAACAGGCACACTCACGCGCCCTTTCATCCAAATCCCATCTGCTAATTGTCTGCGGCCACTACGAGGGCATCGACCACCGCATCATCGAAACCCTCATCGATGAGGAGATCTCAATCGGAGACTATGTTCTCACCAACGGCGCCATCGCCGCCGCTGTCCTGTGCGACTCCATCATCCGCCTTCTCCCCGGCGCACTCGGCGATTCCCAATCAGCCATCGAGGAATCCTTCACAGATCCCAACCTTCTGGAAGCCCCCTGCTACACCCGCCCGGTGGATTTCCAGGGAATGAAGGTCCCGGATATTCTCCTCTCCGGACACCACAAAAACATTGGAAAGTGGCGCACTGAGCAAGCACTCGCCCGCACCCTGGCCAATCGCCCGGACCTTAGGGAAAACGCAAGCGATTCGGAAAACTGAACCATCGTTCCTTGCGGGCTCACGCTTGGAATGATTGGATCGCGACATGAAAAAATTTCTAATCCTGCTGGCTATCCCGCTCCTCACCCAATGTGGCGGCGGAGGCTTCGGCGGAACAAGCGTTACAAAATCGCCCACCGTTCTCAACGTCTCCGGCTGGGATCCCAAGGAAACCCAGCGTGGCGGAGCGAAATACTCCCAATACGATGTCTCCGCGCTCCGCTCCAATGGTGGAGTCGCACTCATTGCCCGCTCCGCAAAGGGCCCTTTGCTCGACGATAAATTCGGTGATTTTATAAAATCCGCCGATCGCCAGGGAATGATGATCGGTGCATACCACTTCGTCACCATGGATCAGGACCCCGTCCTCCAGGCAGATAACTTCATCAACCGGGTAAAAAGCGTAGGCGCGGCAAAAGGCCTCTCCGGCAAGCGCCTGCTCCTCGTCGGCGATTTCGATACAAAATCCAGCCCGGACAGACTCGTGAAATTCATCACCCGCGTCCACGATCGCACCGGCGTATACCCCGTTACTTATCTTGAGAACAGCGACGGCCTGCGCTCCAGCCTCAGAAACGCCACTCCCCAGCAAAAAGCCATCATCCGCCACTCTCCTTATTGGCTGGCTCTCTACGGACCCGGCGGCACGGAGCGTACCATGTCCCGCCAAGGCGCGCTCACACCAGATGGGCTCACAGAACTTTACGGAGTCTGGAACACCTGGTCCATGTGGCAGTATGGCGGCGTAACCTGGGGGAATGGCCGCTCCGACTCGAAACATTACAGCACCTCGTCATGGCGCAGTCCCCGTTATTTCGGAAATCTGGCCATGCCGATGGAAAGGAATGTATTCAAAGGCGATTTCAAGGACCTTGCAGTCTTCTGGCACCGCCACAGCATCACGCTATAGTTGATCCGCCACAAATTCCGCTACCGGAGCCACCGCGGAATCCGTATCTTTCAGTTTCATCCTGCGGGATTTCGCAATCCCCGGGCGGAACACCTTGCCCACCAGCGTCTCCACCTCCTGCTTGTCTGAAAATGAAATATTCAGCTCCCGGTTGATCCGCATGCTCAGCGTGTCCATATTTGCAGACCCCGCCGTCGCCCAATTATCGCAGACCATCACCTTCAGGTGGGCCATACGCGGGTAGCGATACAGCTTCGCCCCAGCCTCTATAAGAACTCGCGCGGTTGCCAGGTTCCCTATATCCATGATTGCCGAGTCCCCCTCCGCGGCAAGAATGACCTTAACATCCACACCTCGTTTGGCCGCACCGCGGACTGCTAGAACAATTTCATCGTTCGCGAAATAAGGATTCACGATCAGAATTCTTTCCTTCGCCCCACGAATCGCCAGAAGACTGGCCTCCAGAATCTCCTGCCGCGCACTCCCCGCATCCGTTCTCAGGATCCGCATCGGGATGGCACCTTCCGGCCTTGATGGCTTGGAAAATTTCTTATTCGCCCACAGAGACGCATAGTCCCCGAACGGCCCGGAAGTCCTCCACGCTTTTTCAAAAAGCCCCGACATGGAACCCACAATCGGGCCATTCACCCGGACCATCAGGTCATGCCACTCGCTGTAGTATTCCCGCCCCATGTTCATTCCGCCGACAATTGCCGTGTTGTCATCGAAAATCAGCATCTTCGTGTGATCCGCCACCAACCACGGATTGAGCGTCCTGCGCACCTCGACATCAGAGTCCTTGGTGATGTAATCCATCATACTTGATGGTGCTTCAAACCCCTTTTTAGGCTGCGTTTCCGGGCTGGAAAGATGCGCCGATGCCGTCCCGAAATCATCCCACAGCAGATTCACATCCACTTCCTGGGAGCGCTGTTTCAACTTATCCGCGTAACGCACCGCAATATCATCATTATCGAAGATATAGAGCTGAATCTTGATCGATTTTCTCGCATTTGCAATCTGCCGGTCCAGTTCGGGGAAGAACTCATCCCCATCCACCAGCCACTTCAGCGTGCCATACTCGGCCTTCGGGAAACCCTCATCATCCAGCATTTTTTCAAAAGCAGGCGTCCCGGGGGTATTTTCCAGCGCAGGTTCCGGCAGAAGATCCGGCGGCAGATTTCCGATCAATACCTCACGGGGACGGTAAACAGCCACCGCCACACCCTGGCGGACGGTGGTCACCGGCTGCTTCACCGCGGCCAGCACCGTGCCCCTGAAAGTGGTTTCGGCAAAACGTTTTCCCGCCATCATCGGATCCAATGCCACGGTTTTCGGCTCCGAATTCTGGGTGCTTAACCCAATCATACTCCCACACGAAACCAGAAGAGGGCAGGCAGAAAGGAACACTCCTCCAGCCAGAAATTTCAGTCGATCGCTCTGCATAAGAGATCCATACATGCGGATCGGACTTCCTCAAGGCCGATAGCGCATCTGTAGTATCTGAAAATTTGTAATCATCCACTCCTGTGCCATTCTATTCTTGCCTCAACTGATTAATTAAAAATCTCAGCCTCCTTATGAAAATCAAAGACTCCAAACAGCTAGGAATGGTCGCCGTAGGATTCATCGTCCCGATGCTTGCCGCACGTATGACCAGAAGTTTCGCCAGAAAGGGATACAGCATCATTACCCATGATAAGGTTCCCAGAAATCCAGCACATCCCAGGGTGGATTGGAGTGATGCGCTCATCTGGGCGGTTCTCTCCGGTGCAGTCGCGGGTGTATCACGCATGGTGGCACTACGCATGCTCTCCGGAACCGTTATTCCGGCCGAAGGCGACGATATGGAGGAAGAAATCAACGAAATCGATGGTTTGGAAGACGTCGAAATCGATTAGAACAACGCCATGATCTCGCTCCTTAAAGAAACCTTCAAAGAATTCATGGAGGACAAGGCCATGCGTCTCAGCGCAGCCCTCGCCTACTACTCCGTGTTCTCTCTGGCGCCGCTTCTCATCATCGCCATTTCCATCGCCGGCTCAATCTTCGGAGAGAAAGCAGCCGAAGGCGCCATACAGGAACAACTTACCCAGACGATCGGCAAGGAAGCCGCGGTAGCGGTGGAAAGCATGATCAGCAGTGCCCACCTCGGTGGAGACAGCTGGATTATGACCCTCGTTGGGATAGGTGCGCTTCTTGTAACCGCATCCGGGGTTTTCGCACAGCTCAAGGACGCCATGAACACCGTCTGGGGATTGAAGCCGAAACCAGGTCTGGGCATAACCGGATTCCTTAAAGGACGCCTCGCCGCACTTTCCATGGTTCTGGTTATCGGATTCCTGCTGCTCGTTTCACTAGTCGCGGATACAGCCAGCGCCGTGGCAATAAAGTGGTTGGGCGATGCTCTTCCCATCCCCGGTTTCCTTTTCCAAGGCATCACTTTTACAGTCTCAATTGGGATCGTCACGCTCCTCTTCGCCATGATTTTCAGGATCCTCCCTGACGCAGAAATCCGCTGGAGTGACGTCTGGAAAGGCGCATTTCTAACCGCGATTCTGTTCGCTATAGGCAAAATGCTGCTTGGTATCTATCTCGGCCGCGAGGGAGCATCATCCACCTATGGAGCTGCCGGGGCGTTGATTTTGTTACTGAGCTGGGTCTACTATTCCGCCAATATACTACTTCTCGGAGCAGAGTTTACCCAAGTGTATGCCCGGCATCGCGGCCGACGGATTGAGCCGAATGAAAGCGCAATCCGCGAAAGCTAACCCAGCCGCTTCTTCCTGCTGCCGAGCATTTTGATATCCTCAAGGATAAGATAAATGCCCGGCACGAGGAACAGCGTGATCACCGTTGCGAAAAGAATCCCGAACGCCAGCGAAACCGCCATCGGTATCAGGAATTTCGCCTGCATATCTGTTTCCAGAATCATCGGCATGATTCCTACGAAGGTGGTCAGGGAAGTGAGGAGAATCGCACGGAAACGCCTGCCACCTGCCGCTACGGCAGCATCATGCAGCGAGTCCGATTCCTCCCTGTGGCGATTCACATAATCCACCATCACAAGTGAATCATTCACCACCACGCCCGCCAGCGCGACCAGGCCGCACATCGACATAATACTAAGGTTCATTCCCAGCAGAGCATGCCCCCAGATGGCTCCCACCAGACCGAAAGGAATCACAGACATGATAATCAGGGGTTGTAGATAAGAGCGCAGCGGAATCGCGATCAAAACATACATCCCCACTAGTGCGGCGAGGAACCCCATACCAATTTCCCTCACGGAATCATTCTGATCCTTTTGCTCTCCCTCGAAGGAATATCGCACCCCGGGGAATTTCATCGGAATCTGTTCGAGAATTTTTTCAGTGAACCCGCCCACCACCACATTCGCATTCACACCTGCCTCCACATCGGCCGTGATCTTCACCGAACGCTGGCGATCGGTCCGCTCGATTACCGCAGGACCGCGCCCCGGCTCCAGAGTTACCACTTGTAGCAGCGGCACTTCATCGCCCTCCGGAGTGCGAATATTCATGGTCTCAAGACTGTCCAACGTGCGTCTGTCTTCCCTGGGAAAACGGACCATCACCTTCACTTCATCCCGCCCGCGCTGGAGCCGCTGCACCTCATTTCCGTAAAATGCATCGCGCACCTGTAACGCCACATCTTCCAACCGGAGCCCCAATGCACGCCCTGCCGGAGTAAGTTCCTTGAAACGCAACTCGTCTTTCCCAGCCCGATTCGAATCGGATATATCGATCACTCCCGAGAAATTCTCCAATCCGTCCTTCGCAAAAGCCGTAGCTTCCACCAGACGATCCAAGTTCGGTCCAGTAAGATTCACATCGATCGCATTTCCCCCGGTGGCAGTTTCCGCCTGGATGCTCAGCTCCACGACACCCGGGATTGTTCCGACCAACGCCCGCCACTCCGCCACCAATTGCTCCGAGCCCACCGATCGATCATTCGCAGCGGCCAGCTCAATGGTGACCTCTCCCAGATGAGTCGCCACAGGTGCTCCTCCCGGTGCCATGGTCGTGAGGAATGGTTGCGTTCCCGAGCTGGAAAGCACGTGCTTGATGATGTTGTCCCCGGTGTTTGTCTTATACTTCTCAGATAAAACCAGCGCCGCATCTTCGATCCGTTTCACCGCCTTCTCCGTTTCCGCAAATGGCACACCTTGGGAAAGCTCAACCTTGGCACTGAGGATATCCCCTTCCACCTCCGGCATGAATTGAGCCTTGATCAACCCGGTTGCCACCGTCGCCAAGGTGAGAACCAGCACAGCGATGAACACCGCAGCAGTCACATAGCGCCATTTGAGGGAAAACCGGAGAGCCGGCTGATAGACCTTTTCCACAAATGTCTCCAAACCATCCGCTATCGTCCTCTGCAACGCAAAAAGCCCATCCAGCGCACGCTTCAGGAAAAACCTGGAACGGGCTTTTTCAGACCGGTCCCGCGGAGACAGCAACGCAAGGTGGGCAGGGAGTACAAACTTTGATTGCAGCAGGGAAAACGCCAGCGTCGGGATCACCACCAGAGGAATATTCGGCCAGATTTTTCCGCTAACCCCACTCAGTCCCAGCATCGGCGTAAAGGCCACCATCGTCGTCAACACGCCGAAGACCACAATTGTCCCCACCTCGCTCGTCCCCTTCCAGGCGGCGATGCTCGGGTGCTCTCCTTTCTGAATCCGGGTGTAAACGTTTTCCCCGGTGACAATCGCATCATCCACCACGATCCCTAGCACCAGGATGAAGGCAAAAAGGGAAATCATATTCACGGAAATCCCCATGTAAGGCATCAGCCAAATCCCGCCGGCAAAGGAAACAGGAATTCCCAGCGCCACCAAAAATGCCAGCGATGGCCGGAGAAACAGGGTCAAAACCGCCAGTACAAGAATCAGTCCGGTGATCGCATTCCGCTTCAATAGATCCAGACGCCCGATCAGATACACACTCTGATCGTTCCAGATCGAGAGTGTAACACCTTCCGGCAAACGCTCTTTGGAATCTTTCACATACGTCCGCACCAGCTCGGCCAGAGCAAGAGTATCCTCATTCCCTACCCTGAATACATTGATGAGAACGGAATTTTCCTCATCGAAACGGCTGCTCAGATCCACGTCTTCGAATCCATCGATAAGATCCGCAACATCACCTAATAGAACTGCACTACCATCCGCCATGGTCGCCACCGGGATATTGCCCATCTCGCTTGCCTCGTAGCGTTTCCCCAGCGCCCGCAAAATCACCTCGCCGCGTTCCGTTCTTACAGAACCACCCGGCAAATCCAGCGTGCTACTACGCACTGCCTGCGCAATGTCCGAGAGCCTGAGCCCCAGCTTCTCCAGCCGCTCTTCGGAGACCTCGATCGAAATTTCATAGGGCCGCGTTCCGGCAATCTCCACCTGACTGATCTTCGGTGTTCCGCCAAACATTCTTCCGAACACCGTCCCCATGCTATTCGCTTTGGGCGCCTCGTATGTCAGCAAATCATCCCGCACCCGCTCCGCCAGCTTCCGCAGGGTCGCTTCATCCGTATCCGCTGTCAGCGTCACACTCATCACCGGTGCTTTGATAAGAATCTCTTCCAACACCGGCGTCTCCGCCTCTTCGGGGAAATTCTCGATCGCATCCACGCGCGATTTCACATCGCTCATCACATTCCGAACATCGTAGCCGGTCTCCACCTCCACCATCACGGAACCGACATTCTGCGCAGCCGTTCCGCGGATTTTTTTGATCCCCTGCAAGTCCGCGATCGCCTCCTCCACGGGAATCACCACCCCGCGCTCCGCTTCTTCCGGCGTAGCATTTGGATACGGGATTCTCACCGCTACCGCATCAATGGAGACCTCCGGAAAAATCTCCTTCTTCAGCTTGAACCACGTCGCGAATCCCGCCAGCAGGACCACGAGCATCATAAAATTCCCCGCTACGTGGTTGCGGGTAAACCATTTGATCGCATTCATTTCCCCTCCTCGGAAACTGGTTCCTCAATCTCGACTTCCATATCCACCACCGGCGCGGAAAGACGGGTGAGCACGATTCGCTCTCCCGCCTCCAGACCATCGTGGATCACCACACTTTTCTCCGTCAGGCGAATGACCTCCACATCACGGAAATCGATTTTACTCTCCCCGTTTACCAGGATCACCTGATTCCCGTCCAGCAGCGCGCGCCGTGGAATCTCCACCACATCCTCCATCACGCTCCCATCCAGCACCGCATACACGAACAATCCGACGGGTGGCAGCGGAAATTCCGCACGCTCCGCCGGCAAAACCCGCACCACAATACTTGCCGAAAGTGTCTTCCTCTCGATCTCAGGATCCACTCGTGCGATTTCCGCCTCCCACTCGAAATCACGGATGCCGATCTTACCTTTCAGTATCACCTTACCCGTCGCCTCACCATCCTCATCACGGGCCAGAAAACCGAAATCCTCCAGGCTGAGCGGTAAACGAACCTCAAGCTCCTCGCTGGTATAAAGCTCCGCAATCATCATCCCGGGAGACACCACCGCACCCACTTCCACCATCGCGGATCTCACTGAAGCATCGAAGGGCGCCATGATCTCGGAGCGCTCCACATCCCGCCGCGCACGTGCCACGTCCTCGCCAGCGGAGGCAGTGTTCGCCTCGGATGCGGCCAACTGGGGCTTCCGTAAAACAAGCGGGCTCGCATCTCCACGGCCAAGCCGCCTCCAATCCAGATCAGCCTGTTCCACCCGGGCCTTTTCCTGCTCCAACTCCAGTTTCGCATTCGCCAACGCCACCTCGGCCGTAGCCAGAGCAGCCCGGAAATCGGATGGATCAATTTGCGCAAGGCGCTCGCCTTTTTTTACACTTCCTCCACGTTTCAGATGTGGGGAAATCTCCATCACGCGCCCACCTACCTCTGCTGCCAGCTGCGTTTCGCGAGTGCTCTCCACCACTCCCTGGGTGGATATTTTCACCTGATACGCACCCGGCTCGGCGATCACCACCTCAGCCGCTGGAACGATGCGCTTCTTCTCCTCCTCTGCCGCCTGGCGTTTGTTTACCACCAGAATAATCACCCCCAGAATCGTGATTCCCAAAATCGCCAGAATCAGAACGAACGAAAGCACAGCCCGCACCTGAATTTTCCGATCCGTTTCGTATTTTTCATTCATAATCTTAAATCTTATTTTGATGTGCGGAAATCACCACCAAGAGCGAGGTGCAGATCCACTCGATTTTCCAGCCGAAGACGTTTCACCGCCACATATTGGCTGGCAGTATTGATATCCTGCTCCTTCGCCTCGATCAGCGTGAGAACGCTACCCGTTCCGGCATCGAATTCTTCGTATGCCCGGTCCGCCGCCTCTTTGGAAAGATCCGCCGCCCGTTTTCCGGCCCGCTCGCGCTCCGCCAGATAGGCTTCGGCTACCAGTGCCTGCTCCACTTCGCCAAAGGCGTCCAAAACTGTTTTTCTCAAAGCAGCCACCTGCTCGCGCTCACCAGCTTGCTCCGACGCAATTCCTCCTGCAATCTCTCCACCCTGAAAAATCGGCTGAGTGAGGCTGCCACCGATCGACCACACACTGAAATCGCTGTTCAGCACATCACGCAGGCTATCCGTATTCGTTCCGCCGGTTCCGGTAAGCTTCAAACTCGGGAATCTGGCGAGCTTGCGCTGCTTCACACGCCTTCCGGCGGAAGCCACAGCTCTTTCCGCAGCTAAAATATCAGGACGACGCTGCAGGAGCTCCGATGGCAGGCCCGAGGGAGTGGAACCAGGAAAACCCGGTAACTTAGCTCCTGCCTGAAGGCTGCCCGAAGGGTATTTTCCTAAAAGTATCTCCAGCTGACGGATCGTCCGCTCCCGCTCCAGCTGTCTTTGGGCCAGCGTGCCTTCTCCATTCGCCACCTCCGCCGCTGTCAAACGCACCTGCGATGCGGAGCCCCCGTCATCGGCGATTGCCCGCTCGAACCGCTCCCGCACAGCGTTTGCCAAAACCTTCCTTGCCTGCAGACCCTCTTTCGCCAGCGCCACCTGCTCGTTTGATTCCGCAAGCGCCAGCCAGGTTTTCGCCACCTGCCCCGCCAGAGAAACCCTCGCAGCCTCATAATCATAGGACCGCGCCTCTGCATCGGCAATCGCCGCTTCCTCACCCGCCCTCATTCGGCCCCAGATATCCACTTCCCAGGCAGCGTTCAGATCCACCCCGTATTGCTCGGAAATGATACTCGGGATTGCCCCGCTGTTTCCAATAATTGGATATCCGATGAAATTTTGCTCGCTCCTGCTTCCATCCGTTCCCAGTGCAAGACTTGGCCGTCTACCTGCACCAGCAATCCTCGCCTCTGCCGATGCCTTTTCAACCCTGGCAGCCGCCGCCCTGAGATCCTGGTTTTCCGAGATCGCCTGATCCACCAGATTCCGGAGTTCTGAACCTCCGATTTTGCCGATCCAGTTTCTATCGATGCCCGCCTGCGCTTCTTTTGATGCGGCCCACTGCCCCGGAGCACCCGCTTCACCCATCCGGCTCTCTGGAGAAAGCGCTTTGCACCCGCCGATCAACAGTAACGGAATGGCAAGAAATCTATAGTTTGACCAATTCATCGTGTGCAGGGCCGGAAGACTTCATCGCACGCATGAGAAAGTCAAACGAGGAGAAGTATCATATTAAAATTCATTCGAACTTACTTAAGTTAAGTTAATTAAAGTCTTGTTTGCTACTAGATTTGCGGTTCTTCTGGACCGGGTAAAAACAGAAAAATCCCCCATAACTTTCTGATAATGAACAAAAAATATCTACTGGCAGGCGCCATTTTCGCTGCCACTTCCCAGGCGAAAGCCATCACCTTCAATTTCACCGATACAACGGCCGGCGGCATGCAGGCAGAGGCTCTCGCGGGATTCCAGCAGGCGGCGGATATCTGGTCCTCGATCCTCACCGATAACATTGCCATCAATTTCGATATCAGATTTGATGGCACCCTCGCCTCGAACGTCCTCGGTTCAACATCATCCATAGGTAGCGCCTATACCTACACCTCTGTAAGGGCCGCATTGCTTGGCGCAGCAACATCTTCTGACGATGCCATCGCCACCGCAGCACTTCCCACAGGTAGCAGCATTGAATTTCTGACCAACAATACGAGCGATAGCTCCGTATATCTGGACAACGACGGATCAGCAAACAACAGCGCCCTCGCCGTTAACAATGCCAACGCCAAAGCGCTTGGACTTCTGGGGGCCTCATCGGATTCCGATGGTAGCATCGCCTTCAACAGCGCTTTCACATGGGACTTCGATCAATCGGACGGAATTGATGCGGGGAAACAGGATTTTGTAGGTGTTACCGTCCATGAAATCGGACACGCCCTTGGCTTTGTCAGTGGAGTAGATACGGTGGATTTCTATCATGGCTCCGGTGACGGTGCGGGATCCACGATTGATCTCGATGGTTTTGCAATCTTCTCCGTTTGGGACCTCTTCCGATACAGCGCGGCCGGGCAGCTCGACTTTTCGACCGGCGGCGATCCCTATTTCTCCATAGACGGAGGAGCGACAAGTATCGCCACGTTCTCCACAGGATCCGCGAACGGAGACGGGAATCAGGCTAGCCACTGGGAGGACAATCTTGGATATGGGCTGCTCGATCCAACCGCTAATCCGGCAGGACAAATCAACACCCTGAGTTCCCTCGATCTCCGTGCCTTCGATGTGATGGGCTTTGCTGTTATTCCCGAGCCTTCGTCGATATTGCTCGGAGCTCTAAGCTGCCTACTGCCACTTCTCCATCGCCGCAGGTGAAAATTTCTTCGAAGTTCGCCAAGGCGGTAGTCGTAACGGGAGTGGCGATTTCAGTTGTGATCGCGACTTCTTTTCTCATTCTTTCCTTCAAACCCCAAGCCGACTCTTCCCCGACCGCCACGAGGATTACCGCCGAATCAGTTCCTGTAGAAAATCTACCTGAAGACCCTGAAGCTGCCGCACTCGAGGTCCTTGAAGAATTTTTCGAGGCTTCTGATCTTGAAGGAAAGTCGAGATTTGTAAGGGAACCGAAACGCGTTCTCCCAATGATGCGGGATTTTTACGAGGTCCGGCAAAACCCTTTTCCCACCCTGGGCCGCGTATCGGCCGGGCAAATCTCAAACTTCGGTGATTCGATGCTAGTCCTGTTCCAAATCGAACCTTTCACAGGGGGGATTTACTCAATCGCAGTCGCTTGGGAAGGTGATCGTTTCGCAGTGGATTGGTTGAGCTTCAGCTCTTACGGCACGATGAACTGGGATGAATTCACCGATGCAAAGCCTGGAGCAGCACAAACGATGCGGCTTTACATCATGAACGGCGCAGAGCTGGGCAAACCACCCGGTCTGCCCGATAATTATCCAAATCTGCAGATCGAACATCGGGATTTTTCCCAGCCGTTGCAGTGCTTTGTAGCTCCGAATCTCCTACCAGCCTTCAAGTCACTGATAGGGAGAAACAAGCGCGTGCCGGTGACAATCGAGGTAGGCTGGAAAAAGCTCACCAATGATTCGGAGCCGGTTCCCTATATTTCCCATTTTATAACAGAAGGCTGGAGCAATTAGATCGGGACGAAGTTATGCAACACACCGGCACAAAAAAAGCGGACCCCTTTCGGAGCCCGCTGTAAATTCAACCGAATTAAGGATTAGAGAAGCATCAGAGCCGGGCTCTCGATGAGCTTCTTGACCTCTGCGATGTATTTCGCTGCAACAGCGCCATCAACCACGCGGTGATCGACGGATACGCCGATGTTCATGCGGAGTCCAACGGCAAGCTCGCCGTTTACCACGACTGGCTTTTGAACAGCTGCACCTACGGAGAGGATCGCTGCCTGCGGTGGATTGACGATCGCATCGAAGGAATCGATACCCCACGCACCCAGGTTGGAAACAGTAATTGTTCCGCCGTCGAATTCGTTTGGCTTGAGTTTCTTATCGCGTGCACGGCTGGCCATGTCTTTCACAGCACGGGAAATTGCGAGGAGAGATTTGCTTTCAGCTTCCTTGATAACCGGTGTCACCAGGCCGTCTTCAACTGCGATCGCTACGGAAAGACCCACGTGCTTGAATTTCACGATGTGGTCACCTGCGAAGGATGCGTTGATTTCCGGAACAGTTTCGGCTGCGCTGATCGCAGCTTTGAGGATGAAGTCGTTCACGGAATATTTGTTTCCGTGTGTTTTCTCCGCCTGATCATTGACCTGTTTGCGGATCGCCATGAGAGGCGCCGCGTCGACTTCCACGTGGAGGTAGAAGTGAGGGATGGTTGTTTTGGAAGTCAGCAGGCGGGAAGCGATGATCTTCCTCATGGAAGAAAGCTCGATGCGCTCGTCCTCTTCTCCTGAAACCGGCTGGATCGCCTGCGGAGCAGGAGCAGCTGGTGCGGAAGAGCCGGATGCCTTGGCTTTCGCGGATGCGGCGAGACCTGCTGCCGCGGAGGCGTTGGAAGATGTCTTCTTGGCAGGTGCGGGGCCGGATGAGGCGGCCTTTACGTCTGCCTCGACAATGCGGCCTGCAGGACCTGATCCAGTGAGACCAGAGATATCAACACCGAGTTCTTCAGCTACCTTACGCGCAAGCGGAGATGCTTTTACGCGGGAGCCATCTGATGACTCGGCCGCAGGTGCGGGCTCGGAAGATGCCGGAGCGGAGTCTTCCACTTTCGCGGCAGCTGCCGAAGGAGAAGGTGCTGCAGCGGGCTCGGAAGCAGGTTCTGATGAGTCTTCACCGGAATCATCACCATCAAGGACAGCAAGAACACCACCGATTTCAGCTTTCTCGCCTTCCTGGACATTGATCGAGGTGATCACGCCTTCATCGAAAGCTTCCATTTCCATGGTCGCCTTGTCGGTTTCCACCTCAGCGAGGATATCGCCGATCTCGACGGTATCTCCGACTTGCTTGTGCCATTTGATGAGGGTGCCTTCGGTCATTGTGTCCGAGAGCTTGGGCATTTCGATATTTACTGACATGATATAGAGAAAGAAAGGTGGTGTTGGGGAATAGGATGGTAGAAAGCGGGGTTATTTCCAGCCCTTTTTATGATTGCTGGAAACAAAGAAGCGCGGAGGGGATCTACCGCACCGCGCTTCATTAAAAATTTATCGGAAAATCAGCTTATTCAGCCAGTTTTCTCATGGTCGGGATCAGACCGATGTGCGGGCTACCTGTGGAACCCTGGCTTGTAGCCATTTTCATCACACTCTCGGAAGTCGTGCCGCAGCAGTCTTTCTTAGGGCAGTAGTAACGTGTGCACTTCTGGCACGGAATACGAACTTCCTTGCTGACTGTCTTGTAGGAAACTGTTTCGCCACCTTCCATCATGCCGCCGATACCGGTTTTAGCATCAGGCGCGATGTAAACCTGTGGGCCGTTGTTGGTTACGACTTTCACTTGTTTTGTCTCGGTGCGGGTGCCGGACCAGGACTTGCCGCCTCCGAACATGGAGCAGCAGGAAGAAAAGCTCAGAGCAAGAGCAGCGAGAGTGAATAGGCAGAGGATTTTTTTCATCGGGAGTTCGTTTTTAATGGGTTTTTATTAGAGGCAGCAGCATGAAGTCGCCGCAACTGCTGAAATGGCCAGAATGGTGATCGTAAAAATTCGCTTCAACATGGTTTGAGACTATGAAAGTTAGTAAACTTGGCAACATAATTTAGACAAAACGAACGCCTGGCGGCCTCTCAGTGCTGGACTTACTACCTTCCTGTGAACATTTTTTAAAAAATGACCGATGAGGAATGTATGAAAATCGCGCTTGAAGAAGCGCGGAAGGGAATCGGCAAGACAGCGCCAAACCCGCCGGTGGGCGCGGTGATCGTGAAAAATGGCGAAATTCTAGGTAAAGGCTGGCACACCAGAGCCGGCCAACCGCACGCCGAAGTAGAAGCGCTCAGAAACTGCGGTGATCGAGAAACCAGAGGAGCGACTGCCTACGTAACTCTGGAGCCCTGCTCGACTTCAGGCCGCACTCCCGCCTGTACCAGTGCGCTGACTGCAGCCGGAATCGCCCGTGTTGTATACTCCTGTGAGGATCCGAACCCTTCCCACGTCGGCGGCGCGGATGCGATACTGAAACAGGCGGGAATCGAGGTTCTTTCCGGAGTGCTCAAAGAAACCTGCGAGCAAATCCTCCGCCCGTTTTCCAAGGTTCAGCGAACAGGGCTGCCGTGGGTTATTTGGAAATGTGCCATGTCTCTGGATGGGAAAATCACCCGTCCGGAGGGGGAAGGACAGTGGCTGAGCGGCCCGGAATCCCGTATGGATGTGCAACAAATCCGTTCAGAAGTTGATGCAATCATCACCAGCGGTGAAACCGTCCGCCGCGACAACCCGGCTCTCACCATCCGTGTGCCGGAACTTCTGGAAGGCAGGGATCAGCCGTGGCGTGTTGTGGCCTCCAATCGCCCCGAAACCATGCCACTGGACGCACCGCTTTTCTCGGACGAGTGGAAAGATCGGACACTGATCCGCTCGAAATCCAATCTTGAAGAAATTCTGCGCGGATTGGTGGCAGATCAGGGAGTGCTCTCAGTTATGATCGAGGCGGGTGGGAAATTCGCAGCAGCAATGTTATCCGCCGGAATGGTGGATGAGGCGGTCATTTACTATGCACCGCTGGTTTGTGGCGATACCGTCCCCGCTCTGGCTGGTGGTGACATCCGGGAATCACTTAAGCTCCGGAACATTACACATGAACAATTTGGCAATGATCTTAAAATCCGTGGTTTGATTTCAAAATGAGTGAAAATTTCTTCGAAATCCGCAACGCCAATGTCTGGCGCGATGAGAATCTGGCCCTCAAGGAACTGAACCTCAGCCTGAGAGCGGATCAGAGCGTGGCGATTCTCGGCGGCAACGGCGCGGGAAAAAGCACATTGTTAAAGCTGATCACCGGTGAGGTGAGACCTGCGTTTGGCGCCACTTGTCGGCTTTTCGGCGAAGAACGCTGGAACCTCGAAGAAATCCGCCACCAGCTTGGATTGGTTATGCCGGAAGATGTGGCAAGATTCCACCCGCAGGAAACTTCGTCCGATGTAGTGCTCTCCGCATTCCGGGCGGCCTACGGAAGGACAAGGGATATGGCATTCACCCGCGAAGAAGAGGAAAAATGCTCCAAAGCAATCGGAGAGCTAGGCATCCAAAACCTCGCTCAACGATACTTCGGCCAGCTTTCCTCCGGTGAGAAACGGCGGTTCCTGATCGCGCGGGCATTGGTCCATCAGCCGGAGGTTCTGATACTTGACGAGCCTTCCACTGCCTTGGATTTCGCAGGACGTCTCGCGATGCTTGATAAATTGCGGGACTTGGCGAACCGCTCCACGACACTCCTACTCGTCACTCACGATCCAGCGGAAATTTTACCGGAAATCGAGCGGGTTATCCTTCTCAAGAAAGGGCGGGTGATCGCCGATGGTGAGAAAAAGGAAATCTTGAACTCCGATTCGCTCAGCGAACTTTTCGGCATGTCGTTGAAGCTCGATTGGCTTGATGACTGGGCCATCGTGAAAAAAGCCGACCGGCCTTAGTGCTCCCGCTTTTTCGGCACCGGGTCATATCCATGCGTTCCCCAGGGATGGCAGCGCATGAGACGACGGAATGTTAACCACGTTCCTCTGAAAGCACCGTGAACCCGGATCGCCTCAATTCCGTAATGACTGCAGGTGGGATCGTGTCTGCACACACCTTGCCCTCCGCTCAAAGCCCGCAACCATGGAGAAATCGCCAGCTGGTAGAAGCGGATCAGCTTTGTAAGGATCCAAGACATCTGCGCTCTATCTGAATAGTAAAATAGGGACCTGGCAGGTGCGAATCAGAGTGGTCGTCGTGCTACCGAGGATAAATTGGCGAACTTTCGAGTGCCCGTATGCTCCCATGACAAGAAGGTCACTGCCGGAGTCACTGACTTTTCCGGAGATGATTTCATCGGCATCCCCAGAGAGGAGTTCCACGTTGACCTGGTAGCCTGCACCTTTCAGGGCCACAGCGGCACTGTCCTGTGCTTTTGCAGCTTCGGAGTCCGGCTTCCCGATAGTGACGAGATCACAAATTGCACCTTTGAGTAGCGCTTCGGTGGCCAGGTAATGAATCGCTTTCAGTGAGCTGGGCCCACCATCGAAAGCCACGGTAAATCTCTCCACCGGCTTGAATTCACGGGCGGCGACCAAAACCGGAAGTTTCGTGGAGCGGACCACCCGCTCAAGATTACTGCCGAGGTGGCCTTTGGAAAAATCCGCGTGCTCGCCGCGTTTCCCGATGACGACAAGTGAGGCGTCCTTTTCATAGTCAAGAACAGCGTCAACAAGGGCACCATGGCGTTGGGTAGTCTCAACGCTGAGTCCTTCCAACTGCTTTTTCGCATCTTCCAGAATCGCGCTTCCACGCAAACGGGCAACACGGGCATGAGACTCATCCAGGCGACTAAGCTCTGCCAGCAACTCGGCATTGGCATAAAACCCGATGTTTCCGCTAAGATCATGCGTAGCGGGCACCTCCTCGCGCTCAATCGCGTGAAGAACGTGCACCGGTGAGGAAAGCTTGTTGGCAGCCCAGGCTGCGTGCTGGTAAATGCTACGTCCGTAAAGGGATCCGTCTGTGCAAGCGAGAATAGTGGACATGGTATTATGCTAGGTTAAATTTGAGTTTCAGTGATCGAGCATGCGTTCGAGCGCACCCGGTTTATCGTGGGTCCCGAGTCTGCCTACGATGGTAGCACTTGCTTCGTTCATACCAAGGATTTCCACCTCGGCACCTTCCCTGCGGTATTTCAAGACGACTTTATCCAGAGCGCCCACTGATGTCAGATCCCAGAAATGTGCCTGTGAAACATCAATAACGATCTTGGAGAGCACCTCCTTGAAATCAAATGCCGCACCAAAGGTATCGGCTGAGGCAAAGAAGATCTGGCCGCGGACTGTGTAGGTTCTGGTATCTCCGGATAGCTCGCTGGTGATCCCGATGACTTGCGAAACCTTGTGAGCGAAGAAAATTCCACTGAGCAGCACACCCACTCCCACGCCGATCGCCAGATTGTGGGTTCCCACCACGGTTCCTACTGTTGCAAGCATGACTATGCTCGTCATCTTCGGCTGGATCTTCAGATTCTTGAACGTCGCCCAGTTGAATGTGCCGATCGAAACCATGATCATCACAGCAACGAGTGCCGCCATCGGAATGTTCCCGACTTGTGTATTCATCACCAAGAGGAGAACGAGCAATACAACACCCGACGTGAGTGTGGAGAGCCTGCCGCGGCCTCCTGATTTCACGTTGATCACAGACTGTCCGATCATCGCACAACCAGCGATCCCACCGAATAAACTGGACGCAATATTCGCAATGCCCTGGCCGCGGGCCTCCTTGTTCTTATCACTCGGAGTATCGGTGAATTCGTCGAGAATCTGCGCGGTCATCAGGGACTCCAACAGACCCACGACGGAGAAGCTCAAGGAAACGGGAAGAATGATCAGAAGGGTTTCCCAGGTGAGAGGGAGGAGCTTCCAGTTCTCGAAATCAAGGTAAGGCAAGCCTGTCGGCAGAATTCCGAGATCCTTCACCCTTCGGACATCCATCTCGAAGAAATTCGCGATCAGGGAAATCACAACAATCGCGATCAACGGGGATGGAACCGCTTTGGTGATCAATGGGAAAAGGTAAATGATGGCCAATCCACCAGCTACCAACGGAAAGGTGACCCAAGAGCCCATATTTCCTGCAAGTATCAGTTCATTCGCCTGGGTAATCATATAGAGAATAGCCAAGGCGTTTACAAATCCAGTCATCACAGATGCCGATACGAAGCGCATCACGTTCGCCACATTCACCAAACCGAGAACGATCTGGATAATCCCCGTAAGCATCGAAGCAGCAAGGAGATAGGCGAGACCGTGATCTTTCACCAGATCGCCTACCAACAGAGCGATGGCGCCAGTCGATGCGGAAATCATCGCAGAGCGACCGCCTACGAACGCGATAGTCACCGCGATCACCACGGAGGCGAATAGGCAGACTTGTGGGTCTACATTCGCGATGACGGAGAAGGCGATTGATTCTGGAATCAGCGCAAGAGCTACCACAAGACCTGCGAGCAGATCGGCGCGAACATTAGGAAACCACTGGGAAGTAAGTCGGGAAGACATAAGCAAATTTGGTTGAACGCCGGAAGCCGGTGTTTCTAGGAAGGCGCGCAGACTCTGGACGATCCGCGGAATGGGCAAGCCCGTTTTTACCCATAATTACTGGTAAACTGCTTCTCACTCACCTTTCCGGAAGCAGTTCCCGCTTGAATGTCCTCTATCCCCGCCGTAAGCCGTGTGCCGCATGGACGCACGTCACCCTTATGAGCTGATCCCGCTCTTCACCGCAGGAATACTCCTCAGCCTCTGGCTGATTGGCTCCCACAGCCTCATGATTGCCAAACCCGAGCTTGTTCAGGGATGGTTGAAAAAATTTCCCCGCAGCCCTCTCGCCGGGCAGATCCTTCTTGGAATCGGCATGGCCTGGTTCTGGCTGCTCGTCGCGCCGGATGGCATGGGAAAACTCAGTGCCCTGCAGATGGATCTTGGTGAGTTCAACAATATCAAAGGTCTGCTACGCCTGCTGGTTCCAGCCGTTTACGTGGCAGTCTGCATCAGCGTGCGGGATTTCCTCGCAGTCCGCGCTCTCGGTCTCCTTGGCCTGATGCTTGCCGCACCACTTTTGCAGGCAGCTTTTCTGAAAGATCCTACTTCCCGCCTTCTGATTCCGATCTTCGCCTACGCACTACTCACAAAATCACTCTTCTGGGTGGGCATGCCCTACGTTTTCCGCGATGCGGTTACTTGGGCAACAGCCTCGGCAGGCCGTTGGAAATTACTTTCCTTCGGCGGCCTTGCCTACGGCGTGGTCACACTGATCTGTGCACTCAGCTTCTGGCGCGGCTATTGATTTAGCTAACCAGAGCGAGCCCGTTCGTTCTTTGTTCCAGGTCCTGCACGGCGGCCATGAAAATCTGGTGCGCCTTTTTCGGACTCGAATACGGAGTGAAATAATTCGCCATCTCTCCGTCTGAACCACCTTTCGTGGACATCCAGTAAAGATGGTCAGAAGACTGGAGTTTCCCCCATGTGCTAATGAGGTCCTCATCTCCGCTTCGAAGAACCCTGCTCTCAAGCCCGCCAAGAGCGGAAATCGCTTCCTTTTGCATGGCGTTTCCGGTCCACGCGGATAGATCCCGCTCGGCATCCGCCCATGAGGTGACTTTCGGGCAATCATACTCGCTTGCCGGGTAGATTGAGACAGCCTCGGAAGGGGTCACCCATTGCGCGCCTGCTTCGATTAGAATTTCCGGAACCCTTTTCCAGAATTCATAAATTCCATTTTCGATTTTTTGATGCTCACCGATCGACTCGTAATCCATGAAAAGATTCACGATATCGCCAGGAGACTGGCCGATCCATGAGGTGAATTTTTCCCACGTCAGTGGATAACCACCCCATGAAGGGTTGGAAAATCTTAAGGCCAGATCATTGGAAAGCTCGTGATTTCTCAGCAAAGTCTTGATCCGCGCAGTGCCGGGCGCCGAGTAGACATAATTCGGGGAGTGATCCCAGACAAAGCCGGGTGTACCTTCCGCAATTATTCCCTCGAACCCAAGGGTCTCGGCTTTCGCGGCGATGGAATTATTATAAATCAGTTCGGAATTCCGGAAAACCTTCGGCCTTACGGAAAATACCTCTTCCATCAGATCGAGGTGCAAATCGCACTGCCTCTCGAATTCCTTTGGGGAATAAACAAAAGCCAGGGAGTGGTGGTAAGTTTCCGCGAGCAACTCCACACCACCGGATCTCACCAGTTTCTGGAAAGACTCCAGGACGTCCGGACGGAACTCCCGGAACTGTTCGATGGCAGTTCCCGAAATGGATAGGGCCATACGGAAGAGGCCTTTGCTCTTCTGAATTTGACTCAGGAACATCTCGTTCGCAGGCAGATAACAATTGTCTGCCACGCGATTCAGAATCTCGCGGTTTAACTCCCGGTCTTCATAGAGGGATGAGGATTCCTCCTGTTTGGCTTGCTTGGCACGGAGACGATGCGGTTGGTGGACTTGAAAATATAGACATACGTCAGGCATGGCATTTGTAGGTGGCTGGGTGTGGGAAAAAGTTCCGGATTTGGACGGGCGGGCCCGGATATTGATCAGAGCCGGTATCGGATTTTAGTCTCGAAATCGGCTTTGTAAACTATGCGCTCACAAAAGCGTAGAGAGCATCCAACGAGCCAAACCTGCCTCCCTGCGAAATTCCAATGGAACACGCCGGATATTCACGGCTTGCAAGAAATGAGCCAAAACCCTTCCATCCCTTTCATGGAATCACACGAGTGGAACGAAAAAACAGAAGAGGGAAAGCGATTCTACCGGGCTAACTACCACGGCAAGGACTGGGCCATTATTACAACACTTAAGTCGGACCCCGATTGGGTGAGAATCGAGGAACCCTCGGAGGAAGTCTGGAGGGCCCTCCGCGATATCGTCTGGAAAAAATACCAACGGAAACGCTGCCCGTGGGAACGGGTCGCCATGATTGATAAAATTCTGGGCGACGACGTGGACCCCAATAAATAGTCCGGTAATTCCTGACTATCGCTGATGAATTCGAGGCTGCTGCTGATAGCTCAACAGCAGCCTCCAAGGATTTCCTAATGCTGTAGCGGATTTTCTCCTGATGCATCTCCGAGATGCTGCTGCTCCTCTGGAAGGAACTTTTTGAAACGCGTCTTATCAATCGCCTTCATATATGCTTCAGCAGGTGAGATCAGACCCTCGCGGAGCTTGGACCAGATCGATTCATCCATGAACTGCATGCCTTCGTTCTTACCACCGGTAATCACGTCGTAGAGCTTCTGGGTAGCACCCTCGCGGATAATCGCCGCAACAGCAGGAGTTCCGAACATAATTTCGTGAACAGCCACACGTCCCGGCTTATCCACCCGCTTGCATAGAAGCTGGGCTACAACGCCGCGTAGCGAGGCGGAGAGCATTGTCCGAACCTGGGCTTGCTGGTTGGCAGGGAAAACGTCGATGATGCGGTCAACGGTTTTGCGCGCGTTGTTCGTATGTAGCGTTCCGAACACCAGGAGCCCGGTTTCCGCAGCGGTAAGGGCAAGGGAAATGGTCTCCAGGTCCCGCATCTCTCCCACCAGAACAATGTCCGCATCCTCCCGGAGTGCAGCCCGCAGGCCATCCGCGAAGGATGGTGTTTGGATGGGGACTTCACGCTGGGTCAGAATCGACTGTTTGTTTCTGTGCACAAACTCGATCGGCTCCTCAATCGTGATGATATGGCGGGAGTAATTCGTGTTGATGTAGTCCAAAAGCGCGGCAAGTGTCGTGGATTTTCCGGAACCCGTAGGACCAGTTACCAGGACCAAGCCGGAACGCATATGTCCGAACTCCTTGACTGTCTCAGGAACCCCGAGGGCCTCCATCGACATGATTTCTGTGGGAATCAGACGGAAAACCGCAGCCAGACCGTTCTGCTGCTGGAGGTAGTTGCAGCGGAACCGCGATTCTTCATTCATCTCGTAGGCGAAGTCTAGATCGCCATTGTCGAGGTAGGTCTCGAACGCTTTCGGATCGCAGATCTCACGGAGAAGATTATGAAACGCCTCACCTTCCAGAATAGGCTCGCCCTCTATCGGGCTTACCGCACCATGGACGCGGAGCTTTGGAGGTTGCCCCTCGGACAAGTGAAGGTCGGAGCCACCGCTCTCGACGAGGATCGTAAAAAGTCTATCAATCTCAGCCATTTTAAATTTGGGTTTTTAGGGAAATTATTTTTGAGAAAATCAGGATTCAAGGAAAGAGCGCGTGCTCGCCTTGTCATCGGAACGGAAAAGAAGCTCATCGGCGGTAATCGCGCCCTTCACATATAGCTTCTTCAGCGACTCATCCATGGTGATCATACCCACGTGCTTACCAGTCTGCATAACACCCGGTAGCATATAGGTTTTTCCTTCTCGGATACAGTTGGCTACAGCCGGAGTATTTACCAGCAGCTCTGTGGCCAAAACACGGCCATCTCCTTGCACATTCGGAACGAGTTGTTGGGAAAGGATCCCGCGCAAAGATTCCGAAACCATGATCCGGATTTGCTCCCGCTGATCCGTTGGGAACACATCGAGCACCCGGTCCAGTGTCCTCGGAGCATTTCCGGTATGTAGGGTACCTAGAACAAGGTGACCCGTTTCCGCCGCGGTAAGGGCAAGCTGGATAGTCTCCAGATCCCGCATTTCACCGACCATGATTACGTCAGGATCTTCCCGAAGGGCACCGCGCAAAGCTCGCGCAAACGACTCGGTATGTTTGTGGACTTCGCGTTGGTTGACGTGGCAACCCTTTGACTCGAAAACGTATTCGATCGGATCTTCCAGCGTCAGAATGTGGTCCTCACGGTCTTCATTGATAAAGTTAACAATAGCCGCCAGAGAAGTCGACTTTCCGGAACCAACCGCACCGGTAATTAGGATGAGTCCGTTCTGGTAACGGGTGAGCGGGATCAAATGTTCCTTGGGAAGCCCAACCTCATCCATCGTGCGGATCTGACTATTGATGATACGGAACACCATGTCGTAACCCAGACGTTGGCGGACAACCGAAGCCCGGTAGCGGCCGTCTCCCCCGATGTATGCAAAATCGATATCTCCTTTTTCCTGGATTCTAGCCCACTCCTTTTCCCCAAGGAATGACCTGGCCAGCTTCTCGGTTTCCTCCGCCTTCAATGGTGGATGATCCGGCCAGATCGGACTGAGCTGTCCATATCTGCGCCATGCTGGCGGATAAGCTGTGGATAAATGGATATCGGAGCAATCGTATTCACGACCGAGCTTCAGATACTCGTCTACGTGATTTAGAACAACGTGTTCGGACATGGGCAGTGGTTTTTTTGGGTTTTATTGATTGTCTGTAAAAGGCACCAATTCGGTAGCACCTCACGGTGATGCTGGCACCTAAAAAGAGATAAAAGTCAGAACTCCACGCCTCAGCGTGGGGAGACATCGCGGCTAGGGCGCAAAGCGGTCCCACGCGTTATCTGATTCTTGAAATAATCCTTCAGGAGCTTGGTTGCATAAATTTTTGCAACCGGTTTCACGACAGTGAAACCAAGACCGAGGGTAGCGAGTAGAAGGTTCCGTTGCTTCTTAACCTTCCTGACCCGGCGCACCAGTTCCTGAGGCTTCTTTTTCCGGCGGAAAAGAAAGCTCCCGACAAGTCCTGCCGCTGCGGATCCACCGATCCACTTCGTGGGCTCTGCCTTTACGGATTCACGCAGCCTGTTCGGGAAATCCAGCTTGTGCTTGAGCTCCGCGTGGGACTTGCCCAGCTGTAGCCGGGCTGCCTTGCCTTGGGCGATCAGCTCTGAGATTTCGACTGTTGTTTTAATTGATTTAGCCATTCGCGGTCTTTTTCAAATTCTTTACGAGTAATTGGGAAGGGCTCCGAGCCGATTGATTTTGCAATAAGTAGCAGGAGAATCGCGATCAGAATGTGTAGTCCTCCAACTGAGAAAGCTGCCTGCCACCAGTTCATCGGAGTCAGATCGGAGAGAACTCCCACGAGCCCGAACATGAGCAGGATCCATGAAAAAAGCAGCCCTAGTAGCGCCACCACCGCAAGAGCGATTTTCTTCCCCAGATCTGTAGCAACCTGCTTCCCCTCGACCTTCATGATCGAGCTTCGGGTAGCCGCCAACACCGAAAGAGCTTCCTTCCAATTGGACGGTGGGCCCTTTCTATTATCCTCCCTTATCTCAGCCTCTGCTTGGGAGGCAATTTCAGGAATATTTGGTTCTTCACTCATAGGCATCTATGCCAGGCAAGTTGATGGCAGAAACAAAAAGATGACTCCATCATAACAATGAAGTCACTCGTTTTAATTACTTAACTTGATTCGCTAACTTAGCGACGGGTGATAAGACCGATGAGGAAGCCTACGCCAAGTGCGCCAAGGACGGACTTGGTAGGATTCTGACGGATGTAATCTTCAGCGGTAACTTGGATTTCCTTGGCCTTGACCTTGGTTGTCTCATATTGCTGCTGAGCATTCGCTTTAACCTCAGCGGCCTTGTCGGAAGCAACAGCCTTGTAATGCTCTGCTTTCTCGGTCGCCACTGCTTTGTAGTGACCAGCTTTTTCAGTAGCATTGGCCTTTAGCGCCTGTGCGGTTTCCACAGTCTTGTCCTTTACTTTGGTTGCCTGGGCACTGGTGTTTTTTGCGAAATCTCCTGCTGCACTACGGAGATCTGTAGCTGCGCCGGAAACTGAAGGATTTCCAGGCTCGATAGCTGGAGTTTCGGAAAATGGATTCTCGTTCATATGATTGTTCGTTGGATGTGCATGGACAATAGCATGTCCTGTTCCACAACCAAAACTACACCCCCGGATGCTATGAGCAAGAAGACATTCCCCCTATTCCAGGAAATTCGCGGACAGCTCAAAAATTATACCAAAATTGCAGAACGCACGGGAAATCAAGCAGAGTGCACCTAGCAGAACTCAGCGTTTGAGCTGGTCGGTAAGCCGCTCGATCCGCTCGCGCAAACCAGGCTGCTTATCCAGCTCAGAAACCACCTTCTTACAGGCGTGGATCACCGTTCCGTGATCTCTTCCACCAAAGCACTCACCGATCTCCATCAGCGAGTTGTGAGTAAGTTCACGACTCATATACATCGCGATTTGCCTCGGAAACGCGATACTCGCCGGCCTACGGCGGGAGATCATATCCGCCAACCGCACATCAAACGTCTCCGCAACCGCCCGTTGGATACCATCGATGGTCACTTGCCGGCTGGCCTCCTCATGAATGAAGTCCCGCAGCATGTGCTCCACCTTCTCCACTGTGACACTTTCGCCAGCCAATGAAGCATAGGTCGCAACCCGAACTAGTGCACCCTCCAGGCGACGGACGTTGGAGCGAATTTTTTCAGCTAGAAAAACCAATACCTTATCGTCCAGCGAGACCTTCCACTCGGCCATTTTCTTCCGGAGAATCGCCATCCTTGTTTCCAGTTGCGGAGGCAGAAGCTCAACAGCCAAACCACACTCGAAACGTGAGATCAAGCGCGGCTCAAGATTCTTGATCTCACACGCAGGGCGATCACTCGTAAGCACAACCTGGTTCCGCCCGTCCAACAGTGTATTGAACGTATGGAAGAACTCCTCCTGGGACCGGTCTTTTCCAGCGAGAAACTGAACATCATCAATCAGCAACACATCGGAACTCCGATAGCGGCGACGGAATTTTTCGATGTCCCCGCGGCGGATCGACTCGATGAACTCGTTGATAAACTTTTCACAGGTCAGGAAAATTACTCTGGCATCCGGACGCCGACGCAAAATCTCTTGTCCGATCGCGTGCATCAAATGCGTCTTACCGAGACCGGAGCCGCCATGAATGAAGAGCGGATTGTAACCGACCGACTTTTTCGTGGAAACCGCCTGACATGCCGCATGAGCAAACTGACTGTTGCTTCCGACCACGAAGTTTTTGAACGTGTAGTTCGGGTTCAACCCTGCGGCGTTCGCCCTTTTTTCAAAAATTTCCTTGGGAACCTCTTTCCTGATCTCCGGATCAACCTCAGCCACAACTTCCGGTTCGCCACTTTTCCCCACTTCCGCAACCTGAATATCGATACGGTGCAGACCCTCGAAAACCTCTCCTGCGGCCAGAATTAATTCAGGCAAATAGTTTGTCTCAATCCACACCTGATGGATCTCTCCAGGAACCAGAACCAAGCCCTCACCCGCCTCAAAACCACCCCAGTTCGCCCCACCGAACCAGCGCCCGAAGGCGTCGCCACCAATCAGCTTGCGGAGCTTCACTTCAACCCTCCCCCAGGAATCGTCGCCATGAATCGCAGCGTCCACCGCTGCATTCACTCCCATTTCCACCCCTTGAATTTCCGTTTGCTCTGTTTTCATGCTATACCACTGAGTCGCTCTCCGGACAGCCCCCCTTCGGGCTACCCAGAAGCAACGTTTCCAAAGTTGAACTAGGTTTCGATTCGGTGGAATATTTAATTAACCTGCTCTAACAGAGAGAAGTTTTTCAAGCGATTCCACAAGCGTTCCACGTTCAAATTTTTTTAAAAACTTGACCTGTAATTTTATACGGAACGCTAAACTATCGGATGCAACTAACAGGCCAAATCTACACAACTCGCTCAATGCAAGCACCTAGCAATGTGACGCGACTGTAACAGCTGTTAGAGTCCTGGATTTCGCTTCTGTGACGCGCCGAAATAACCGCAGCAAAAAGTCAGCGCGGTAGTCACCGGCCAGGCCCAGGCGTAGCAATACACTGAAAGTATCCCATCCCCGGCCGCATTCAGCTCCAGGGTAGGCAGACTCGCCAGCCATTCGAACGGCAGCTTTGCTTTTATCCACAGAACCCACAGATCAACCCTCACGAACATCACCAGAACCACCGAAATAGCACTCCCGACCACCAGCCCCTTCACACTGCCGCGGCCGAGCAGGGAGCACAGCAGCATAGCCAGCAGAGGCCCCATCGTGTAGGTCGTCATCCCGAAGGCCAGCGGCAGGATAGGGATATCCTCCCGCACCATATTCAGCAGCTGGGTGAAGCCGGTCAAAGTGAGTCCCCAGCCAATGATCAGCCACCGGGTCTTACTCATGAGATTCATCCTTGAAAGCTCCTCGTCCGTTTTCGACTCAGGATTGTAAATCACAGAAAGGGTCGTCTGGCTCAATGCCGCCAGGATAGAATCCAGACTCGAAATACAGGCGGCAAATATCCCGGCCAGCAGCAGTCCGCTCACGCCCGGTGGTAGCACCGTCACGATCCACATCGGAAAGATAAAATCGTGTTCGCCGGTCTCAGCCACATTGCTTCCCAGAATTGTGTCACCTGTCGCTTTCACCAGATCCGCCTCTGCCGCAGTAAAGGGATGCTCATGATACCAAACGAACAAAGCCGCACCCACCATCAGCATCAGCAAAGTCAGCACTTGTCCGAATGAACTGAAGATCAGCGCCTTGCCCGCCGCCTTGGCATCCTTGCAGCAGAACATCCGCTGGGCATTCAACTGATCCACGCCGAACGCGGTTAGATTTTGGAACGGCACCGCTATCAGCGCCACCCAGAAGGTGAATTGAAGATCCCTCTCAAATCCCCATGAAAAATCCCAGAGCCTAGTCCTTCCGTAGGTTTGCGCGGTTTCCCAGAAACCTCCCCAACCTCCATCCACACCGCTCACCAGCCAGAATAGAGCGACAGTCCCACCCACCGCAAACAGCACGAATTGCATCACATCCGTCCAGATAACCGTCTGCATACCTCCCATCAAAGTCCACCCGATCGCGAAGACTCCGATGATCAGGATACTCCATTCGATCGGCAATCCAGTCACCACCCGCAGCGGAATCGCAGCCACCAGCACGCGGACGCTTTGTCCCAATACGCTTCCCAACGTGAAAAAAATGGTCGCCAGCATTTTCGCCCCGCCGCCCAACCGATTTCCCATATAGTCATACGGGCTGTAGATTTCCTGCTCGTAGTAGACCTTCACGAAATATCTGGCCACCAGAAACCGTGCGATGATCGAGCCAATCGCCCACTGCATATAGGTGAAATCGCCATTCAGCGCAAACAACGTCCCCGGCACCCCGATAAACGTCACACCACTGATCTCAGTAGCAATGATCGAGCCGGAAACCGCCCACCAAGGAAGAGACCTACCACCCAGGAAAAAGTCACGGATCGTCGCATTTTTCCCACGCATGGCGTGGCCCACCCAAGTCGTCAGCAGCAAATAACCAATCAATACCGCCCAATCCCAACCCGTGAACTTCAGATGAATAGCCCCTAAAAACATGGACGAACCCTAATCCTTCGAAATACCGAACCAAGTTCCAAATTCATTCCCGGGCAGTGATTTTTACAGCCTCTTCAGCGCCCCGGAAACCCTGACCCTTCCTCAGAAACCTGAAAATTCACGATCGGTAGCCTTCCTTGCCTCCTTTTCGTTTCCCATCGCCCCCACTCTCGCCTTTACTTATCGGTATGGAACAAGCCCAGCCCCTTCCCATTCTCGTACAGAACGATCCGTGGCTTGAGCCACAAACCGAAGCGATCCGCGATCGAACCGCCCGCTTCGAATCCGCTCTGGAAGACATCAGGAAAAACCACGGCTCCCTCTCCGCCTACTCAACCGCCCACAAATACTGTGGCATACATTTCGATAAAATAGCCGATCGCTGGACCGTCCGCGAATGGCTACCCGAGGCCCGCGCTGTTTCCCTGATCGGCGACTTCAATCAGTGGAACCGCGATTCCCACCCACTTGAGAAAAAAGCGAACGGCATCTGGGAAACAACCCTCCCCGCCGGCACGCTCTCCCACGAGGCCAAGATCAAACTTCACATCCACGGCGCTGACGACTCACGCCGCGATCGCCTCCCTGCCACCATCCAGCGCGCCGTCCAGGATCCTGAAACCCACGACTACACCGCGCAAATCTGGTCACCGCCACAGCCCTACGTCTGGCAACACCAGTTCGATCCACAGACCGTCGGCGCCCCACTCATCTACGAGGCCCACACCGGCATGGCCGGGGAAGAACCACGCGTCCATACATACCGGGAATTTGCGGAAAACACCCTCCCCCGCATTCAGAAGGCCGGCTACAATACCATCCAGCTCATGGCAGTCCAGGAGCATCCATACTACGGCTCCTTCGGCTACCACGTCTCCTCATTCTTCGCCGCCTGCTCACGCTACGGCACCCCGGAAGACCTGAAATTCCTCGTCGATACCGCCCACGGCATGGGCATCGCCATCATCCTCGATATCGTCCACTCCCACGCCGTCAAAAACCTCTCCGAAGGCCTTAACAACCTCGACGGCTCCGGCCACCAGTATTTCCACGGCGGAGAAAAAGGCGACCACCCGCAATGGGACTCCAAATGCTTCGACTACAGCCGTCCGGAGGTGAAACAATTTCTCCTGTCAAACGTCCGCTACTGGCTGGAGGAATTCCGCTTCGATGGCTTCCGCTTCGATGGCATCACCTCCATGCTTTACCACTCCCATGGCAATCGCGCCTTCGGATCATACGAAGATTATTATGGAGACGATGTGGACCATGAGGCCATCACCTACCTCAAACTCGCCAACCAACTCATCTCCGAGATCAAACCCGGAGCCATCGTCGTAGCGGAAGACATGTCCGGCATGCCCGGCCTCTGCCGACCGAACTCCGAAGGCGGAGTCGGCTTCACCCACCGCCTTGCGATGGGAATTCCCGATCATTGGATCAAACTCCTGAAACACCAGCGCGATGAAGAATGGGACCTCGATGAACTCTGGGGAACCATCACCAACCGCCGCCACGGTGAAGCAACCATCGCCTACGCCGAATCCCACGACCAAGCACTCGTCGGAGATAAAACCCTCGCCTTCCGCCTCATGGACAAGGAAATGTATTTCCACATGAAAGTAGACGATCCACACCCCGTCATCGAGCGCGGCATCGCCCTTCATAAAATCATCCGCCTCCTCACCCTCGCCTTTGGTGGCGAAGGCTGGCTCAACTTCATGGGAAATGAATTCGGCCATCCGGAGTGGCTGGACTTCCCGCGGGAAGGAAACGACTGGTCCTATCACTACTGCCGCCGCCAATGGTCGCTCGTGGACAACCCCGACCTGAAATACAAATTACTCGCGGAATGGGATCGCGACCTGGTTCTCCTCGCCCGTGAGAAAAACCTACTCAGCGCACCACCCGCCCAGCTACTCCACGTTGATCACGAAAACAAAATCCTCATCGCGGAGCGCGCCAACCTCATCTTTGTCATCAACCTCTCACCGGACAAATCCATCCCCGGCTATGGCGTACACCCGAATCTTCAGGAGACCCACAAACTCCTCCTCGACTCCGATCAATCAAAATATGGCGGACACAATCGCCTGGACCCATCCGTCGACTACCCCATCGCCCCGGACGGCCAGTTGAAATTCTACACCACCTCCCGCTCGGCAATCGTTCTGGGAGTCTGATTACTCACTGCCATATCCGCTTTGAAAACCGGAATTACCGCCATCATCGTCGCCTCCGGGAGCAGCCGGCGTATGGGCTTCGATAAACTCGCCGCAATCCTCAACGGGAAACCCGTCCTCGCCCGCACTGTGGATACCTTTCTCGCCTGCCCGGAAATCACGGAAATCATACTCGTCTGCCCGGAAGGTCGCTTCTCCAGCCTCTTGGGCGGGGAAATTTTCACCAAACCCGTCCATCGCGTCGATGGCGGTGCGGAGCGCCATCTCTCCGTGGCCAACGGACTAGCTGCCGTCTCGCCCGACTCCCAATACATCGCTATCCACGACGCCGCCCGCCCACTCGTCTCTCAGGCCGATATCCTTGCTACTATCTCAGCCGCCCGCCAGAACCGCGCAGCCAGCCTTGCCCGCCGTGTCACCGAAACCCTGAAACGCACCGACGAGGACGACTTCACCAGCGAAGCTGTCCCCCGTGAAAATCTCTGGCACATCGAAACCCCACAAATTTTCGAAACCCAGCTCATCAAAGCCGCCTACGATCACATCATAGCTAACCACATCCTTGTCACAGACGAAACCTCCGCCCTCCAGGCCCACGGACATCCCACAAAACTCATCCCCTCCACCTCCCCGAACCCGAAAATCACCACACCCGCCGATCTCGAAGCGCTCCAGACAGGAAATCCCGCTTTGAAAAACACCGATCACTGATCACTTGGCACCGACCACGAAAAAGCTAAGTTGCGCCCGTGCCAGCCACCTACTCCACCCATCCACTCCCAGGCGGCCCCCGCCTAGCCCACGCGCAACTCCCTGATTCAGAGTGCGCCGCCCTCTCCATCTACATCCCGGTCGGCTCCCGCGATGAAACAGGAGACCTCCCCACCGGCCTCGCTCACTTTTCCGAGCACATGGCATTCAAGGGCACAGCCACACGCTCCGCCAAGGAACTCACCCTCGCCATCGAATCCGGCGGCGGCCAGGCAAACGCCTGCACCTCAGAGGACCACACCGTCTACGAAGCACAGGGCGAAGCCGAACTCATGCCCACCCTCATCGAAGTGCTCGCTGACATGGTCTGGCACTCAAATTTCCCCGAACACGAAATCCCACTGGAGCGCGATGTCATCCACGAAGAAATCACCATGATCCGCGAAAGCCCCTCCGATCACATCGGCGATCTTCTCGCGGCCGCCACCTGGCCATCCCACCCCCTCGGCCAACCAATCTCCGGCACACCGGAATCCATCGAAAAAATCTCCCGCGCCACCCTGCAAAACTTCGCCGCCGCGCACCATTTCCGCAGCGACATCGTCATCGCCACCGCAGGCCCCATGTCCGCAGGGGAAATCCTGAAAATTCTCACACCCCTCCTCCCGAAAACCTTCCACCAGCCGCCTCTCCGCCTTGGCTACACCCCGGCACCCTCCCGCGAAATTTCAGAAACCCGCGAAACAGATCAGCTCCAGCTGGCCCTCGCCTGGCACACTCCCGGTCGCCACGCGGAGGAACGTCACGCACTCCGCCTGCTCTCCCTCATCCTCGGTGAATCCTCCTCTTCCCGCCTCTTTACAGAACTGCGGGAGGAACGCGGCCTTTGCTACCAGATCGGCAGCGAAACCTCACTTTTCCACGAAACCGGAGCCCTCCAGATCATCGCCGGCCTCGATCCTGAATCCCGCCGGGAATCACTCGATACCATCTTCAAGGAGACCCAGAACTTGGCCAAAAACGGCCCCCGCCCCGGCGAACTCGAACGCGCCAAACGCCTAGCCATCGCACAATCCAAACTAGCCTTCGAATCCACCGCCTCCCACGCGGCATGGGCCGGAGAAGGCCTGTTGTTCTTCGATCACATCCCATCACCTTCCGAAGCCCGCGAAAATCTTCTCCAGGTAACCGAAACCCAGATCCAATCCATCGCGGAACAAATCTTCGCCTCAAAACCCGCCATTGCTGAAATCCGAGAGTAAGATCATCCGGTAACATCCAATACCCCATGCCCTTCCATCCATTTTCCAAAGAGCATTACATCACGCTCGCGATCGGCTTTGCCATCATCGCCATTCTCATCCTGGCCGCGAAGCGCGCTGGTAAAAACCAGAAACACATCACCCTCTTTCTGGCTCTCACAAACCTCTTGTCACCCCTCATTGCCTACTTCGTCTGGAAAGATTATCCCCACCGCCTGGACAATCTCATCCCCTACCATCTCTGCGATCTCGCAGCCATCATCGGTGGGTTCGCCCTCCTTACCCGGAAACCGTTTCTCCTCACGCTCACCTACTTCTGGGGCCTCGCCGCCACCCTCCAGGCGCTGCTTACCCCCGCCATACCCCACGGTCCTCCCACAGCGCCCTTCTTTCATTTCTTCATCCAGCACTTCGCAATCGTCGCCGCCGCATTATATATTCCCATCGTTCTAAAATGGCGCCCCGAAACTCCGTTTTGGAAATCCCCGCTCAAAGTCTTCGGCATTTCTCTCGTTTATCACGTCTCCACCATTCCCATCAATTCCCTCCTGGATACCAATTTCGCCTTCTCCCTTTCCAAGCCACAAGCCGCGTCTCTAATAGACCACCTCGGCCCCTGGCCCGTCTACCTCTTCGCCATGCAGGCACTGGCACTGGTTCTATTCCTCATCCTCGCGCTACCCTTCCGGAAAAGCACCCGCTAGCATTCGCGTTGATTCGCACCCGTTCACAGTCCAGAATCCTCCTCACATGCCCAAGCCCGCCATCAAACGCCCCCGAGTCAACGTCCGCCGCCCGGATGTCATGGAACTCGTCTCCGCCGAGGTTGCAGTTCATTACCAATCCTCCCTCGTCGAGAAAATCAAAGACCAGGACGGCAAAATCACCTGCGGCAACACCACCCTCTTACTCGCCCAGGACTTCGGCTTCTGCTACGGCGTGGAGCGCGCCATCGATCTCGCATACGCCTCCCGGAAAGTCTTTCCTGAAAACCGAATCTTCCTCATCGGGGAAATCATCCACAATCCGGAGGTAAACCGACAACTCCGCGAAATGGATATCGTCTCCCTCCCCTGGCAGGAAATTGACTCATCCTATGACGACCTCCAGCCGGATGATGTCGTTATTGTCCCAGCCTTTGGCGCACCCACCAGCTTCATGGATAAAGTTGAGGAGCGCGGCAGCTACACAGTGGACACCACCTGCGGAGACGTCATGAAAGTCTGGCGCCGCGTCCGCGGCTACGCGAAGGACGGCATCACCTCAATCATCCACGGAAAGGAAAACCACGAGGAGACACGCGCCACCTCCTCACGGGCGCTCGGCATCGATGGCTCCGGCCACTTTCTCGTGATACTCACACTCGCGGATACAGATTTCCTCTGCGAATACATCCGCGGAAGCGGCGATAAATCCGCATTCCTCGAGCGCTTCAAAGGCTCCTACTCGGACGGCTTCGATCCCGATCTTCACCTCCGGAAAATCGGCGTGGCGAATCAGACCACCATGCTTAAAAGCGAGACCCTGGAAATCCAGAACCGTCTCGCCACAGCCATTCAGGATCGCGACAGCGCACCCGATAACTTTTCCGTTTTCGATACAATCTGCGGGGCAACCCAGGAGCGCCAGGACGCACTCTTCGAGATGCTCAAAACAAGAATGGACCTTCTCCTAGTAGTAGGCGGCTATAATTCCTCGAACACCGCACACCTTGTTGAAATCGGGGAAAAAGAGCTCCCCACCTTTTTCATCCGTGATGCATCGCAAATCAAGTCCCTGGAGGAGATCGTCCATTTCGATCTCCACCAGCACGCGGAAACCACCTCGAACTACGCCAACGTTTTTTCAGGCAAGGAACACATAACAGTTGGCCTCACCGCCGGTGCCTCCTGCCCGAACAATCTTATAGAAGACACCGTCCGGAAAGTCTTCGCCCTCCGCGGCGAAACACTCGACCTCTAAACACGAAAAATGCGGCGCCCGGATCCGAGTCGCCGCATTCTTAGAAATTGAATCCGGGAAGATTTTCTCCCCGTTAGGTTTCTATAAGTACTTCACAAACGAAGTGTAAACCTCGGAAGGAATATCCAGCAGACCGTAGTCTTTCGAGGAGACAAACAGCAGGCTTTGCTTCCCTTTTCCAAGCAACTGCCCGTCCTCGCCGAAGATCTGGTGCTCGAGAGTAACAAACTTCCTGTTCGTGTCCGCCACCTTGATCTTCACCGTGATCCTATCAAACTCCCGGCTCTCCCGCACAAACTTGTGCTCGAAGGACCTGGTGAGGATATAGAATTTCGTTGTTTTCAGGTCAAAGTCAGGCATCGCCGCATTGAAAAACAGCTCCCGGGTCTTACCCACATACAGCGGATACATCCCGAAATACACATTCCCCACGGAGTTTGTGTCCTGATAGGTGGCGATCATTGAGTAAACAAACCACTTTCCTTCAAAGTGACCTGCAAGATCGTGCGCCTCTCCGGAAACAGGGGCAGTCACCTCGCTTTTCACTGGAATAGCGGTTTTAGCCATCGCCTTGATCGCCGGGATCTCGGAAGCGGCATCCATCACCTCACCGGCTTTCTCCGTCACCAGTCTCAGCAAATCGGTGGTTGTCACCAGCCATACCACATAAACCAGCGGTAGGAGGGAACCCAGATACATCAGCAAATTCATGTTCACCATGTAGCCGAAGGCGAAAATCACCAGGCACAGGCAAGCCATCGAAAACATCCGGATCTGCGGGAGCGGCTCCTGCGAGTTAGGGACAAAGCAGCGTGCAATCGCCAGCGCGGCATAACCCACGAAGAACGAAGCGAAGAAAACCATGAAATACTCCAGCTCGAACTTCGCGAAGTAGCCGATCAAACTTACAATACCAATCAACAGGAACGTTGGAATCGGAGAAGAAATGATCTGCTTCGGAATGATCGAGACCAGCATGTTGTCGCTTTTCTCAACATTTTTACCGAGGAACCATTTCAGGGACACGTAACCACTGTCCAAAGTCGTAAGAACACAGATGCAGAGGAAACTGAAGTAGGCCGCAGGAACGATGGAATTCCCGTCAAACGCTCCACTGAAGAATTTCACTCCGATATCGTGCGCGTAATAAAGTCCATCCAGACCGGAATGTGCCACAGTTGAAGTAAACTCATCCCCGGCACGGCCCATCACCCACATTGCCAGAAATCCGTGGAAGAGAAGGAGCAGGAAGAAAATCAGCCCGCCGAAAACATAGCTCAAACGGATCGAAGTACCTTCACGGTGGATCTGGATCGCACGCTGCCAGTGCTGGAGATCCAGCCAGGGACCTACCAGCAGACCAACCACCAACGGAATCGCATATCCCCAGAAACGACTGGAAGTATACTCATGGCTGGCGCCTAGGCCATTAATCCCCGCTCCCACACTCAGTGGGTCCAGACTGAAAAGAATTACTACGATACAGAGCACCAGCAAACCTCCCAACAAAGCATGGCCGGCCTTGATCTTGCGGATACCGAACTCTTCTCCGAACAACGCACCCGCCGCCAATACGACGAAAACGGACATACACATGGAAAGGGCAAGAATCGCATAACCACCAAGATCCATCGCGCTGAGAAGCGGGAAAAACAGGTATTTAACCAGCGCGAACACCGTCATCGACAACGCCACAATCTGGTAGATGTAGAAGATTAACCGGAAAGGCTTGGAGAATTTATCAAAGAACAGAGCCAGCGATTCTTTCCCGCCCTGATGCCTCTTCGCCACGATATGCGTTAGCCAGCCGAACATCGCTAGGCCGATCGCATTCGGAATTGCGAACATCAGCAGCCCGTTCATCCCATACATAAAGGAAATCTGGACACTGAAAAACAGTCCCAATCCCCACATCCAGGCAAGAGCCACGGAGTTCCCCCACAACAATGCATTCAGCCACCTCAAATTCATCCCCCAGACAACCGCCAAACCAGCAACTCCGCAAGTCACATCTCACCACCGAAAAGCACAAAATTGAAAATCGCGGGACCGAAGATCCACCCGCATCGTGCAAATCACCTTCGAAAAAACTTACGCACTCACCACGAAGAAACGCCCCTACGACCCGGATTCATTGAATCGGAAGCTCTTTCACCCCTCGGAAAACCTTCAAATTCTCCCCTGAAACTTTAGGGTTTCAACTTCCCGTTTTCCCCCTTTTACTCTCCCGCCCAGCTCACAAGCAATGATCGAACATCTTCGCAAATATACCGGACTCATTATCGTCCTTTTCGTACTCGTTATCATCGGATTCTTTTTCATGGACACCAGCTCCATGCGGGCATCCGGCAGCGGGCAGCCATACATCAAGATCGCAGGCAGGAAATACTCCGATCAAGAGTTCCGCAAACTCGGTCCAGCCACCTTCGAGCTCACCCAGTCCCTCGCACAAGCCGGAGACTACAATCTTATGCTCTTCGCCTTCTCACTCTCCGGCGATCCACGTGCAAGCAATGCCGACGAGCAATTCTTCATCAACCGCATGATCCTCCGCTCCGCGAAGGAAGAATTCGGAATCTACCCCGGCGATGAGGAAATCGATACATTCATCCGCAAGCTCCCTGCATTCTCCGGCCCGGACGGTGCATTTTCATCGGAAGCTTACAGAAACTTCATCGAAAAAGGCATCGGCCGCCTCGGACTTACCGAAGGTGATCTCCGCTCCCTCGCATCGGACGTCATCGCCCAAGGCAAAGTGGCGAAAATCATCGGTGCCGGACTCACCACTCCTGCCGATGTAATCGCAGCACAGACAGCCCTTGATAATCAGCGCATCCGCACCAACGTGGCCCGTATCGACGCAGCACCGATCGAGAAAACCATCGAAGTTACCGAAGAAGAAATCAAATCATACTGGGAAACCATTCAGGACGCTTTCCGCACTCCTGAGAAACGCAAATTCTCCTACATCATCGCCACACCGGAAACACCAGAAGCACCTGCAGAACTTCCAGCTCCTGCCGCTGACGCTACCGACGAGCAGAAAGCCGAATACGAGACAAAGCAAGCGGAACGCGAAGGCGCAATCGCCGAAGCAAACCGCATGGCTCAACTCGCCAGCGATGAGAAAGTCGATGAGTTCCTCTTCCAGCTTGAGGAAGACCCTTCCCTCACCTTCGAAAAACTCGCCGAAAAGGATAATTGGGACCTGAAAACCACAGAACTTTTCTCTTACGAGGACGCACCTGCTGAAATCAACGCACCTCTCCGCGCCTCCAGTTCACAAGGCACTGCCGCAAACGTGCTCTTCACAATGATCGAGACATCGGATCCTTTCTCCAAAATTTCACCGGCCATCGCCATCGGAGAAAACCAGTGGTTGATCGCCCGCTTGGACGGCACCGAAGAAAGCCGCGTCCAGACCTTCGAGGAAGCACGTGACGAAGCACGCGCCCGCCTGATCGCGGATAAAACTACTGCAGCACTCCGCGCAGCAGCCGAAGAATCCGCTGAAAAAATCAAGGCCGCCCTCGCGGAAGGCAAAACCTTCCAGGAGGCAGCAGAGGCAGCCGGAATCGAAAACGATACCCTGAATCTCCCTGAAGTAACCCGCGCCAGCCAACAGGATACAACAAAGGCTCCAGCCAATCTATTTGAAGCAGCGCGCTATACGGACCCGGGTGAACTCGCCGACCCTGTCATCGAGGACGACCGAGCCTTCATCATCCACGTGGAGACCCGCGAGATCGTCAAAAGCGAAGAACAGGCCGCAAACGTGGCGGAAGAAGTATCCCGCGCTACCGAAGGCAACCAAATCAACGTCTTCTCGACTTGGTTGAGAACTCGCGCTGACGACGCCAACGTGGAAAAACTCTACGCCCAGTAAACATTGAAGAGCCGGTTTCCACCGGCTCTATCTACATCGGGACCCCAAGCCATGAGCAATGAACTTCAGGATCTCTTCGATGACGCCAGCGGCCACCTCGCCCTTGGTGAAATGGAAGAGGCCGCAGCACTCTACAAAAAGTGTGTGGAATTGGATCCCACCCACTTCGACTCATGGCACGCCCTCTCCATGGCTTACCTGAAAACCGGGAATCTAAACTCGGCTCTCGGCGCATCACTACAGGCCACCTCACTCCAGCCGAACGATCTGCTCGCCTGGACCGCGCTTTCCCAGATCTACGTGCGTATGGGAAAAATCCCTGAAGCCGAAGATGCAAAAGCAAACTCCCGCATCCTATCCCTCGGCGGAAAAGTCGTCCGGGAGGAAAAGCGCGACTGAAGCACGCACCGCCTGCCTCTTTTTCACCATTCAGACTCAAAAGATTTCATGTTTTTCCTAACTACCGCCATCGATTACACCAACGGCTCTCCACACATCGGCCACGCCTATGAAAAGGTTCTGGCAGACGTCATCGCACGCTATCGCCGGCTCGCCGGAGAGGATGTCTATTTCCTCAGCGGCGTCGATCAGCATGGCCAGAAAGTCCAGCAAACCGCAGAAAAGGAAGGCATCCATCCGGCTACATACGTCAAGAAGACCACCAAGAAATTTTCCAAACTCTGGGAAAAACTCGGCGTGAACTACGACGGCTGGGCCGAGACCATGGATGAGCGCCACAAAGCATGTGTGCAATCCATCCTCACCGATCTCCACGATCGCGGACAAATCTACAAAAAGGGATACAAAGGCTTCTACTCCATCCGCCAGGAGCAGTTCCTCACAGATCGCGACCGCGACGAAGCCGGAAATTTCGGCCCGGAGTGGGGCGAGGTCACCGAGATCGAAGAAGAGAACTACTACTTCAAACTTTCCGAACACACGGACTGGCTCAAGGACTTCCTCGAAAACTCTCCCGACACCATCCTCCCAGCATTCCGTAAGTCCGAGCTCCTCAATGCTCTGGATCGGAACACCGGCACGGATCTCTGCATCTCCCGCCCGAAGGAGCGCCTCCGCTGGGGAATTGAAATCCCCTTTGATACAGACTTCGTCACCTACGTCTGGTTCGACGCCCTTATTAACTACATCTCCTTCATCGGCTACAAAGCGGACCCTTCGCTCCCTGTTTTCGATGAAATCTGGACAGACCGCCCCGTCCACATCATCGGCAAGGACATCATGGTCCCGGCCCACGGCATTTACTGGCTGGCCATGCTCCATGCCATTGGCTTCGAGGATGGGAAGATCCCACAACTCCTCGTTCACGGCTGGTGGAATATCCGCGGCGAAAAAATGTCCAAGTCTCTCGGCAATATCGTCGATCCTATGGAGCTGGCCGATGCCTTTGGCGTCGACGCTCTCCGCTACTACCTCGTACGCGATATCCACACAGGGAAAGACTCGGACTTCGATCTCGACCGCCTCGTCATGCTCTTCAACACAGAGCTGGCCAATGAACTAGGTAACCTCTGCAACCGCGCACTCAACATGTCCCAGCGCTTCACCGAAGGGATCATCACCCCCGGCGGCCCGCTCACAGCTGACGATAAGGAACTGCAGAAATCCCTCACGGAAAGCACAGCCGCCTACCGCAAGGCGATGCAGAACCACGAGATTTCCAAGGGTCTGGAAGCTCTCAACAACCACGTCGTCCATTGCAACCAGTACGCGGAACGCATGAAGCCGTGGGAGCTGAACAAGAATCTGGAAAACAAGGAACGCCTCGCAACCGTGCTCCAGCACCTCGCGGAATCCGTCGCCCACTGCGCCGTCCTTCTCTCACCGATCCTTCCTGAAGCTTCCGGCAAGCTCGCCGCCCAGCTGAATCTCCCCGGACTCATGGATCTCAAACTCGATGATCTGAAATGGGGACTTATTCCCAGCGGACACCAGATCAATAAGCCGAAACCGGTTTTCCCGAGGATCGAGATCAAACCGAAAGAGGATTAATTCTCGGGAACGGTTTGGGACTCAGCTCAGCTGGGTCTCCGCCAGGAATCGGTAGGTCCCATTCGCGGCATACAGCTCATCGTGCGTTCCCTGCTCGATTAGCTTTCCTTTGGAGAGCACGAGAATCTGATCCGCGTGACGTACGGTTGAAAGCCGATGGGCAATTACCAAAGAGGTGCGGCCTTCCATCAGACGCTCCAAGGCCTCGTTGACCAGCCGCTCGGACTCTGAATCAAGGGCGGAGGTAGCCTCGTCCAGTAGAAGTATCTTCGGATCAGCCAAAATTGCACGGGCGATGGCGATGCGCTGCCGTTGTCCGCCCGAAAGCTTGGTGCCGCGCGGCCCGACCATAGTTTGGTATTTGTCCGGCAGGACATCGATGAATTCGTGGGCGTTTGCCTGTTTTGCCGCATTGCGGATCTCCTCATCGGAGGCACCGGGCTTGCCGTAGCCGATGTTTTCAAAAATCGTCCCTCCGAACAAAAGGACCTCCTGCGGTACGATTGCGATCTGGGAGCGAAGAGCCTGCAGCGAAATTTTCTGCGAGTTGGTGGAATCCAGAAGTAGCTTTCCGGAGACTGGATCGTTGAAGCCGAGAATTAGCGAGAACAAGGTGGATTTCCCCGCTCCGGATGGGCCGACAATCGCCGTGCGCTGGCCTGCTGGGAGATCTGCGGAGAAGTCCGTGATCACAGGGATTTCAGGACGGGAAGGGTAAGTGAAATTTACTCCGCGGAAGGAAATCTGACCACTGATCTCGATATCCGCTGTGCCGGTCTGGCGTTCGGTAGGCATATCGAGAAGCTCCCGTAACCGCTCTGTGGCACCGGAGGTCTGCTGTAGTTGGGAAATGATTTCCGGAAAGGAACCGAGAGATGCACCCACGAAGATGGAAAACAGGATAAAAGCGAAAAAGTTTTCCCATGAAATTCCACCGGTGGAATACATCCGGGCTCCATACCAGATCACGAAGGAGATGGTGCCGAAGAGCGCGAATATAATAAAGGATAGGAAGGCCCCGCGGGCTTGTGCACCACGCTTGGTGACTGCGAAAAACTCCTCTAGCGAACTGTGGTAGCGCTCGTTTTCCAACGGTTCATTTGTGAAGGATTTCACATCGGCGATGTTTTGCACGGACTCCTCAATTACCGTGGAGGCTTCCGCGAGGGACTGCTGCGCAGCCTTAGAATGTGAGCGGACTTTTCTGCCGAAAAAAGCGATTAGCAGCACGACTACAGGGATGCAGCCGAGCATGACAAGGGAGAGTTTCCAGGAAGCAATGAAGATAAATACCAACCCCCCGACCAAAATTACAGACTGCCGGACAAGCTGTGGGACGGTATTGATCAGAGTATCCCGAACGAGCGTGAGGTCCGAGGATACACGGTTGCTGAGAGAGCCTGCGCGCTGATCCTGGAAATACGGAACCGGGAGATGGAGCAGATGGGAAAACAGGTCCTTCCGCAGGCGGTTCAAAGCGGCTTCACCGGAACGAATGAAGCCCTGGACACGGAAGAATCCGATGGTTGCCTGGAAAAACAGCACAATTACCAGACTTAGGACGATTCCGTTGATTTTCTCCAGAATCTCCTCGGGCGGCACCTGGTTGCGCATCGCATCGACCGGATTCCCTATCAGCTCCTTCAGGAAATACGGGAAAGCGAGTGCCAGACCAGCGGTGACGAACAGCGCGATGAGCGAAGGAATGAAAATTTTCTTCTCAAGAAGAAGGTAGGAAAAAATCCAACGGTTTGAGGATATATGAGACTTTTTTTCCGCCACGGGCATGCGTGAGAGAGGAAACGATGGACCGCCCATAGTCAATGTCGGGCATGCTCGGGAACAAGATTAACGCTTCCTGCGTAAAAGGAGGAGAAATGCCGGACATGAGAGAAGCAATGCGGAGGGCTCCGGGATCGCTCCTGCATTCGAGATAATCGAATTTATCTGTGACGAATACTGCGACATGCTCGAAAAGTAGGTCTTGGTTGGGTTGCCTGCATCGTCAACCGCTTGCATCATACCAATCAATTTCCATTCCCCGCCGACAAACGCAAACGCCGCACCGCCGGAGTCACCGATAATACCCTGCCCTTCGGTTGAGACGCCGCTGTCATAGTCCGTTTGGAATCCTACGAAATCATTTCCATCTGTGACATTGAAGTTCGAAGCAAGGTTCTGAGGATCGACGGTATTTGTGCCCCAGGTTTTCCCTCCTCCGAAGCCGATCATTGTGATGTTCATATTCGTGGTCACATCTCCCAGCGAAATCGTGGGAAGTCCGGAGAGCTCCGTATCAAGCCGGAAAAGAACGAGGTCAGCGTCCGCACTGAGCCCCTGCAGCTGTGCGGTCGAAGAATTTTGCAGCGTGTAGACTTCGTTCAAATCCGCATAATACTGAGTGGAATTGTAGGTAACGTAAGGGGATGCCTGATCGTCATACACGTGCGCGGCGGTCAATACCCAGCCACCACCCAGATAAACTCCGGAAGCGCCATTTGTAAGGATGACGTTACCCCAGGGCGCACCGTTGTCGGGCGCATCCGTGCTTGGATTCGTTCCGCTTTGAGTCGCCACGGTCACCGCAGGCAAATTTGACGCAAATGCAAGAAACATTACAGCTGTGCGCAATAGGGCTTTTTTCATTATTTTTTTGAGGGGCAATTCATCAGAGCATCTGGTAAAACCCATAAAAGTTGAGTCGTCTTATGAACTCGATTATTACTGATTCCAATATGTTTTACAAAACCTTTACATCTTTGAACCTGCTCCTGTTGGCCTCAATCGTCGGTTGCGCCACCGGTGGCGGCCCTATGGGCGATATGGCAGCTGGTGATGACGGCTCGGTGGGCGGCATTTCCGAGGTCCCGAATCCGACGCCGGAAATGTCAAAAATAAGTGGCAAGCCGCTATCCCAGCTCCAGCGCGGACACGAGGTCTACATGCTGAAATGCGGTGAATGCCACGAATATCAGCTCCCGCAGAAGGTAGACATCATGGATTGGGAAGACGCCATGCCCACGATGATCACCCACGCCGGCCTCGCATCCTCCGATGAGCAAGCCGTCCTTGATTACGTGGTGGGCGTAAAGAAACAAAACGGGCAGGAATATTAGCAGAGAGCTTGCGTTGCGCCGCAGTGCGTTGAAACTAGGGACGCGCCAAGTGTGAAGAGTTATTTCCTACGAAGACTGTTGTTAATGTTACCGACCCTATTGGGGGTCACCTTTCTCGTCTTCGGGATCACGAGGTTTGTACCTGGTGGGCCGATGGACAGAATGCTGCAGCAGGCGGCCGGAGATGCTGATAGCGGCGGAGGGAAAAGGGCCTCAAACGAGGCATCCGGAGGACTTAGCGAAGATCAGTTGGAGGAACTCGAGGAACAGTTCGGCCTGGATAAGTCCATGCCTGTTGCCTACCTCCAATGGCTGGGAGCGGCCCCGCGCGAGGTGAGAATTTCCAAAGGCGAATTCGGTGCTCGGGATGATTCCACCATCGGTGGTGGCGAGGTTGATCCGGAAAATGCCGCCAGTTTCGTCCTGAAAGGCGATGGGAGACTGGTGAAGGTGAAGAAGAAGGGAAACGGGATTATCTCCGCGAAATTCAAAGAGAGCGGCGAAGACATTGAAGCAGATGGCTGGAGCCTGCGCTTTGAGAGCGAAACAGACCGGCAGGATAGATTCAAACGCCGAAATCCCGGCGATCCGAACCTTCCATCATACTCTCCGCGTGTGGTTGCGTTCAAAACAAGGTTCAGCGGAGTTCTACAGGGGGATCTCGGACGTTCAACGGTTTACAACGATCCGGTCTGGTCAATGATCGCGGACCGGGTCCCCGTGGCGGCATATTTCGGATTGCTGACTGCATTTTTCACCTACGCGGTGAGTCTTCCGCTGGGTGTTCTCAAAGCACTGAAGCACCGGACATTTATCGATAGTTTCACCTCGGTGCTGATTTTCATCGGCTACTCGATTCCCGGATTTGCGCTTGGAGCTCTGCTTTTGGTTTACCTCGGTGCCCGGATGAGTCTTTTCCCGCTCTTTGGCTTCACCAGTCCGGATTTTCCGGAAATGTCTCCGGGGGAGAAAATCTTCGATCTCGCCCATCACACATTCCTGCCTTTGCTCTGCTACCTGGTGGGTTCCTTCGCCATGCTGACGATGCTGACGAAAAACAATCTGATGGATCAGCTTTCAGCCGATTATGTGCGGACCGCTGTCGCCAAGGGCGTGGGTTTCCGCAAGGCGGTGTTCGGCCATGCGTTCAGAAACTCGATGATTCCCGTCGCCACCAGTGCGGGAAGCCTGATCGGCATTTTCATCAGTGGCTCGATTTTGGTGGAAACGGTCTTTGATATCCAGGGATTCGGCCTACTGCAGTATCAGGCGGTGATCGCACGCGATGTCCCTGTTCTGATGGGCACGCTGACGATTGCTGCATTTCTCATGCTTCTGGGGAATATCATCTCGGACTTCATCGTCGCTCTTGTGGACCCCCGGATTAAATTCAAATGAACAAACGCACGATAGGACTATTCCTGCTCCTTCTCGGGTGCCTCGCCGGATTCGGCGAAGCGCGTGGCATCGATTTCCCGACTGCACGCTGGTTCTTCGAAACCAGCAGGGACGTTACCCTTTTGAATTACAAACTCCCCGGGGGTGAAACGTTCCTTTGGTTTGGCTGGTTGAGCTCCGCGATCCTAGTTTTCGGAGGATTATCGCTGCTCGTCCGCTCATTCACCGGCGGGCCGCCGAATCCTGTGACCATGCGGCGCATCAAGCGCTTCAAGGATATCAAGCGTGGGTATTACTCCCTCATCATTTTAATGGGCTTGGTCGGTTTGGCCGCACTCGATCAGGTCATCGTGGGAAAAGAAGCCCTTGCAGTGAAATACGAGAATAAGTGGAGTTTCCCTGCCTTCACTCCCGAGCCGTTCAAGGGATCTGATTTCGGAATCATTGGCGAGCGGAAGGACGCGCCCGTGAATTACCGGAAGCTGAAACTCGACTGGAAAGGCGATGATTCAGCCAAGGGAAAAGTAGTCATGCCTCTGATCCCCTTCGGCGCTACAGATGACACGCTGAAGCCACGTTCCCGGCAACTGGTCCAACGCGAGGGCATCTACTATGAATCCGGCAGCAACAAACCATACTATGGTCTGGCGGTGAAATATTTCGACATGGAGGACGGGAAATTCCATCTCAGGTATACTCTACGGAAAGGACGCTTCAGCGGAGCGGTCGATGGCTGGGACGAGGAAGGAGAGAGAATCTACAGCGCCGAGTATCTCAAAGGCGAAAAAATCGGCGAAAAATTCAACGGCGAGGGTGATTCCGAGGATTTCCTGGCGATCGAGAGTAGCGAGCTGCGCGCGGTGAAATATCATCCGGCCCCGCCGATGCCGGAAGAGGGAAATTTCCTGGGAACCACCTCCCAGGGATACGATGTTCTGGCGTATCTCTACGGTGGTTTGCAGATCAATTTCAAAGCAGCCTTGATCTTCCTCCCCATTGTCTACGCCATCGGGATCACCCTCGGCATGCTAATGGGCTATCTTGGAGGTTGGTTCGATCTCATATTCGACCGCTTGATCGAGGTATTTTCCAACATGCCCTTCCTCTTTGTCGTGATCATTTTCTCAAGTCAGGTGCCGGAGCAGTTCAAAGGCCTGCCGGTGATCCTCGCTATTCTGATGATCTTCGGCTGGATGGGGATCACTTCCCTCATGCGGACCGCCGCTTATCGGGACAAGGAACGCGATTACATAGCCGCAGCCCGGGTTCTCGGAGCGGGCACCCCAAGGATCATTTTCCGTCATTTGCTGCCGAATACGATTGCGATCATCGTGACCCTCGTGCCGTTCACGATGTCTTCCCTGATTTTTTCCCTTACTTCTCTCGACTACCTGGGCTTCGGCCTGCCGCCGGAAAATGCGACGTGGGGCCGCCTGCTCAACGATGGACTGTCCAACCTCTCCGCCCCGTGGCTGGTATCCTCCACCTTCTTCGTGCTGGTAGCCCTGCTGGTGCTCATCACCTTCATTGGCGAGGCCGTGCGCGAGGCTTTTGACCCGAAAAAATTCAGTTACTACCGTTGATGCGATTTCCCCTATATAGATTTTTCCCAATTCTGATCTCAGCGCTCCTCCTTGGTGGCTGCGAGAGGGAGGAAGATGTGGTGAAAAGGACATCGGGCTTCGATGACTTCATCCCACGCTATAATTCCTACATCTCGAAATGGCTCGGTGAGCAACAGAAAGCCACCCGGGAGGAAATTGCACAGGCGGAAAAAGATATATCCTCCTCGGAAGGAGAAGAAAAAGAGGCATACGAGCGCCATTTGATTGCGCTGAAACGTGAAGAGGAAAAATACGATTTCCGCATCGGTCTTGGCGACTATTTCCGATTCGGGGACGTTTCCGAAATCCCTGAAAATCTTGTCTGGGAAAATGGGATGGATCAGGAGGAAATAGGCGATCCGAGAGCTAAGAAGGGAGGCACATTCAGCATCGATATGCGCTCTTTCCCGCCGACACTCCGCCCTTTCGGAGACAACTCGAACAATAGCTTCCGTAGCGCTCTCTACGATGAAATCGATTTGCCACTCGTAGCGCTCCATCCGAAATCGATGGAAATGATCCCGGGTCTGGCAGAGGAGTGGGCGACCTCCGAAGACGGACGCACGGTCTACTTCAGGATCAATGAGGAAGCACGCTACTCCGATGGAGTGCCGGTAAAAGCCCGCGATTTCCTCTATGGATCCTACATCAGGATTTCCGATGACATCGTGAATCCGTATGCGAAGCAATACTACCGCGAGAATATCGCGGGGATGGTAGCCTACGATGAACACACCCTTTCGATTTCATTGCCTGAGGCACAAATCTACGCACCTGCCTCCGCAGGCGGGATCACCCCTTCCCCACCACATTTCTACAAGGATTACGGCCCGGATTTCACAGAACGCTACCAGTGGAAATTCCCTCCGACCACGGGTGCCTACAAGGTAAACGAGGAGGACGTGATCAAGGGAGTATCGGTCACCCAGACACGAGTGAAGGACTGGTGGGCGAAGGATAAGAAATACTACAAATACCGCTTCAATCCGGATCGAATCCGACACGTGGTTGTGAGGGATGAGTCGAAAGCGTTCGAACTTTTCCGCGCCGGGGAGCTGGATTTCTTCTACATCACCAGCCCGGAATATTGGTATGAAAAATCAGAAATGAAGCCGGTTTTCGATGGCTATATCGAGCGCTATACCTTCTACAACCAGTATCCCGCACTTCCCCGCGGTTTTTATATCAACGTCACCCGCCCCCTGCTGAACGAGCACGATATCCGTGTGGGAATCCAGCACTCGATGAACTGGCAAAAGGTAATCGATGTCATTTTCCGCGGAGATTACCAGCGGCTTGATGCCTTCAACCAAGGCTACCTTCTGTTCAGCGACCCGACTATACGGGCACGAAAATTCTCCATTTCATCTGCTCGTAAAGCCTTCCGGGACGCGGGTTTCACGAAAACGGGTCGGGATGGTATTCTCCGCCGCAGCGATGGAACCAAACTCTCTGTTTCCGTGACCTATCCTGCGATTCCGATTCTCGACCGTATGTTCGCGATCCTGAAGGAAGAGGCCAAGTCCTGCGGGTTTGAGCTTCGGCTGGATTCCTCGGAGGCCACAGTTTCCTACAAGAAGGTCATGCAGAAGCAGCATGACATGTCCTTCGGCGCCTACGTGACAGGCCCGCCCACTCCTGATTTCTACCAGTTCCTGCACTCTTCCAATGCCAGGGACGAGCGCGGAAACCTGAAAATGCAGACAAACAATCTCTTTGCCTGGGGCCGGGAGGATACGGATCTGCTTTCTGAAAAAGTCCGTTTCGCCCGGACAGAGGAAGAGCTGCGCAGCGCGGCCATCAAACTGCAGAATATTATCCACGATGAGGCGATTTTCATCCCATCCTACACTGCTGAATTTGTGCGGGTAGGGAATTGGCGCTGGATGCGCTGGCCTGATTCCGAGGAAACGAGATTCTGCCCGCCAATCGTCTATGAGCCGTTGGAGGCCTTCGTCCACTGGATCGATGAGGATATCAAAGAGGAAACGATGGAAGCGAAACGCAGCGGAGAAACCTTCGATGAGGTGAACGTAATTTTCGATGACTACCGCTACCCTACATCCGATCAGGCACCCGAGCCCGACGAAGAAGTGGAAATTATCGAACCCGTGGAAGAAGCGATTGAAGGAGGTGAGCAGTGAGTGACAAATATCTTCTGGAGGTTGATCGCCTGATCACCTCTTTCGAAACCGAAAATGGACTGCTCCGTGCGGTCGATCAGGTTTCGCTGAAAATTCCATACGGGAAAACCGTGGGAGTCGTAGGCGAGTCCGGTTGTGGAAAAAGTGTTACCGCGATGTCCATCGTTCGGCTACTTCCGCAGCCTTCGGGAAAAATTCTGGGAGGAGAAATACACTTCAAGGGAGAAGACCTGCTTCATGCCTCGGACAAACGCATGCGGCAGGTCCGTGGTGCGGAAATCGGAGTTATTTTTCAGGAGCCGATGTCCGCCCTCAACCCGGTGCACCGCGTGGGCAGGCAGGTGGCGGAAGTTTTCCGGCTTCATAAGAAGATGAGCAAAAAGGATGCCTGGGATGCGGCCACCGAGATGCTCGGCCTGCTCAGGATTCCCGCACCGGAAAAGCGCATGATGGATTATCCCCACCACCTTTCCGGCGGGATGCGCCAGCGCGTGGTCATCGCACTGGCACTCGCATGCCGGCCGGATCTTGTCATCGCTGATGAACCGACGACCGCGCTCGATGTGACCGTGCAGGCGCAGATTCTGGATCTGCTGGGAAATTTCCAGAAAGACATGGGCATGTCGGTAATGTTGATCACCCATGATCTAGGGGTCATTGCAGAATCCTGCGATGAAGTCGTGGTAATGTATGCCGGCCGTGTGGTGGAAAGCGCCCCTGTGGAGGAGCTTTTCGAAAATCCGCTCCACGCCTACACCAAGGCATTGCTCAACTCGATCCCGACCCTCGATACCCCGCCGAAATCGAGGCTCAACACCATTCCCGGCACCGTGGCCGGCCTCGGCGATCACACACATGGTTGCCGCTTCTGCCAACGCATGGGCAGAACTTCACCGGTGACAAGGGAGCGGCCCAAATTCAAAGAAGTGCAGCCGGGCCACTGGCTGGAAATCTGTAAGGAATGTTCCAATCTATGAGTGATCAACCACTGCTGCGGGCCAATGATCTCCGCGTCCATTTTCCTGTGCGGAGCGGATTGCTTCTGCGCCAGACTGCCGCTGTGAAGGCGGTGGATGGCATCTCTCTGGAACTAAATGCCGGCCAAACCCTCGGCTTGGTCGGAGAATCGGGTTGCGGAAAATCCACGTTGGGGAAAGCACTTGTGCGTCTCATCGAACCTACTTCCGGGACCATCGAATTCGAAGGAAGGGATATCAGCCACATCGGCCAGCGGGCGCTACGCCCTCTCCGCAGGGATTTCCAAATGATTTTTCAGGATCCGGCTGAGTCGCTGGACGCACGCATGAGCGTCCGCACCCTCATTGAGGAGCCCTACCGTATCCACAAACTTGGAAACCGTGCCGAGCGGAAAAAATGGGTGAACGAGCTTCTCGACACCGTCGGACTTTCCGCCGCCTCGGCGGATCGCTACTCATTTGAATTTTCCGGGGGTCAGCGGCAGCGGATCGGTATCGCCCGCGCGCTCGCGTTGAAGCCAAAATGGCTGGTATGTGATGAGCCCGTCTCCGCTCTGGATGTTTCCGTGCAAAGCCAGATCCTCAACCTGCTGGTGGATCTTCAGAAAGAGTTCAATCTCTCCTATTTATTTATCGCCCACGATCTTTCCGTGGTGAAACACATCAGCGACCGGGTTGCGGTGATGTATCTCGGCAAAATCGTCGAATTGGCGGACTCGGAAACAATCTATCGAAATCCGAAACACGCCTACACAAAGGCATTGCTCTCCGCTGTTCCAGTGGCGAATCCGAAGGTGAAGCGCGAAAAAATCCTTCTGGAGGGAGACGTTCCCTCTCCGATTGATCCGCCGGCCGGTAGTGCCTTCGGCCACCGCATCAGCCACCCCAGATATGAGGAGACCATCGGGATGGATCTGGGCCTTAAGGAAATTTCACCCGATCACTGGGTAACAGCAGATCCGTGCTGTCTGGAGCCGGAGGATTGGGAAAGAATTTCAGAGTCCTGACAAAAAGCGGGTATCGCTCCAGCTGTGGGACGGCCCAAGGCGTGCGATCATTTTTCCACCACTTGGCCAGATGTAGATTCTGCGGCCGCTGGAGCCGATGAGAGCATTGAAATCAGAGGGCTGCTTCCGGGAAAGACATGCCCGTGCCCAGAATGAGGATGGCAAGGGGCGGTTCAGGTGATCTTCCACATCGATTTCCATCGCGTTCGCCTTCGATGCATTAATATTCCGCCACAGCCCACCGCCGAACATGGGATTCACCGATGAGGTTCGGGTCATTCGCTCGAATTTTTCTGCGGTGAAGCCGTTTGAATTTTTCCCGGAAAGGAGATCGGAGATCAGCTCACCGAGGCGGCCGAACTCGCTGGAGCTGAGCTCGGTGCCGGTGGAGAAATACGGGATATCCTGTTTGTCCGACCTCCAGTTCCCTGTGTTCAGCCGTAAGGGACTCATGACAGATTTCGTCATAAAACCCTGCAAAGTATCATTTCTGGCCACGAGTTTGCGGCGCATTAGCTCGGCAAGGGCTTCCCAATGGCCGGGACCGTAGCGGAAAACTGTTCCCGGAGTATTCACGCAGCTCAGCGAGACAGCCGCCTTTCCCTTGTCGCGCGGATGATTGCTGTAAAGAGCCGTGCCTCCAGCATCCAGCCCGGATACTTGCTGAAGAAGCATGAGAACGGTGATTTTCCCTTTTCCTGAATCACCACGCCATTCGGAAATGGTATCCGCAACAAGCTCGGATGGGGAAAGCCAACCGTCATCGGCCGCTTTCGTGGCAGCCAGTGCGGCGAGGGATTTCGTAATGCTGTAAGCAGTACCGCGTGTATTCGGATTGGACGAAACAACCATGCGCCCTTCCTGCCATGCGGCCCAGCCCAGTGTGCCGTTCCGTACGATGGCAGTTTTCAGATAATCCTGATCCTGGCTGCTCCAACTTCCGGAAGACGAATCGGCGGCGCATCCCGCAAGCCCGGATGCGGTCGAAAGACCGGCTAGCTTCAGGAAATCACGCCGCGTTTTCATTATCTTCTAACCGCTACTGTTAGGTTGGCAGCGTAGGATTTCATCTCATACCCGGAACCGAATGTGAGCGGAGGACGCGGGCCGGCAGCCTGATACGCGGCGCGTAACTCCGGCTGGGCGTGCTTGCTGAAAAACTCGATAGGCTGGTAATAGCTACCGAAGAGATTCATCTCCCACTGTGACTGATCGAATGAGGCATAAGGGATACCGGAGTCATCCTGAACCACTGCTTTGCAGTTCGAGAGCACCCAGTTCTTTGCAGAGCTGAACGAAGAATCATGCATGAGGTAGGAAGCTGCCTTGAAATAGGCCACGGATCCGGAGCCCACGGAGGAAAGCCAGTTCTGGTAACCACCGCTGAACCCGCCATTGGAGAGATCTCCCGAAACATAGATTGCGGTTTTCCGTCCGAGGCCGGGAAGTGTGAAATTGATTTCCACGGCCGGATTTCCGCCGGCGCTGAAGGATTGCACACTGTTTACCTGTGCATCCATGAGTCCAAGCGAGGTAAGCAGCACGGGTGTTACACCCTGCAGTGGTCCGTTTGTGAGATCGGATTTCATGTCCTTCGTGATGAAGTAGCCGTGGAGCAACTGGGTGGACACGGATTTCGCGTGGGTTTCCAGGGCCGAGAGAACGGCACTTGGTTCCGTGTATTCGAGATCAGGTAGATTTCCGACAGGCTCCAGTCCGAGAAGGACATAGCGCGAGGCATTCGGGAACATCGCCATCGCGTAGAGGAGGTCCGGCCCGCCAAACGGATAGACAACAGTTCTTGGAGTGCCGGTCAGGGGCTTGAGGTACTGGGACTGCCATGCGATCTGCTTTGAAACGCGGGGTGAAGCGTATGTTTTCCAGCGCCAGAGATTCACCCGGGAAAATTCCTTATACTGGCTGGTTGCCTGGAGACGGGAGAGCTTGGCACCACTTGCCACCGGCCGGCCGGCTAGAAATCTGGTCGTATCGGTCGGGCGGGCCTCACCGCTGACTATGACGAAGGGTTCGGGAAGCGGATTTCCAGCGGCATCAACCCTTGGCTTGGGTTGTGGAGCGCAGGTGGCGAGGAATAGTGGAGCCAGGAATAGCAGGTATTTCATTTTGAGGACCATTGTGTAGGAAACCAGAGAAGGGCGCAGATGATAGCTGTGGCAAAACCCGAGATCGCGGAAATCGGCTCAGCCACAAACATTCGTATGATGACGAAACCTGTGAAAGCTACGAAAATCAAGGCAGGAACGAGTTCTAGAGCTGAAATTTTCTTTCCTCTTAATTTCAGGATAAACAACCCGAATACGGCGAGAAATGTGCAGAGGGCCAGACCTGTCTGGGTGTAGTTGATCAGTGCCTCGAAATCTCCGGCAATTACCAGAGCGATCGCAAGGGCCACCTGGAATCCCAATGAGCGGAGAGGCACCCGCTCACCTGATGCAAAAAAGCGCAGAGCATGGACATCGCGCCCCATGGTGGCCAACACACGCGGACCAGCCCATAGCAGCGCACTCACGGAAGCGAATAACCCCATGGCAAATAATCCGGAAACCATCCGACCGGCCTGATCGCCGAAAAGGGAGGCAGCAGCCACATGAGCGATCTCCTGCTGACCGGTGAGCTCAGCAACGGGCGCTGCGAGTAGGAAAGCGGCATTCAAACCTATGTATAGAAGTGTAACAAGAAGTGTGCCTCCGACCAGCGAGCGCCTGACGGTTTTTCCCGGCTCATTCCATTCCTCCAATCCGTAGACCGCAGCATTCCAGCCACTGTAGGCATAGAAAACGAAGAAAATGGCCGTCGCGAACGCCGGCTTGCCGATCTGCGCCAAGTCCTCGGCGAGATCCACCTCCCAGCGAATATCCCCCTTCCCTGGCAGGACAATCACTGAAACAAGAAACAGAAAGATCAAAAGCAGCTTCAGGGAAGTGCTGAAGAGTTGTACCCGGCCGCTGGTTCTGGCGCTGATACCGTGAGCTAGCCCACCGATCAAAATAACCGCTACCGCCGCACCACGGGCTGGGATTTCCGGCCAGGCTTTCGATAGATATCCACCCATGGCCAATGCGGTGATCGCGGTAGGGACTGCGAAACCGACAATCGCGGAGAGTAAACCCGCCATGAAGCCCAGGGATGGATGAAATGTCTGGCTGAGGAAATGGTATTCTCCTCCCGAACGTGGCAGTAACCCGGCCAAAGTGGCGTAGGAAAGCGCACCGCAGAGGGAAATGATCCCGCCGGCCAACCACAGGAACATGATTGGGGGGGCGGAATTGAAATCAAGAAGCTGAAAACCGAGGGAAATAAAAACTCCGGTGCCTATCATGTTCGCCACGACCAGTGAAGTCGCCGCTGGTGTTCCCAGGCTTTTGGCTGGAGCTGCTTTATTTGGGGAGCCTGACATGTGGTATACTCTTATTTTCCGGACAGCCGGAAAGATGTCCCTTCATTGGGATTATGCGAGCAATTCGTTCACTGATTATCATCTTTGCGGGCGGTTTTGTTACAAATCCATTGATCGATTGCGCTTGGGCGGTTTGTTGGCATAGTCGTTGCGACATAGTTCACGCAGAATTGCTTCCCCGATTGTCCGTTTTTACATGATTACCTACAACGAATCCACACCCACCGCCCGCGAAGCCAGACTTACGCTAGCAAGGTTGCTGCCGCGTCTTCACAAAGCATTTCCTGAAGAAGTGGGCACCGCGGAGTGGGAAGCCTTCCAGGCAAGACTGGATGATCATTTTCCGCAGCTATTCGATCTTCTATGGAGGATCTATGGCCCCAGTTACGATTTCTTTTTCCATGTGGAGCATACCTTGCAGACAGCTGCCACCTCTTGGCTGGCACGCGATGCCGATCTGAAAAGCCTTGATGCGATCCGCGAAGGCCAGCCCCACTGGTATCAATCCAACCAACTCGTTGGAGCGATGACCTACGTCGATCTTTTCTCCGAAGATCTGGAAGGGCTGCGTGACAAGGTCTCCTACCTCAAGGAGATGGGAGTGACCTACCTTCACCTGATGCCGCTATTTAAAAGCCCCGAAGGTGACGACGACGGTGGATATGCAATCAGCAGCTATCGCGAGCTGGATCCGAAGATCGGCACGATGGAGAATCTTAGCGAGTTCGCCCGCGAAGCCCGCCAGCAAGGGATGAGCCTGGTGCTCGATTTCGTTTTCAACCACACCTCCGATGAGCACCAGTGGGCCAAGGAAGCCCAGAGCGGGAATCCGGAATTTGAGAACTATTACCGGATGTATCCGAACCGCACGGAGCCGGATCAATTCGAACAAACACTCCGCCCGATTTTTCCGGACGCGCACCCCGGTTCCTTCACCTACCGGACATCCATGGGTAAATGGATCTGGACCACGTTCAATAACTTCCAGTGGGATCTGAACTACGCCAATCCGGATGTCTTCAACGCGATGGCTGGCGAGATGCTTTTCCTGGCTAATGCCGGGGTGGAAATGGTCCGCATGGATGCCGTTCCGTTTTTGTGGAAGGAAAAAGGAACCTCCTGCGAGAACCTGGAGAAGGCCCACCTTCTGATCCAGGCCTTCAACTGCATCGCACGCATCGCCGCGCCCGCCCTTATTTTCAAATCCGAGGCGATCGTCGCACCGGATGAGATCAAAAAATATGTATCGGAGCAGGAATGCCACCTTTCCTATAATCCACCGCTGATGGTTCAGCTTTGGAATTCCATCGCCACACGCGACTCGCGGATTATTTCACACTGCCTTCCAAAGCGTTTCCAGCTGCCACACGGTTGCTCATGGGTGAACTATGTGCGCTGCCACGATGACATTGGCTGGGGCTTCGAGGACCGGGATCTTTGGGAAATCAACGTGAACCCTCACGATCACCGCGGTTTCCTCAATTCATTCTTCTCCGGTGAGGGAGACAGCTTTGCCCGCGGGAAAAGATTCCAGTTCAATCCACAGACAGGCGATGCGCGGATTTGCGGAACCACCGCCTCCCTCTGCGGCCTCGAAAAAGGAATCTATGAGAATGACGAGTATCAGATCGAGATGGCCATCCGCCGTATTCTGCTGCTCCACGGAATCATTTTCACCATGGGCGGCATTCCGCTGATCTATCTGGGAGACGAAATAGGCCTCACCAACGATTATGAATACCCGAACGATATAGGAAAAGCCGGCGACGACCGCTGGATGCACCGCCCTCCGTTCGACTGGGAAAAGGCAGAACGCAGGAAAGATCCCGAAACCATTGAGGGACGCATCTTCAACGGCTTCCTCAAGCTTTCCCAAATCCGGAAGCACAATCAGGCATTTCAGGAGACCCATACAGAATTTATCGATACGGAAAACCCTCACGTCTTCGGCTACTTCAGGAGCTACGGCGGACAGAGCGTCTTGTGCCTGGCCAATTTCTCGGAAGAGGTCCAGGACCTTTCCGCAACCCGCCTCCGCCAGCTCGGCATGCGTAAAACCTTCACCGATATCGTGGCAGGAAAAAGCATTGTCGCGGCCCAGGTCCTCACCCTCGAGCCACTCCAGTTTGCTGCACTGATGTAGATTTTCGCCGATTTCCGGGCCGCTCGTGTCTCAGTAAAAGGCAATTGCAGCCTGATATTGACGCGAAGGCCGGTGAAAGGCAGTCTCCCCCCCTCATGAGTGTAGGAATCATAATGGGTAGCACGTCGGATTGGCCGACAATGGAACACGCAGCACGGGTGCTGAAAGATTTTGGTGTGGAATATCACGCGGAAGTCGTCAGCGCACACCGGACACCGGAGCGGCTGGTGGAGTTTGCAAAGGGAGCCAAGGGAAATGGACTGAAGTGCATCATCGCGGGCGCAGGTGGCGCAGCTCACTTGCCGGGGATGGTAGCCGCACTCACGGAAATCCCGGTGCTGGGCGTCCCTGTGGAATCCAAGGTTTTGAAAGGAGTGGACTCGCTCCTATCCATAGTCCAGATGCCAGCCGGAATCCCGACAGCCACTTTCGCCATCGGCAAAGCCGGCTCCACCAACGCAGGCCTCTTCGCCGTGGCAATGCTTGCGGTGACTGATGAAAAGCTCGCGGAAAAGCTTTCTGATTTCCGCAAAAAACAGACTGAGAAAGTCTCCAAGGCAGTTCTGCCTGAATTGGACTAAATAAAAAACTAATGTCAGCCTCGGTATTTTTCCCCCTGGATAAGCAGCAAGTCGTCGGTGTCATCGGCGGCGGCCAACTCGGACGTATGCTTGCTCTTGCCGCACGGCGGATGGGCGTGCGCTCCGTAATATGGACAGGAGGCCTGGAAGCACCTGCGGTGGAAGTCGCCGACGAGGTAATCGACCTGCCTTTCGACAGTGCGGAAGCAATGGAGCAGTTTTGCAAGATCGCCACGGTGGCAACGGTGGAATTTGAAAACATCCCGCTCGAGACACTGCAAGGTGTGAAAAAGAAGATCGGTCTCTACCCTTCTCCCCACGCCATCGGAATCTGCCAAAACCGCGAGCGTGAGAAGAATTTCCTCAGGGAAAACAATATCCCTTGCACGAATTTCTGGGTAATCGAGACCGAGGCCGATCTCGAAGCTGCCATGAATGAGCTCAATGGCCCCGGCGTTCTGAAAACCGCCGCCTTCGGCTATGATGGCAAGGGTCAGCTCAAAATCGAAGGCTGCGAAAACCCGGCCGAGGTCTGGGAAAAATTCGAAAAGCAACGCGCTGTCCTTGAAGCCTGGGTTCCGTTTGAGAAAGAAATCTCCGTCATGGTCGTCCGTGACTCCTCCGGGGCTATGAAAACCTACGATCCTGCAGAAAACAGGCACCGCAACCATATCCTGGACGTTTCCATCGTTCCGGCGACTGTCTCCGGGGAAACTAGCGAAGCCGCGCGAACCATCGCAAAGCAGGTCGCTGAAGCTCTTGATTACCAAGGCATTATCGGCGTGGAGTTTTTCGTAAATCACGATGGCTCGCTGGTCGTAAACGAAATGGCACCAAGGCCGCACAATTCGGGTCACCACACTCTGGATGCCTGTGCTACTTCCCAGTTCGAGCAGCAGCTCCGCGTCGCACTTGGCCTACCGCTTGGCTCCACCAGGCTGAATTCACCGTGCGTGATGCTGAACCTTTTGGGAGATTTCTGGAAAAGTGAAACAGAGCCACCGGACTGGACCGACCTATTGTCCACTGAAGGTGCCGTGCTCCATCTCTACGGAAAGCGCCGGGCTAAAGGCATGCGCAAGATGGGACATACAACCATCGTAGGTGAGGGCGCGATCGAGAAAGCGGAATCCCTCAAAAGAAATTGGCTGTAGGACAAATACGTCCTCCATCTTTTTCATGGCTCAGCTATCCCAATTCTGACGGACCTTCCTCCGCTCTGCGCGGTGATCGATCTGACGAAGTTGCTTGGGGCTGAGTTTATCCTTCCGGCTCATCCGCGGTTTATCATAATGACCGGCCATGACGCAGCCTAGAGTCTGTGGATTTCCGCGATAACTTTCGCCAAGCCGGGTTCGCCGATTTGACGCTTCACTTCAGCCGCTTTTTTCTACGCGATTGGAGTTTCACTGAGATCTAGGACACCCGAGAACCAACGGACATTGATTCCTTCAGTGCTTTCTTTCTATAGAAAGCTCGCGGTCTTCCTTAGGTCAGAAATTTCGATCAAGACAGTTCGCGACGTGTTTCGCCCGGCTCCGTGTGGAGCGAAGGAGAGAAGTTATTCAATTATCCGCACCTAGCACCAGCAGGATGGGCTCCGCCATATGCAGTGGGACGAGTCCGAGTTTAGGTGCCCTGCCTCATCTTTCCGCGCCGGCGTCGTATCCTTTCCATGGCAGAAAAGTTCACCGCGCTTCCAGACGAAGCGGTAGGAACTTTCCGCCTATGGATCGAAAGTAAACGATCAACCTAGTCGATATTCTCTTCGCTAATGGATTCAACATCCACTACTTCGGCAGTATCATCTGCTTCCGCGTCCTCTCCGTCGGGAATGACGAGTGAGATATCCTGGAGCTTTTCACCTGTTTTCAAGGTAAGAAGTTTTACACCCTGGGCATTGCGGCCGGTGGTGCGAACTTCGGATACCCGAATACGAATCGACTGGCCGGTGGAGGTCATGAGCATTAGCTCGTGATCTTCGGTGACGGTGAGAGCACCGACGAGTGGGCCGGTCTTCTCGGTAACCTTCATGGTGATGATTCCTTTTCCACCACGTGACTGTGTGCGGTATTCCTCGAAGGCGGTGCGCTTCCCGAGGCCGTTTTCAGAGGCAACGAGGAGAGTGCAATCCTCGGTAACTTTCGCGAGGCCAACCACGTAGTCGCCTTCGACAGGGCGGATACCCATCACGCCCTGCGAGGAGCGGCCAAGCGGACGGGTGTCTTGCTCGGAGAAGCGGAGACTGATTCCCTCATGGGTAACGAGGATGATATTGTCATCACCGGAGGTGAGTGCGCTGCCGATGAGCTCGTTGCCTTCCTCTAGGATAATGGCAATGGTCCCGGCCTTGCGGTAGTTGCGGAAATCATTGAGGGCTGTTTTTTTCACTTTGCCGGTGCGTGTGGCAAAGAAGACATACCCGGCATCCTCACGGAAGGTGACGTCGTTTCCATCATCATCGACGGAGCGCTCAAGGCGAAGCATCGCGGCGATCTTTTCGTCCGGTTGGAGATCCAGGACGTTTTTGATGCTGCGTCCGACAGAGGTTCGGGAACCTTCCGGTAATTCGTAAACGCGCTCAACATAGAGACGTCCGGTATTCGTGAAGAAAAGGAGGTAATCGTGCGCCTGCACGGAGAAGAGATGCTCAACGAAGTCATTTTCAACGTCCTTTGCGGTCGCTTTCGTTTCCATCCCCTTGAGGCCTTTTCCGCCACGACCTTGCAGTCTGTATTCGGTGGCCGGAGTGCGCTTGATATAACCGCGGTGGGAAAGTGTGACGATCATCGCGTCATTGGCGATGAGGTCTTCCATCGCGACTTCACCTACAGCTGCCACAATCGGGCATTTCCGCGGAGAAGCGTATTTCGCTTTGATTGCCTGAAGTTCATCTTTGATGATGTTCAGGACGCGCTCTTCACGAGCCAGAATGTCCATGTAGTCGGTAATTTCAACGAGAACACCGTCGTATTCACCCTTTACCTTATCACGCTCCAGACCGGTAAGCTGGTAGAGGCGAAGCTCGAGAATCGCGTTTACCTGGCGCTCGGAGAACACATACTCATCCCCTTGGATCGCTGCCTGGGAGCGAAGCAAAATACCAAGGCCTTCTGCGGTAGCGGTGGAAAATTTATATGCGGCGAGACGTTGGCGTGCTTCGTCGCGGTTTTTGGAATCACGGATGATTTTGATAAAATCGTCCAAGTGGCCGAGAGCTAGTAGATAAGCCTCCAGTAGTTCGGCGCGCTCCTCGGCTTTTCCAAGCAGGTAGCGGGTGCGGCGGATTACAACTTCGCGGCGGTGCTCGATGTAGCAATCGATCGCCTCTTTCAGAGAAAGCTGCTTCGGGCGCTTTTCGTGAATCGCGAGCATGTTGACGCTGAAAGATGTTTCAAGCGCGGTGAGTTTGAAGAGCTGGTTGACGACCACCTGTGGGCGGGCATCGCGTTTCAGCTCGATCTCGATGCGGGTTTCCTCATCGGAAAGGTCCCGCATTCCGGAAATTCCGGTGAGCGTTTTTTCATTCACCAGTTCCGCGATGCGGGTCTGGAGGACAGCGCGGTTTACGCCGTATGGAACCTCACGGATGATGATCATGGATTTGCCATTCTCATTTTCCTCGATTTCCACCTTACCCCGGAGGCGCATGGAGCCGCGACCTGTCTGGAAGTAATCCTCAATACCGCGGATGCCGCGGATTTCACAGGCTACAGGAAAGTCAGGGCCTTTGATGTATTCCATCAGCCCTACCAGGTCGATCTGTGGATTATTTATCTGAGCGCAAATACCATCGATCACTTCGCCCAAATTGTGAGGCGCGAGGTTGGTAGCCATACCAACGGCAATACCGGTGCCACCGTTCACGAGGAAATTCGGGAACGCTGAAGGCATGACGGAAGGCTCTTGGAGAGTGCCGTCGTAGTTGGGAACGAAATCGACCGTGTTCTTATCGAGGTCATCCATCATCGCCATTCCGAGCGGATGGAGACGAGCCTCGGTGTAACGCATGGAGGCCGCGGCATCACCTTCAACGGAACCGAAGTTACCCTGCGCATCGACGATCAATTCCCGCATGGACCAAGGCTGGCCCATGTTTACAAGCGTGGAGTAGATGGAGGAGTCACCGTGGGGGTGATAGTTACCCATGGTTTCACCGACGATTTTCGCACACTTTACGTGGGATTTGGTCGGTGTAACGCCTAGCTGGCGCATGGCATAGAGAACCCTGCGCTGTGAAGGTTTCAGGCCATCACGAACATCCGGAAGCGCCCGGGAAATGATGACGGACATCGAATATTCCAGGAACGACTGGGATAATTCGTCGGCGACGTTGATGGGTTTGATGGAATCGTTACTCATTACTGAAATTGAGATCTAAGGCTAGAAAAGTTGATTAAACGTCCAGGTTGCGGACGTTGAGTGCGTTATCTTCGATGAAGCGTTTGCGGGGCTCCACAACATCGCCCATGAGGACGTCGAACATTTTATCGGCTTCCACCGCATTATCTTCATCCAGGCGGACACGGAGGAATTGCCGTGTCTCAGGATCCATGGTGGTCGCAAACAGCTGCTTCGCGTTCATTTCCCCAAGTCCTTTGAATCGCTTGATCTGAACGCCTTTGGCGGAAATTTCGAGGACCTTGCTGAGAATTTCGGATACCGCGAAGATCGGGGTAGCCAATGCCTTGTCGCCCTCTCCTTCGATAAGCTCGAAGATCGGCTCGTCCATTGAGTAGAACTTTTTGGTATCGACTCCGAGTTCCTCGAGACGAGCGAAAATCTTCTGGATCGCGTGGGATTCGTGCAGCTCATGGAGAACAGCGCGACGCGAAGGGCCAGTGAGATTTGCGATTTCCTCCTCGCTCAGCTGCTCATCGAAGAGAGCCAAATCGCGGTTCGCGGAAGCGAAGATGGACAGGGTGGTCTCGTCTGTGAAGTAGCTGACGGATTCGTTGTTTCCCTCGCGGATACGAACCATATAACCCGGAAGCTTTCCGCTCTCCGGTCGGGCTGCGAGAAATTCTTCGAAATTACCGCCGTTTCCTTGGATGGACCTCTGGAAACGTGAGAGAGAGGAGAGAGATTCGAGGATCGATTTCAGCTCGTCCGCATCATAGTCGCGGGATTTATCGAATGTCTGTAGTTTCACTTCACCTGCACCGAGCTCGATGAGGATTGCGTTGAGCTCCTGATCATCCTGAACGTATTCCGAGCGTTTCTTCCGGGTAACAAGGTAAAGCGGAGGTTGCGCGATATAGAGGAAACCTTTTTTCACGAGCTCTGGCATGTGTCGACAGAAGAACGTCAGGAGAAGGGTGCGGATGTGGGAGCCGTCCACGTCGGCATCGGTCATGATGACAATCTTGTGGTAGCGGACCTTCTCGATGTTGAATGCGCCGTCCTGATCCCCTTCACCAATACCTGCTCCGATCGCGGTGATCATGGACTGGATCTCTTTGTTCTGAAGGGCCCTGTGAAGACGGGCCTTCTCGACGTTGATCACTTTTCCGCGGAGCGGGAGGATCGCCTGCGTTCTACGATCCCTGCCTTGTTTGGCAGAGCCACCGGCGGAGTCGCCCTCCACAATGTAGAGTTCGGACTTCGAAGGATCGCGCTCTGAGCAATCCGCGAGTTTTCCTGGAAGACCACCGCCGGAAAGTGCGGATTTACGGACAGTTTCGCGGGCTTTGCGTGCGGCTTCGCGCGCTCGGGCAGCATTAACGGATTTCTCGATGATCTTACGGGCTAAAGCCGGGTTTTCCTCGAAATAAGTATTTAAACCTTCGTAGACGATGGAGGATACCACGCCTTCGATCTCAGAGTTGACGAGCTTGCCCTTGGTTTGTGAGGAAAAGCGCGGACTCGGCATTTTCACGGAAATAACACAAACGAGACCTTCTCGAACATCGTCACCGGAGAGCGCAGGATCCTTGTCCTTGAGGATTTTGTTGGTTTTCGCGTAGGCGTTGATCGCCCGTGTGAGCGCTGTGCGGAAACCGGTAAGGTGGGTGCCGCCGTCGGCGTTGGGAATGCTATTTGCGAAGCAGAGAATCTGATCCTTGTATGAATCATTGTATTGGAAAACGACATCCGCAAAGACATCCTCCTTCGTCTGCTTGCCATCGTAATCAAGATCGATCTCGCGCTTGCCATCAATAACGACAGGAGATTCGTGAACTACATTTTTGTTTTCACAGAGCTGGGCGACGAATTCCACGATCCCGTCCTGATAAAAGAAAGTGGTCTTTTTCGCAGATTCCGGTCGCTCATCCTCGAGCTCGATGGTGAGACCGGGGTTAAGGAAGGCCAACTCACGGAGGCGGCTAGCGAGACGATCGAATTGGAATTCAATAGTATCAACAAAGATGGTTGCGTCCGGGAAGAAGGTGATGGCGGTTCCGGATTTCTTCGGATCGGCATCTCCTACGATATGGAGTTGCTCAGTGGTCTTACCGCGCTCGAAGGCGATGCGGTGCACATGGCCACCGCGGGTGATATCAGCCCGGAACCAATCGGAGAGTGCGTTAACGCACTTCGCGCCAACGCCGTGAAGACCACCCGAGTATTTATAGGCGCCCTGCCCGAATTTACCGCCGGCGTGTAGATTTGTAAGTACCAACTCCACGGCCGGCATGCCGAATTTAGGGTGCATATCCACCGGGATTCCGCGGCCATTGTCAGAAACAGAGATGGAGCCATCTATGTGGATGGCGATTTTGATTTTCGAGCAATAGCCGGCAAGGTGCTCATCAATGGAGTTATCCAACACCTCGAAAACGCAGTGGTGGAGGCCTCTTTCATCAGGATCTCCGATATACATCCCAGGGCGCTTGCGTACCGCATCAAGGCCTTCGAGTTTATCGATCTGTCCTGCGTTGTATTCCTGTTCGCTGCCGACTTGGGTTTGGGCTTTTTCCGGCTCCTTTGGGATCTCTGACATATGACTCCGTTAGGGTCTGAAATCCATGAAGGGTAAACAAGGACTTAATCACCGCAAAATTTGGTTTCAGCACCCCCATTCACAATGGATCAAGATTCCTTCGGGAACTATTTCGCCATCCACTGATTCATGTAAACAGTGACGAATAGAATCACAGCCACTACAGCGAGGGTGATGGCCAAAATTTTCAACGTGCCATGCAGCTCCCGCTTTTCATTGTAATCGTGATCCAAAAAGCCATCGGCGGACAGTCTACCCTTCCGGATTGGCTTGTCCGAAGTCTTGCGCCTCTGGGATGGAATATTCGCGTTCAGGGCCATATATCCTGAAGGAACTTCCCGGAACGCGGATGAATCAATCCACATGTTGCACTTCGGACATGGTCCGCTGAGACCTGCATTCGAACCCTGGACTATCAGCGCAGTCCCGCAACCTTCACAAACGAAGCGCGTGGTTTCAGTAGTGGATGGGGAGTCTGCCACAGGTCAAAGCTACTTTGCATGACTTCGATTTAACAAGAATAAAGCCATAGAGAAAGGGAGCTGAGGCTCCCGAGAAATAGATAATAGCGGGAAAATTTCAATAAAATGCATTCCAGATGAAATAAGGACTTGATCTTAGGTGGCTTGGGCGGATACCAATTCGGTCCACCAGCGCATGAGTAGCTCAGCGGTAGAGCAACCCGTTTACACCGGGTCGGTCGGCGGTTCGATCCCGTCCTCATGTACCACCTTCCTTCTAGGTGGTTACTCGAACTCCTTGCGCATCTCCTCAAGGACAACCAACCAATTCATCATTGTGATTGGCGGAAGTTCAGCAGGATGACTTATTTGCGAGAGATTGATAGATATCCTATTAGCAGTCATTTCCGTGCCGGTAACGCCGGTGGCATCAAGTGGACGCACTGGAGTTTCAGCATCTTCCATAGCCACTGATCCTACCTGTCCCGATAGCTCCACTGAGAATGGATCGTATTCGACACCGTAGCGCTTCTCTGGAGAGAACAGGGAGCACGGGGGATAAAAGCTGCCGGAGGGCGGGACATACCCGGTAGGAGGCGTAGCCTCGACGACGTTGAAGTCATCCCCGATGTATAGGCGAAGGTTTGTGACCAATGAGAAGCCCTTAGTGAAGTCAGTCAGGTCCGCGCATTCCTGAAGAATCACACCGTAGTCGTTGTCAGTACACGGGATGGAAGGTTCTATCAGATTTGTGCTATTCGTATAGTCGACATTGATCGCAATAGAATTGTTTATGCTGAGGTCATCGGCTCCCAGCGACTCCAGCAGTTCCTTTAGCCTTTCCGGATAGATCGCGATGCACTTTTGGCCGGATGGAAGATATTTCATTTCAAACGGTGAGACCGGACGCCAGTATCCGTATTTGAATGTTCCTGGAATGGGATCTCCAAACACCGTATTATCAAAGAGAATGGTCCCGGTGACCGAGGACATGAAATAGTATTTACCATTTGCTCCATAGGCTACGTCTACGGCCTCATTGAAGGTGTGGGACTCATGCTCACGGGCCACCTGCGTGAAACCGCCCCAGATATCGGTGGCTACACCGGACTCCAGGCCAACGGTTTCACTTTCACGAATACCATTCTTGAGATAAGTGAATTCGAGTTCCGTTGGCGTGGAATCGGAAGCGCTTACACATTCCTTGATATCCAGAGTCATCGCACACTGGAGAGCTCCCACCGAATAATCGTTCCAAGTGGTTGGGGATAGAGTAGCTGACTCCGTTATGTGCGCATAGCGGTCAAAGAATCCAGCTCCTCTATTGATGGGTATAAACGCCGCTTTTCCGCTCTCGGATGCTTGGGAAATCGGGAAAAACTCACCTTCCGTGAGTCGGTAATTCTCCCTTATTCCGGGAGCAAACGGGCTACTTCCGAAATTCTGACCGCTGATGGTAGAGCTATTGGAGAGCTCGGTTCCCCGCCTGGTAGCGAGGGTCCCTAGCTCCAGATCACCTTCGACCTGAGCTTTCCCGGCAAAAATATTACCGGCAATCGTAACATTCTGCCATTCATCTCCATTCGCGTGCTGTCCTAATGCCATAAAGGAACTCGCTGAAATGGGGAGCTGGGAGGGGATCTCATATATCGATAAGACGAACTCCCGTTGATAAGCTGAAATTCCTGTTTGGCTTTCATCATTCCCCGAGAGATCCATTTTGAATGCCCACCAGTTCCGCTTTGCTACAAAATCAGTCCCGGGGGTTACGTAACCGAAATTGATATTAGGATAAGGAATGAGATTAAATTGGGGGTAATCGGCGACAGGCAAACCGACTTTTCCGCTGGCCAGACTTCCATAATATTTTTCGGAGGTGATCAGCGGGTAGAGATCGTCGCTTGCGAGTGCATTGTCTGAATTGAGAGGGGGCGGGAAATCCGAATCCGGAAAGGCACTTTCAAAATTCCGGTTCAAGCCGGCCGTTGCCATACCGGTGTTCGTAAATTTCGAACTGAACATCCTTCCGATTGAGCTGAGGTTGGAGTCAGTAGCATTTGCCACAATTGCATCCGCCCCTCCGATACTCTCCAAAAGTGTTGAATCCACAGATTGTCTTGAGTTCGAAATTTCCAGAGCGCCATCATATATGTTGCGCATGGAGAAGGCATTCCTTGCGTGCCGTGACTCACTACTCGAGCCGTCGCCCATCGCTCCGATCGCAGCGTTCGGAGTAAGTGCAACGATCGCGCGGAGAACCGCCTCGTCTTTCTCCCGATAATCCGTGCGGGCCATCGAGTTGGACTGTGCCTCATGGACATTCATCGCCCGCTCATAAGCGAAGATCATGAAGGTCAGCATGAAGATGGATATAGTCAGCACTCCGATCAGGGTGGTCCATCCTGCTGGATACTTTCTTTTAAAACTAATTTTCATTGGTAGGGGGGATCATTCCATGGAGCCGGAAAAGAAAAGCTCTTCTCCAGCCGGGCCGGTTATTTTTGTTCTCAGAATTCCATTTTCGACAAAGAAGGAGACATCTGTGGGTCTCGTGGAAATCGCCCATTGCGGATCAGCAAGAACGCCGGACTCCGGGACGACGTAATAATAGAGAGCAGACCCGGCCCCAACATCTTCGAAGGAGAGTATCCCCGCACGAACAGTTCCATCCGGGAGGCGAAAATTCAGGACGAGAACAGGAGAATCAGTGAGACTCGGGTTATTTCCGCTCAGTGCCTCCGCAAGAGACGAATGTAGGCGGAACCTATCCGCTTGTGAAACAAGCTTCGACACGTTCGCACTAATAATAGGCGCCTCTTCGTTGATGAAGCTCTGCGCCTGGAAAATTCTTACGAACGCGATCTGCTGATTTAGCATTGCGAGCAGAATACTGCCGATTGTCACGCCGACAGCCATGGCAAGGGTGAGCTCCAGTAGGGTAAAGCCCTTTCGAATCGCTTTTTTGTAACCTTTCATTGCGAGCGGACCACGGTTCTGGACTTCACGTAGGTCCGTTGTGCGATGGAGTAGCGTAGGATGCTCTGGGTCACCCAGATCTTCATAGCCGCGGGGTTTGACGCTGACGTCCCGGTTCCCCCATCGACCGGATAATTGTTCGAATCGGCCATCCTGGTTCTCGTGATCTCTCCCGTTACCGCCACACCGCCCGGTAGGGTGCCTATCTCCACAGTTTCCGTGGCGGTATCCGGATAGAGTGGCCATGGGGAATCATCGGCAAGAATGTCCTCGAAAGGCATCCGTTGCGCATACGCACGCTCATACGTCAGGTAGGAATCCGTGAGGACCTGCTGGAGCGCATACTGCCTGGGAAATACAACGTTTAGCGATAGTTTCAGCAAAAGGAGGCCTACAATACTGAGAATCGACATCGCCAGAGTGGCCTCGACCAGCGCGAAACCCGATCCTACAAGTGATCGTTGCTTGCGGAAAAGAGAAGCTCGGGAAAAGGTAGTCGCGTGAGACTCCCCGGATGCATCGATAAATTCAGATACGTTGTTTTCCTGACTTTTATCGGCCTGTGGCTTGGCCTTGCGCCACTTCCCGCGCAAGTGATCATTCAGCCTCCCTTCGGATTGCGTTGGGGAGACACCCCTGAGAAGCTGATCTCCTGGTCCAGCAAACATTCGCTGGATCTTAATATTTTTTCTCCCGGCGATCAACCGTCCCTGCGGGTGGTAACGGTAAAGGCCAGAAGTGGAAATTTGCCCGGCTCCTTCTCTTCCGCCGTCGAGGGGAAGTTCCTCAATGGAGGACTCTTCGAGATGACCGTCCACTACACTGATCCCGGAGCTACGGCCCTGGAGATGGAAGAGAGGTTTGAGAAACTTCGGACGAATCTGACCACCGAATACGGTACATTTCGGCCGAACCAACAGCAGAAGACTGTCGACGACGGGTTTGTGACTATGACTCAGTCGTTTCATAAGGAACCTATTAGGGGGGTGCTCCTGTTAATTGCTTGGACGGAAGTGGAAGACCGCTTGAGAAAGGACAGAAAAGCCCGCTTCTCGCTGATTTACAGAAATGATAATTTCAGGGATGAATTAAGGAAAAGAGTTGGTGAAAATTAAGCCTAATCAATTGTGGTAACCGAGCCGTTGACAGAGATGGTCCGGTCTACAGTAAAGGAGACATAATCAAGACGATCAATCCCGAACGGCGTGGATGTTAACAGCTCGATGGTCCATGTGCCATCCCCCGTAATCACGTCATCCCAACCGTCGACCGTGATTGTTCGGTTCTGGGGGACGGATTCATTGACGATGATCGCAGATCCGGGAAGAACAACACCTTCTGTGCCCAACTCCTCATCCCCCGCGTATGCCTGGATGTAAACTTGGGAGTCCGGATAAATATCGTTTACCGCTATCGTAATCGTAGGCGCGCTGAATTTGATGGTTTGCCCATCGGTGATTCCGGAAATCGTTCCATCTGCGACTGGCCAGATCTGAACAAACAAGGAATCAAGATGCGACTCGGGGGACTGGTAGTCTTCGATTGAATATACTGAAAATCTCTCTTCGCCACGGATCTTGCTCAAATCTGAGCCAGGGATGGAGCTCACGAGATAACTCAAAGTGTATTCTCCGTTATTCTCGATATAGCCCTGCCCGATAAGGGACGCCTGTGTCCTATCCACTCCGGATCCATCGCCGCCGACACCGTAGGATTGAACATGGTGGAGAACTTTTACCTTTTTGGAAGCGTCAGGGTCATCTTCGCCATCAAGCAGACCATACATGGTGATTTCCACGTTGAACGGCCTGTCCGCCCGAGTCCTCGGTACGGTTTCATAGGGGTCCTCCGTTCGGATCGCAACCTCTGCCACGGGCGTGTAGGCGCTAACGTATTTGGTATCCAAAAGAAAGCCTTCGAAGGGATCCGAACGCACAGTATGAAGCTCGAAGCGCGCACCCCCGGGGTTGATTTCCAGCGGGGAAGAATCCTGACCGGAAGCCTCTACCTCCACATTCCAGACAGTGCCTTCCGATCCATCATATGGAAGTTGAACCTGACGGACAAAGTTTTGAAAATTATCTCCGGAGTTCTGGGCCAGAGCAGTAGATGTTATCGCCAGTAGTACTGAACAGATACGTTTATTGGTGATATGGCTCATGGTTCTGTGCTTTCGGGGGTTTCTTCCTCCTGCACCTTTAGCTCCAGTAGCGAGATGGGGCTGGCGGAGTAAGTGGCAATGATCAGATTTTGGTTTTTCTTGAGGTTTTCCGACACTTCCTCAGCGATGGGCTCCTTCCCTTCAGCCTGAATCCGGGAGACCTCCACAGGTGTGATCCACGCCCGATTCAGCCTATAGAACTCGAACCATCCCACGATCCGGTTGCCCGGCACATGATTATTTATACGGTCCGCATAGATTTCGGGAATCCGCATGATCGCCTTCTTCGGCACGAGCGTTGTCAATCCGCCGAAGGAAAGTACATCCGAGGATGAGATAATATCCTGAGGCCTATTCTTTACGGATGGGTCTTCTCCTTCGGAAGGAAGAAGAGTTTTCATCGGGTTGTGGCTATTGCTTACCTTAAGCTTTTTGGCAATTTGAACGTGCGTTTCAGCATCCCTGTATACCGGCTTTTTCGACTCTCCTTGCACGAAGGTAGCCAATGCGAGGCACGTGCTGAGAATTATAGTTGAAAGGGGGTGTTTCATTAGATTGGGGGATCAAATTGAAAGGTATGGTTTATGCACCATCGCCACTGTCAGCAGAATCATATTCCATGAAAGGCACCGTGCTGGAAGAATCAATATCATCGGCGTCGTTGCTGTCGTTATTTTTCGGGTTGTTCGCGGTAAACGTTACGAGAAGCACTAGATCCTGAAGATCGTATCCCTCATCGCTTTGCTGACTGTCCGTATGCGTAAGTTCCATGAAAACAATCACGTCCATGGGACCAATATCCACACGGCCGTCGGAGCCGATATATGGGGCAATGAAATCCTCTAGACTTGGAGCCCCGTAGGAAGGGATGTTGGTAGGAGGAATACTTCCGTCTACAAGGGTTCTAACGTTCTGCTTACCATCTTCAGAATAGTAGAATGTTCCGTAACCCTTGTAGTAGTAACGACCGCCAAACCGGATTTTCTGGCCAGGCTGGATATTGCTTCTTTCCCAAACCACTTTCGATGGATTTACGTCATAGTTATCTCCGTAGAAAATTTGCTTATAGCTGCCTCCATCAAAGCTGATGGTAGCCTGTGCATCCACGAACGAGTAGGAATTGCTGTTACTGGATGAGACTGTAACGCCATTACCCAGAACGCGGACTTCGACGTCCAGTTCATCGGTCGGGTTCACCGTCGAGGGAGGAATAATTTCCACATAATCCCCCACAATCGCTGGGTGGGTAATTTCCCATGTCAGGAATGGTTTTGTGCCGGTCTGAACCACGGTGGGATAAGCTGTGAGCCAACCGACGGGTTCGGCAGGGATCGTATTAGTGTTTTCCGAGAGGGAGAGTTGTGTCGATGCAGTGAGCACGCACACGGATAGGGAGACTGCCTTTGCGGCAGCCCAGTGGCTGGTTGGTTTCATGGCTGGTTGTAGGGGTGGGGGAGTTTTACATCTAGCTACCTTGGGTTCCTTCTGAATGGGACGTTCATCGGGAGGTGGGTAGACCGGACCGGGCAAGGGCAAGGACTCCACGCGATTAGCGCTTCGGCCATGCCGATTCGGGACAGAACCCCGATCCGGGCTACCTGGAAAATTTCCTGGGACGGAAAGCTTCCAGAATAAATGTTAAGAATTCATTTCGATTATTTTATATTCGTCTGATTCGGTGTTCGGGTGTGGGTGAAAGCAGTTGCCTGCAGGTGATTTGGTTACCAGGACGGGAGTTGTGGTTCTTGGAACTCGATTGAATTCCCGTTGGCGAAAAATTTCCATGGGCCGGTTGGAACCTCGTATTCTTCTACGAATTTCCACTCGACTCTCTGTCCGCTGCCCATCCCGAGGAAGTCGCGGACTGCCGGGCTGACATCAAGGCCGGCGCCGTGATTGCGGTTCATGCGTGCGTTTTCATTTCCGAAAACATACTCGTGGTGATCCGTCTCGAACGGACCTACATCTTCCCACTGGGCGTAGCAGATCTTTCCTTCAAAATGAATGGCGATCCAGCGACCTTTGCAGACTGAGATTCCTTCGCCTTGGTATGCTTCCCAGAACCATGGGATCACCTCGGAAGCTTCGGAGCGATGGCGGAAGTCCTTGCCTATGTCATTGTAAGGGAGAGCAATATAAAATGGATTAAGCGCTGGAACGAAACTCTCAGGAAAGTATCCCTCGCGCTGATTCGGATTATCGTAACCTCCGTAATTAGCCTCCCAGTTCTGATCCCAAGCGCTTTTATCGTTCGGCGTCGGATTATTTACCGTGGGCTGTTCACCAACCCAAAAGACTGTCGTAACCACGTTACGCTTCCAGGAAGCTGCCTGACGCAGCTCATCCCTTGAATCTTCCAGAACCACTTTCGCGGCCGCCGGGACTCCGAATGGATCCGAAAGTCCGGAAAGGGCATCACCACGATCCTTTAGGAAGTCTTGATGAACTTCATTCAAACGATCATACAACTGGCTACCCATCGCCACTCCGGAAAGAGCGAGGCAGAGGATGCCGGTTGTTGTTTTGATAAAGTTCATTTAACTGGGTCCCAGGAAGTAAATCAGGATTGAAACTGAACACATCTTAACTTTTTAGGTTCATATCACAAGATTTTTTTAGTTTTTTTTGAACGAAAATACAACCATGTGAAACAGCTTGTAAGCCATGTAAAACAAGGGATAGAGAACCTTTCGGAAGAAATCCTATTCAAAACTCGGATCGAATTTTGGAGTATTTACGTAAAATTCACTAAGTAATCTTAACTTTTTTAAGAAAAATTTGAACGGATCTCAAATGGCTATTTCAGCCCCTTCCGACTCCAAATCTCCGGTCGATATCCTTCCGGCTATATTCACTCAGAGTAGGCCTTCCGTCCGCCGCACAATACGGCAAATCACAGTGAAACAACTCCTCCAGCAAAGCCTCCGCTTCCGAAATCCGCGGTCGCAGGCGCAAGGACGCCTTATTGGCGAGAATTCGCGCCAATCTATCGAATGCAAATTTTCCCACAGATGCGGGGCCATGAATCATCTCGCTAAAGACTTCATCGAGATACCCCGAGCAATCCTCCAGCGGCAGACAAGCAGGAAGGCTGCGCACCTGCAGCGTATTCCCCCCGAATTCCTCAACCTCAACCCCGGCATCCATCAGTGCCATTTTTTCCCGTAGCAAAAGATCGAGCTCCCGCGGATCCAGCTCCATTAATACAGGCACCAAAAGATTCTGCGTCTCCAAGCCCTCATTTCTACCTTTGGTCAGCTGTTCAAAAACGATCCGCTCCTTCGCAGCCCGGGGATCGAACAGTACCAATCCATCCTCGCTCTCAAAAATCACATATCTCTCCTGGAGCATCCCGATCAGACGGAAACCGGGACCCTTCCTTTTCGGCAAATCTTCCCTCTCCGGCACATCCACCGCCAGCTCCGCCTGAATCTGGTGAAACATCGGCCGCGTAGCCACTACCGCCTCCCCCACCGTCCGCGCGACTTCCACCGGAGTTGCCTGCCGCGGCTCAACTGGTGCGGGACGCAAACAATCCACTACCGCCTGTGAGATCAGATCCCGTATATCGTAGGGCCTGTGAAACCTCACCTCACGCTTTGCCGGATGCACATTCACATCCACCAGCTCAGGCTCCAACTCCAGCCACAACCAAGCCGCCGGGTGCAATCCCTCCTGCAGATTCCCGCGGAACCCTTCTGCCAGCCCTTTGGAAACTGCCGCATCCTCAATCGGCCTACCATTCAGGAAAACGAATTGATGCCTTCTCCCCTTTCTCGCATGCTTCGCAGGTAGGATAAAACCCATCACGCTCATCCCCGGCCCCATCCGCTCCGGCATCTCCACCAGCTCCGCACCCAAATCATTGCCCAGCAACTGCCTCACCCGATCGACCGTCCTCGCCACTCCGGGCAAGTCAAACACCACCCTGTCATCCTTCCTGAAACGGAACCTCACCCCCGGCGCCGCCAGAGCATGCAGCCGGATCTGCTGCTCCACATGTGCAGCCTCGGTAGTTTCCGCCCGCATGAATTTCCGCCTGGCAGGCATATTGAAAAACAAATTCCGCGCCTCGATCACCGTTCCCGGCGCTCCGCCCGCATCCCGCACATCCCGCAGTTTTCCCCCATCCACAAAAATCTCAGTCCCTGAAACATCCTCCTCACGCCGCGTCGACATCCGGAACTTCGCCACACTCGCGATACTAGGCACCGCCTCCCCTCGGAAACCCAAAGTCAGCACCTTCGCCAAATCCTCGGAAGTCCGCAGCTTGCTCGTCGCATGCCTTTCCAGTGAAAGCAGCGCATCCTCCTTCACCATCCCGCAACCGTCATCCGTCACCCGGATCAATCCCGTCCCACCCCGCTCGATATCCACCAACACGGATTTTGCACCCGCATCCAGACTGTTCTCCACCAGCTCCTTCACCACACTTGCCGGGCGCTCGACCACCTCACCAGCCGCTACCTGGCTGGCTAAAATATCGGACAATACACGGACAATCGGCACAACACGATTTAGCCGCTGCTCCACCTCCGCATCAATCTTCAATTGACCACCACCCGCCCGCGATTAGCCTCTCCCCTCCATGGCAGGATTTTTCAAAAAGCTTTTCAACGTAATTACCGATCAGGTTGAGGTCGACTGGGACGAACTCGAGGCAAATCTCATCGCCTCCGACCTCGGCGCGAAACAAAGCATAGCCATCATCGATGAACTCTATGATCTGGGTCGGGAAATTTCAGGAAAAGACGTGGTGGAAGTCACCCGTCGCCGCCTTTCCAGCGCCCTCCCGGAAGATACCCCACCGCTCGCACCCCGCGCGGATGGAATGCCCACCGTCATCCTCGTGGTCGGAGTCAATGGCACCGGAAAAACCACTTCCTCCGCTAAACTAGGTCTCTGGCTGAAAAACCGCGGTCACTCCGTCCGCCTCGCCGCCGCAGATACTTTCCGCGCCGCCGCCGTCGAGCAACTCCAACGCTGGGGCACCCGCCTGGACATACCCGTCATCACAGGAAAACCAGACTCGGACCCATCTTCCGTCTGCTTCAACGCCCATAAACAAGCCATCGAGGAAAACGCGGATTTCCTCATCTGTGATACCGCCGGCCGCATCCATACCCGCCACAACCTCATGGAAGAACTCGGAAAAATCCGCCGCACCATCGCGAAACAGGACCCGAGTGCCCCTCACCAGACCTTCCTCGTCGTCGATGCCTCCACCGGCTCCAACGCCATGAACCAGGCAAAGGAATTCCACAAAGCCAGCCCGCTCGATGGCCTCATCGTCACGAAACTGGATGGCTCAGGAAAAGGCGGCATCGCCGTCACCATCTATGATACCCTGAAAATCGCCCCACGCTTCATCGGCACCGGCGAGGAACCGGATAAATTCGCCATCTTCGAAAAGGAAAAATTCGTCAGCGAGGTTCTCTAGCCGGGCTCATTGCCCGCTCGCCAGGAAATCCCCTCCAAGTAACATCGCCCGCGCCTCCCCGATCAGGAAGAGCGAACCGGCCACCAAAACCGGCCCATCGTATCCGGCAGCCACTGTAATCGCTTCGGAAAAACTCTCGTAGCCCTCCGCAGCGGCCTGTTTATCTTCGGGCAAAACCTTGATCAGCTCCTCCAAAGGCAGCCCACGCATCGTACCCACCTTGCAGAATATCACCCGCTCCGTAAGTCCCTGAAACTCCCGGAAAATCCCTGAGATATCCTTCGATTCCACCGCACCGAAGATCAGCGTCCCCTTTTTCACTCCTATTTCACGCCCCCAGGTATTTTTAAGAACCTCGGCAGCATGCGGGTTGTGCGCCCCGTCCAGAATTACTTCTTTCCCCCTAAAGGAAATCCTCTCGAACCTCCCCGGCCACGATACATTCTTCAACCCATCCGCCACACTTTCCGATCCCAGGTGAATCCCCAGCCCATGCAGACCAGCCAGTGCCAGCGCCGCATTCCATTTCTGATGCTCCCCCGCCAGCGCTATCCCATACCCGGTCAACGGCTCCGTAACAAACTCCAGAGGCGTGCGCATCTCATTCGCCTCCTTTCTTAAAACAGCCTCCGCCTCCCTCTCCTGCGGCGCTGAAAACGCCGGCACTCCCTCCAGGAAAATCCCGGCCTTCTCCCCAGCCACCTTCCCCAGCGTATCCCCCAGCCACTGGGTGTGATCCATCGCTATCGGGGTTATCAGGCACACATCCGCCGGCACTGCAGTCGTCGCATCCAGTCTCCCACCCATCCCCGTTTCCAGAATAATTAACTCACACTCCCTTTCGCGAAACCACCGCATCGCCACCGCCAGAGTAATCTCAAAAAACGTCGGATGCACATCCAGCCCCTCGCACACCTCCCTCGCCTCGGTCAGCAGCTCCGCACAGCGCTCTGCGGAAATCATTTCGCCGGAAACCTGCATCCGCTCCCGGTAATCAATCAAATGCGGCGAGGTAAAAAGCCCCGTCCTCCGCCCGCAGGAACGCGCCACCCGATCCATGATCGCACACGTGCTACCCTTTCCGTTCGTTCCCGCCACATGCGCCACCTGCACCCCATACTTGGGGAAGGCCAAGAACTCCTTCAGCAAATTCCGCGGCCCCTCCAGCCCCAGTTTGATACCGAATTGCTGCGTGCCGAATAGCCAAGTGATCGCCTCCTGATAAGTCATGTGTTCTGCCTCCAAACTCGCCTTCCGGCGAAAAACTGCAAGCCCTGAGAGCACGCAAAACCGGAAGACAAACACACATGCCGGAGCATCATTGACTCGCAACCATCCACGCCTTAATTCTAACTGCTCCGTCAGAACCGCATCGCTAAAATGAGCCATATTGAACCCCACCGCATCCACCGTTCAGGATGGCTCAGAGCAGCTGTTCTCGGTGCCAATGATGGAATTGTCTCCACCGCCTGCCTCATCACCGGCATCGCAGTCGCTGGAGCCAGCAGCGAAACTCTCCTCCTGGCAGGCACAGCCGGATTGGCCGCCGGCGCAATGTCCATGGCCGCCGGTGAATACGTCTCCGTCAGATCCCAGCATGATATCGAAGTTGCCGATCTCAAAATCGAAATCGACTCCCTCGAGAACAACCGCGAAGGCGAACTCAAGGAACTTGCGGAAATTTACCGGAAACGCGGCCTCAATCCCGAGCTCGCGGACCAGGTAGCCCACGAACTCATGGAGCACGACGCACTCGGCGCCCACGCCCGCGACGACATCGGAATTATCGAGGAACTCAGCGCCCGCCCCTATCAGGCAGCACTCACTTCCGGCGGCATGTTCGCCATCGGCGCGGCCATACCGCTCATCACCACCACCATCGCACCGGTTGGTTCTATCTTCTGGGTGGTTCCCGCGTGCGCCATCATCACCCTCGCCGCCTTGGGCGCATTTGCGGCCAAGATCGGCGGCGCCTCCCCACTGAGAGGCGCACTACGCATGTGCACCTGGGGCACTCTCGCGATGGCACTGACCGCCTTGGTCGGAAAAATCTTCGGAATAGCCGTTTAGAAACCCGGAATCAGAATTTCACCGCAACCGAACTGGTCAGGGAAGTATCCGCCTCTTCCCGACCAACAGCGGGCTGATTATCGTAGGTATAATTTCCTGCAATTCTCCAAATCAGTCGATCACTGATCTTCGTGTCCAGACCTGCCGTAAAGAGGATCGAGTAATTCTCAAAGTCCTCAATTTCAGCCGTGTATTCCAGGGCTTGATTGAAGGCAAAGCGCTCATTGAACCGATGCGAAAATCGTCCGGCCGCAAACACCGACACATAAGTATCACTCTCTCCGCCCAAACTCTCGAAGGTGTAACTCGGCCCGGCCTCCACCGCCAAACTCGTATCATCGGTCTTGATTAACTTGTATCCTCCCAGAATCCCCGGAGTCACCCGATAATCGATGTCAGCCGCTGAATCCCGCAGATAACTGATTTTCGAACCTATGTAGAAGCGATCACTCACAATGTGATTCAGTTGCACCCGTGACGTTGTCTGATCCTTGGATGTATCACCATTGTCATCCTGGTAAACCTGAGCCAGATCGAAGAAAAACTCCCGCTCCGCATTGCGATGCGCCGTGGTCCAGCTAAACGTCAGACCGGTGCTTTCCGAATTCCCCTGATTCAGGGTAAAACCCAGTGCAGCAATGGAAACCCAGCCCTTTGGAGTCACCGGTTCCGCTTCCTCACCCGGCATCAGACTGCGTCTACCACCGGATTCATCAGGCTCAGGTAAACCTCCCAACTCGTAAGCCAGCCCCAGGATCAATGAAGTATCCGAGCGTCCCTTCCCCACGGCAGGAGTGCTATCGATCCGGTGCCTCACAAACGTCCGCAACGACCAAGCTGATGTAATACGCGTTTCGATACCCGCCTCGAAATCCAACAGATAGTCTGAAAAATCCTCCACACTCGGCGTAAAGGAAACAGCCTGCCACAGCTTGCTGTTCTCGCTGAAACTCCACTCGAATTTCTCGGTAAACCTCAGGGTAGCAAAGTCGGACTTCACACCGGATTGCTCCTCCCAGGTATAACCCGGACCGAATTCGAAAGCTAATTTCAGATCGTCCCGCGCAATCACCCGATAACCCACCAGCAAACTAGGATCCATGCGGTAATCGATATCGGCCACACTATCACGGAAATACGCCGCATACCCGCCCACATAGAACCGTTCGGTCAGATTGTGATTATACTGACCGTAAATTTTCAGCGAATCCGTGCTCTTGGTATCTCCATCCTCGGAGTAAAAATAATCCGTCCCGAAATACAGCTCCTCCTTATCCTTGATATATGATCCTAGAAACTGAAGCGAGTAGGCCATCGATTCCGAATTCCCATCCGTATAGGACAACCCGGCCGCGCCCGTGAACTCCCACGGAGACTCCTCGGCATTGGCGATACAGGAAAGTGGCAGTAACAGGAAAATTAGAGCGCTTGGGATTCTCATGGGAGAGCCCGTTTCCCAAGAAACCCGCTTCCATACAAGGCTATTCCCCAGCTTTTCCGGCCGTTATTGATACTCGGAAGCCCCAATATCGACCCGCGAATTGTGAACCCTTTTTTTACCGAAAAAATCAAATCCTCCGCCCGCTGCGGTAGCCCGTCCCTTGTCCCTGCACGATGATTGACCGGTAAGTTGGAAAGCTTCCTTCTCCGCCCCTATGTCCGGCGCAGCAGTCCAAAAACCCGGATTCTCGAACATCGATTTATCCTCCCCGTTGATCGCCTTCCGCCACGCACTCAGCCCTGGGTACGACCTATTTTTAACACCATCCGCATTCAGCCCGAATTCGATGCTCTCCTTATCCCCCTCACAGAAATACACATTCGCATCGATCAGGTTTCCGGCTCCAAAAGCCCGCTGATCAGAGCTTCCGCCCTCCACATAGTGCACTATCATCTGCTTCGTTTTCTTATCCGCCCAGATCATGTTGTTGATGATCATGTTGTTCTCGAAAAAAAACTGTATCCCAATCTGACCACCATAGGTCCTCCGTGTGTCGTTCCGGTAGATTGTGTTGTTATTGATCACACAATCTCTCGTAGTTCCCCGTTTTGAATCATAGCCGCCCATAATAATCCCGGGGCCTTGGTTATGTCGGATCAAATTATTCGAAACCTCGATATGATCGGTCGATTTTTCCGCATGCTCACTGGCAAGTTCGATCCCAAAATTGCAGCCATACACCTCGTTGCGGATAATCCGGATATCCGTCCCCCCATCCACATAAATACCTGCGGCTGAACGATCCCCGCCTCCCTTCTCAAAACTCCCACCATATGCGGGATTCGAAGAGCTATCGATATTGTAAACTACGTTCCCCGTGCAAACACCACCACGCGCACGATCAAAGCCACCCGGAGCAGTCCCCTCATAACCGATGAAATCGATCCCGATGTTATTGCAATCATTCACCCGGTTATCCTTCACCGAAAAATTCACCACATTTCCATTCAACACCACGGACTCACTCTGCCCGGTCCGTAAATCATGAACCCAGTTCCCTTTCAGAACCAGTGAATCGATAGGCGTCCTCAAGTTTCCGTAAGCACAGATCCCAAATCCATTCGCGTTCTCCCTGGAGCTATTCTGCTCAATTCCCCGCACCTCACAGTTGCGGATTTGGATGCCCTTCCCCTTTCCTTCTATCTGAATCCCACACGGAATCGCCTTCGCGGATGTAGTCTTGTAATCAGCTATTTCAAGCCCGCGGATCTGTATAAAATCGCAGTTTTCGATCTCCACCAGACCCGTCCGCCCGCCGTCGGGCACTCGAAGCCGGCTACCACTCAGCACCACCTTTTCATCCGTGAAGTTACAGATCACGATAGGTTTCTTTTCAGAACCTTTGAGCCCCTTCAGAACCAGACGCTCGTGATATGTTCCACCACGGAAATATAACGAATCACCGGCTTTCAGGTTGTCTACCGCGGTTTCTATGGCCCCCCACGGCCGCTCAAAACTTCCCTCCCCACTGTCCTTTGCACCAGCGCTTACGTAATATCTGGCAGCTTCGGATATATTCAGGGATATCAGGAAAACCGCTCCCATACCTATCGAGATCCACACCCTCGGGCGCTTGCTAGTTTTCATAATTTACCTGCCTGACTGCAAATTCGCAGACTAAGTCGCAAGCCACTCATGTCACGTCAATTACAGACACTACAGCCGAAGACTACTTACCACCCAAGTCCTCACCTTTGATCAAACGCGCCGCAATCTCGCACCCCATCGGAGTCTCAAAATAACGCCTTATAAGCCTCCCAAGCTTTAACCGCCCCTTTCTCAATTCCTCTCCAATCCGAGCCTCTTGTACCTCAGGGGATCCGCCATGTATCTGTTCAATCTTCATAAAACAGAAGCTATCACTCCCTTTTAGACCAGAACAGATGCAGACAATACGATCTGTATATGGTACAGAATATTTTCGAAGTGACTGTACTGCAATCCCAACCAGTAATCTGTCTCTGGACACATAGAATCCCACCCCGAAAGTAAGCGGAAGATCTCCATGAACACCCCACTATATCAGGAACTGGCCACAAAAATCCAAGGCCTGATCCGTGCCGGAACCTTTCCTTCCGGAAGCAAACTCCCCTCGGTCCGCCGCCTCAGCCGGGAGCAGAATGTCAGCGTCACAACCGCAATGGAGGCATACTCACGCCTGGAGGGCCTCGGCCTTATCCAATCCCGACCCAGGTCAGGCTATTTCGTGCGTCCGCCTATCGTCACAGCAGGCCAGCTCCCGAAACCATCGGAGCAATCCCGGAAACCGATCACTGTCCAGTATCCCCAGATCATGCAGGCTGTTATCGAAGCCGTCGCAAATCCCCGGATAGTCCCTTTCGGCGCTGCGGCCCCCGGCGATGAAATCATTCCCCACAAACGCCTCAGCACATTATCCAACGCCCTCATCCGCCGTCACGGAGCCGCCGCATTCCGCTACTCCATGGCACCCGGCCGCAAAGAACTGCGGGCTATCATTTCCAGGCGCATGCTCTCTGCCGGTGTCCAGGCGGATCCTGATGATATCGTTACCACCCAGGGAGCCACCGAGGCATTGGCCCTCGCCCTCCGTGCCACAACCAGCCCCGGCGATGTCGTGGCAGTGGAGAACCCCACCTACTTCGGCATCCTCCACCTTTGCAAAGACTTCGGGCTAAACGTCGTGGAAGTCCCCATGGATGCCCAAAAAGGCATCAGCATCACCGCTCTGGAAGAACTTTCCACAAACTACAAAATCGCCGCATGTATCGTCCAACCCAGCTTTCAAAACCCCTTGGGCTCCTGCATGCCGGACGATACCAAGAAACAACTTGTTGACCTCGCCATAGCCCGCGATTTCGCCCTGATAGAGGACGATCTATACGGAGAGCTCGGCCACTCCGGCCCCCGTCCCAGCGCGCTCGCCGGATTCGATAAGGACGGCCGGGTCATCCAATGTGGCTCTGTCTCGAAATGGCTGGCGCCCGGCATACGTGTCGGCTGGGTCATTTCACGGAAATACAGGGATGAAATCCGCCGCCTGAAAGCCATTCACTCACTCTCCTCATCCACCCTGTCCGAACTCGTCGTTGCTGAATATTTCGCAATTGGCGGAGCGGAACGTCACCTCCGCCGCGTCAGCTCATTATTCGGCGAATACTGCGCCGAGATGAGAGAAGCTGTGCTCCGCGAGTTCCCAGCCGGCACACGGGTCAATCAACCCAAGGGCGGTTTCGTCCTCTGGGTGGAAATGCCGGAAAAATACGATTCGGAACTACTATCCATCGCCGCACTCGAGCATGATATCTGCCTAATCCCCGGCTCCCTCTTCTCCGCCAGCTGCGGATTAAAAAACTGCCTCCGACTCAGCTGCGGCCATTCGTGGAGCAAGCGCTCGGCGGAAGCAATCCGCACCCTCGGCCGCCTCGTCACCACCTGCGTGAGATAGCCCGGCCACACCGATTTCAGCCGATCTAACTTCCGTTCCCGCCGGAAAAACGCTTTTCTGGGAAAAGAAATGAAACTCCTCGTCCTTCTTCTGGCCCTCCTACCCTTCCTGGCCTCGGCACAGCAGCCCGCAGCCATCGATAAACAGGAGAAAGTCGTTATCATCCCCATCCGCGATGAAATCGCCGCCCCCCAGCTCTACATCCTCCGGCGCGGACTCAAAACCGCCATCGAGCAAGGCGCGGACACCGTCATCCTCGATATGGAGACCCCCGGCGGCCGCCTCGACGTTACCTTTGACATGCTCAAAGCCCTCGAAAAATTCCCGGGGAAAGTCATCACCTATATCAATACCGAAGCCATCTCCGCAGGGGCACTCATCTCCGCCGGCACCGAAGAAATCTACTTCGCCCCCACCGCCATCATCGGCGCGGCAGCCCCCATCACCAGCACCGGCCAGGACATTGATAATACCGCGAAACTAAAAATCATTTCCTACCTGAAAGCCAAGGTCCGTGCCATCTCCAGGCAGGACAAGAACCGCGCCATGGCCATCTCCGCTATGATCGATGAAGACTACGAACTCAAATTCGGAGAAACGATTATCAAGCCGAAGGGTGAACTCCTCAGCCTCACCGCGCAGGAAGCCTCGGAGCAATACGGCGATCCCGCCACCCCACTTCTCGCCGCGGGTATCGAGCCGTCCCTCGAATCCCTGATGGATAACCTTTTCGGAAAAGACAACTACACCTCCAACCGCCTCGAAATCAGCTGGTCGGAGAACATCGCAAAGGCTCTCACCAGCCTCACACCCATACTCCTGGCAATCGGTCTGGTCCTGATATTCATCGAGTTCAAGACTCCCGGATTCGGCATCTTCGGAATCAGCGGCGGCCTCGCACTCGGCGTCGTCTTCTTCGGCCACTACGCCGCCGGCCTTTCAGGTCACGAGCCCGCACTCATATTCGCGCTGGGATTCCTCCTTGTCCTGATCGATGTCTTTTTCATCCCCGGCTTCTTCGTCCTGGCCATCCCCGGAGCGCTCCTCATGGCGGGCTCACTACTCTGGTCCATGTCGGATATCTGGCCGGATCAGCCCATCCCATGGAGCAGCAACTTCCTCCTCCGCCCACTCATCAACCTCTTCTCCGGCACCGTCGGAGCCATCCTCATCTTCGCCGTCCTCCTCCGCTACATGCCCAAAGGTGGCCTCTGGGGTAAAATGGTCCTGGAAAACGCCATCGGCGGTGAAACCACGCCATCCTCCAACGCCCGCTCCGCCCCCGCACTCATCGGTGCCACCGGCCAAGCCATCACCGCACTCTTCCCGTCCGGCCAGATCGAGGTCGGAGGGAAACGCTACGACGCCCGCCTTCTAATCGGCACACTCCCTCCCGGCTCCACCGTCAAGGTCGTCGCCGCCAATGAATTCGAGCTCACCGTGGAGCCGGTTTTAGAAATGCCGAATCCACAACCCGCGCACCCATGACACTCATCATCATACTCTTCACCATCGGCATTCTCCTACTTGCCGCGGAAGTCCTCGTCCCCGGCGCCATCCTCGGCCTCGCCGGAGGGGTTCTACTATTCACCGGGTGCGTCCTTTCCTTTGTCCAGCTGGGCCTCACAGAAGGTATCATCGCAATTGCCTGCACAATCGTCGCCGCACTCATCGTTTTCTACATACAGTTCAAGATCCTGCCAAAAACACCTTTCGGAAAACGGTTTTTCCTCAACGAGGAAGTCGACGGCACCTCCTCAGCACTCTCAAATGATGCTCGGGAATTGATTGGCAAAACCGCAAAATCCGTCACCGTTCTCTCACCCAGCGGATACATCCTAATTGATGGAAAACGCTACGAAGCCACCTCCCAATCCGGCCAAATTCCAGCAGGAACAGACCTCCTTGTCACCGAAGCAAACCATTTCCAACTCACCGTAAGAACTCAGTAATCCCATGCAACCCACCATCGCCACCATCCTCCTCGTAATTCTGGGCATAGTAGGCCTAGTCATCATCTTCGTCGTCTTCTCCTTCTTCAGCGTTTGGCTCCGCGCCTGGCTCGCAGGTGCCTACGTGGGCTTCTCGGATCTCATCGCCATGCGCCTCCGTCAGGTCCCCTACGGCCCGATCGTCGATTCACGCATCACCGCCAAGAAAGCCGGCATCGAAATCGACATCAACGAAATCGAAGCCCACTTCCTCGCCGGCGGTAACGTCCTCCCTACCATTCAGGCACTCATCGCCGCCCGTAAAGCCGGAATCGAACTCGATTGGGACCGCGCCTGTGCAATTGACCTCGCCACCAAAGGCTCCGAGAAATCCGTGGTGGAAGCCGTCCGCACCTCGGTTGACCCGAAAGTCATCGACTGCCCTGCCGCCAACTCCGGCCGCTCCACCATCGACGGCGTCTCCAAGGACGGCATCCAGGTGAAAGTCCGCGCCCGGGTCACCGTCCGCACAAACCTTGACCGCTTCGTCGGCGGTGCCAAGGAAGACACCATCATCGCCCGCGTAGGTGAAGGCATCGTCACCACCATCGGCTCCGCGGAGACCTATAAAGTCGTCCTCGAAAGCCCGGACTCCATCTCCAAAGTCGTGCTCGCACGCGGACTCGACGTAGGCACCGCTTTCGAAATCCTCTCCATCGATATCGCAGACGTGGACGTAGGTGAAAACGTCGGCGCCCAACTCCAGGAAGCCCAGGCGGAAGCCAACAAAAACATGGCACAGGCAGAAGCAGAAATCCGCCGCGCCGCAGCCGTCGCCCTCGAGCAGGAAATGATCGCCCGCGTAGCTGAGATGAAAGCTAAAGTCGTCGAAGCGGAAGCCCAGGTCCCACTTGCCCTTGCCGAAGCATTCCGCTCCGGAAACCTCGGCGTCATGGACTACTACAGGATGGAGAACATCAAATCAGACACGACCATGCGCGATTCCATCTCGAAATCGGAAGACTAACATCTTCCGCATCCGGATCTCCGGGTTAAATCCACCCAGCGAAAGCCGCCCTCGAAAGAAGGCGGCTTTTCTTTTTCCAAAAAACAAGAGATTCGCATCCTTCTCTTTGACCTCATCTGGGGGTGAATGCTTGCCCTCTCTGCTTCAGCCTTTCTTCATCAGGAAAGGCTTCCCTTCCCCAGCATTACTGTAGGTCTAGTTTTACCCGCGGGAAAAGCACAACAAGCACCTCGCCCCATCCTCGGAAAATATTACTTCCGCGAAGCTCATACATGACCCGATAAGAAGTTTTTTACGCATTTCGATTACCCGCCTAAAACCTGTTAGATCCTACGAAAACAGGAGATTAATTTTTTAAAGTCTTGCCACTTTTTACGCAGAAGATAAACCCTATCGAGTAATCAAGCGATATTAATAATTTCTCCCAAATTATGAAAATACCCAGCTGTAGAATTGCTTTCAGTCCCCAGCTGAGAAGCTCCTCTGATTCAGGATTCTGTAGCGAATCTCACTCTGCGCCCTGTCGGCATTTTTTCAGCGGGTTAGACATCGGTGGCGAAGGCACATGTCTAACGTAGGCCTCCTCGAAAGCCAGAATCACCCTTTTTTCCAGCTCACCTATTCAGCCTACAGACTACTTACGATTCCTATTTATGATAAATTCTACCACGATAGCCGGCGAAGCCACTAGCTACGAAACCGAAGCAGGAAAGACTCATCCCCTGGGATCTTTGCCTGATGAAAATGGTGTCAATTTCTCACTCTATTCAGACGCGGCCACTGAGGTTGAACTGTTGGTGTTCGATAGCCACGATACAATCGAGCCATCCCAGACTTTCCATCTGGATCCCATCAAAAACAAGTCGTTCCATTTCTGGCACATCTATGTGGTCGGGCTAAAACCCGGCGCTCACTACGCCTACCGGGTCAGTGGCCCACACGATGTCGGCAGCCGTGGGGATCGTTACAACCGTAACAAAGTTCTCATCGATCCATATGCCCTCGGAAACACCGACGATCTATGGGATCGCGGAGCGGCCTGCAATGGTGAAGACAATCTCGCGACTTCCATGCGCTCCGTCGTTATCGATGCTTCCGACTACGATTGGGAGGGCGATAAGCCGATCAATCGTCCGATGGAAGAATCGATCATCTATGAGATGCACGTCGCCGGCTTCACAAAATCCCCTACTTCCGGCGTCGAACGGGTCAAGGCAGGCACCTACACCGGTCTGATCGAGAAGATTCCGTATCTGCAGGAACTGGGCATCACCGCTGTCGAACTGCTGCCGGTTTTTGATTTCGACATCAAAGAAGGAGTGCGGGAAATGCCCGATGGCTCACGCCTGTGCAACTACTGGGGTTATAGCACAGTTGGATTCTTCGCGCCTCACTCCAGCTATTGCATGTCCCCGCACATGGGACAGCACCTGAACGAATTCCGGGATATGGTGAAAGCGTATCACCGCGCCGGAATCGAGGTCATTCTCGATGTGGTTTACAATCACAGCTCGGAAGGCAATGAGAACGGCCCGACCATTTCATTCAAGGGATTGGCCAACAGCACCTATTATATTCTGCCTCCGGAGGCCCGGGAATATTACATGAACTACACCGGGTGTGGAAATACGATCAACGCCAACCATCCGATGGTCCAAAAGTTCATTCTCGACTCGCTCGAATATTGGGTTCGTGAGATGCATGTTGATGGATTCCGCTTCGATGAAGCCGTAATTCTGACTCGCGATGAAAATGGCGCACCTCTGGCTAAACCGCCGGTAATCTGGCAGATCGAGTTATCCGAGACCCTTGCTGACACGAAGGTTATCGCCGAGTGCTGGGATGCGGCCGGAGAAAACCAACTCGGACATTTCCCCGGCTATCGCTGGGGAGAATGGAACGGCTATTACCGGGATGCCGTGCGCCGTTTCATCAAGGGTGACAGTGGAGTCATCGGTGAACTTGCCGACGCGATTGCGGGAAGTGCGAACCTATTCAGCAATGCCAGCGAGTTGCCGATCAACAGTATCAACTTCGTGACCTGTCATGATGGGTTCAGCCTCAATGACCTCGTCTCCTACAACGAGAAACATAATTGGGCCAACGGTGAAGATAACAATGACGGAGCAAGTGACAACCTGAGTTGGAACTGTGGCGCCGAAGGCCCAACCGATGATCCTGCCATCGAGAAGCTGCGCAACCAACAGGTGAAAAATTTTGCTGCGCTATTGATGCTCTCACAAGGCGTTCCGATGATCTGCGGTGGCGACGAAGTGCGCCGGACCCAAGGCGGCAACAACAATGCTTACTGCCATGACGATGCGATTTCATGGTTCGACTGGGAGTTGGTCGAAAAACACGCCGACTGCTACCGATTCTTCTCACGCCTGATCCAGTTCCGCAAAAGTCATCCAACTTTGCGCCGTGCAAATAATTACACCGGACAGAAAAACGAGCGCGGCCTCACTGATATCTCATGGCACGGATGCCAACTCAATGCTCCGGGCTGGGACGACCCTCAGGCCCGTGCCCTTGCGTTCACCATGGCCGGTTTCGGCGCTGACCCGGACCTACATGTGATGATGAATATGCACTGGGAGCCCCTCACATTCGATCTCCCCGAGGTGCCTGGGCGTGACTGGCACCGCTCGGCCGATACATCTCTGGTTTCTCCCGAGGATATATCTGAGCCAGGTGATGAAATTCCCGTTTCAGGAAATAACTACATCGTGACTGCTCGCAGTGTGGTGGTGCTCATCTCCAAAGAGAAACAATCGAGCGCACCAGCAGGTAAAGCATCCCTCGCCAATTCTGCCGCCAGTGCACGCGAGCTCTCGGAGGCTATCGGAAAAACCCCGGGCAACGACCAACGCCCATAAGCAAAATCCCATCGATACCTGACCAATATCTTTCTCCCTCAGCAAATAATCTAATCAACTTATAAATCAATGAACCAAATCAACTGGCCATTTTCCGATACCATCGCTGGCTACATAACTGTAGCGGACACACAGCTGGGCACTTTCACCATCAAAACACCGGGAGGCACGGAATTCTCGGGCAAGGTGACATCGGCCACCTTCGGTGAGTTCGTGCACAACCTCGGCGGGCACTACAAGGACGCCATGGATTCTCTGGACACGCTTATGGTGCCAGGGACCTACATGTTCGCCTACGGCGTTTTCTACCCGGAAGATGGCGACAATAAATTTGAAGCCAAACATCTGGTTTTCCCAGGCAAGGCACCCCAGGACTTCTGCTTCGAAAAACCCAACTGGTGGATCGAGCAGGCAAGTGAAATTGCCAATTTCCAACTGGATGCACAGTTTGAGGGAGGTCCCATCGACTTCTCGAAATACCGGACCAATCTGTTCCTTAACGGCGACAAATTACCAAGTGGCATCCAGGAGACCGACACCATCTCACGAACTGTTTACGGTTTTGCATCAGCTTATTTGCTGACAGGCGACGACCGCTTCCTTGAGGCCGCGGAAAAAGGCACCAAGTATCTTCAGGAGAAAATCGCCAAGCGTGACAAAGAAGGCGTTGTTTACTGGCTCCACGCGCTGGAAATAACCCCTGATGGCAACAAGGAGCATCTGGGATCGCTGTTCGGAGACGATTACGGTGCCCTCCCTGCCTACGAGCAAATTTATGCACTTGCCGGACCGATCCAAACCTACCGCATCACCGGCGATCCAAGCATTCTGTCGGACGCCGAGAAAACAATCGAACTGTTCAACCAATACTACTTCGATTCCAGCGAACTGGGTGGATATTACTCTCACATTACGACCAACACGTTCGATCCGAAGGACGAATCACTGGGCCACAATCAGGCGCGCAAAAACTGGAATTCGGTTGGTGACCACGCACCTGCCTATCTCATTAACCTTTATCTCGCAACGGGTCGGGAAGAGTTTGCTGATTTCCTCGAATACACGTTCGACACCATTGAGAACCGTTTCCCGGCAACCGATGGATCACCATTCGTGCAGGAAAAATTCTTTGACGATTGGACTGCCGATAAAACCTGGGGATGGCAACAGGACCGCGCTGTAGCGGGTCACGATCTCAAAATCGCATGGAATTTGATGCGCATGAACTCCCTGCGCCCCAAAGATAAATATGTGGATCTCGCCACAAAACTTGCCGATACCATGCCCGAAGTCGGCATGGATAAGCAGCGTGGAGGCTGGTATGACGTAGCTGAACGCCACCTGGGCGAAGGCGAAACTTTCCATCGTCTCGCTTTCCATGACCGCAAGGCCTGGTGGCAGCAGGAGCAGGGAATCCTTGCCTATCTGATTTTGAACGGTTGCCTCGAGAAGGACGAATATAGAAAACTGGCCCAGGAATCGGCTGCGTTCTATAATGCCTGGTTCCTCGATACCGATACCGGTGGTGTTTACTTCAATGTTCTCGCCAACGGATTGCCATATTTGCTCGGCAACGAGCGGAACAAAGGCAGCCACTCGATGGGCGCATACCACTCGATCGAACTCTGCTATCTTGCTGCAGTTTACACCAACCTCCTTATCACGAAGCAGCCTATGGACTTCCACTTCAAGCCCAAGATAGGTGGGCTCAAGGATGACATCCTGCGCGTTGCTCCTGACCTGTTGCCGCCGGGCAGCATCAAGATCGAATCCGTAACTATTGATGGCGAAGATTACACCGACTTCGACGCTGAGGCGCTGACCGTTAAACTGCCTTCATCCTCGGGTATGTCTCATCAGAAAATGCTGGAGCGCCGACGCGCGGGCGGCTTGCGCATGGAGCACATACAAACTGATCTGAAAGTAAAAGTTCGTATCGCACCGGTTACACCAGCCATTTAATTCAAACAGGAATTTACGCCCGTTCCCCATTGGAACGGGCGTTAACTCCAATAGTTCTGCTTCATGATACATCCTTTATGGTTACAGGGACTCATTGTTGTCGGCGGCACAATGTCGGCTTCGGTTTTGGCCCTAGGCTTGGTGCGGTGTGTCGTCTCTCCTGAAAGATTGCGCACGCACCATGATGTTGGCGGATTTATTCTGGCAGTGATTGGTGCGATCTACGCCATACTTCTGGCGTTTGTCGTTTTGGTCGTATGGGAACGGTTCGGCGAAGCTGAAATTGTTGCCGAGCGCGAAGCAAACGCGCTTATCGACATTTACCGTTTCGCACCGGGCTTTTCCGAGCCAGTCACAACCAAAATCCGCGCAGGAGTTCGCGATTACGCTACACGCGTGATTGAGGATGAATGGCCGGCAATGAACCGTGGAACCAGCGATAACGGAGCTTCACACGCTCTTGACCAAATATGGCGCGATTCAATGGATGCTGATGCTACCAATAGTCGGGATGCAGCGATATTCGATCATACACTCGACCGCATAACCGATGTGAGCGATAGCCGGCAGTTGCGCCTACTTGCCAGCCGCACCGGAGTACCGGGGGCGATGTGGATAGTATTGATTATCGGTGGCGTGGCGACCCTGGTATTTACGTTCTACTTCGGCTTGGAGCGGTTCTCGATTCAGGCGGGAATGACGGCTCTTTTGGCTATTTTGATATCACTGGTCTTATTTCTTATTGGCGCACTGAATTTCGCATTCAGCGGCCACTTGAAGGTAGACCCGGAAGCAATGGAGGCAGCACTGCTTCGCTTTGATAATATTGAAAAACATGAAGCAGGAAACTAATACAAATACTGAAGTCGGTAGATATACCAGTTCAGTTCCGGTCAGCAGTTCCTGCGAAAACCTTCAGATCATCCCTTATAAATATTTCGCCCTTTCCCTCGCCGGATCATAGGCACTTTCGCTCGAATACATCGGGCCCGATTAATACAAACAACTAAAACACTAGTAAATATGCCAATTAGCAGATTCAAATCATACACAGACCTGATTCCTTCCGATAAACGGGTCTTCCACGATTATACAGTCGATGTCACACCTGAGTTCATGGCGGATGAAGACAACTGGATCCCTTACATTCCAGGTGTCGATTTCATTCCACTTTGGTTTGGAAATCGCTCTCAGCCAGGGTTTTCGAACATCCTGCGCGTGCAACCGGGTTCCCAACTTAATCCTCACTACCATCCAGCAGGTGTTTACGGTTTTACAATTCAAGGAAGCTGGCGCTATCTCGAACACGATTGGGTCGCCAATACCGGTTCCTTTTTGTGGGAGCCGCCGGGTGAAGCACACACCCTCGTCGTTGACGCGGATGCCAAAGTTCCGATGATGACTTATTTCGTCAGCCTTGGCGGATTGGTCTACCTCGAAAGCATGGAAAATCCAGTGCCTGTTGGTTACGACGACGGGTTCACGTTGTTGGAAATCGCGCTCGAGCATTACAAAAATACCGGCAAGGACGTCGATAAACTCTACGCGCTTTGTCGCTAAGGTAAGCAAGGATCGGGAGTTTATTAGCTCCTGATCCTTTCGTTTTTTAGCGGAATCCCCACCAGAGTTGGGCGCTATCCCAGACCAGGATAGCGCACTCGATTTACGCTTTTAAGGCTGCAATTTCAGTTTTTAACAAAAAAATATATGATTAACGATTCTTTGACTCTTTGGCTCTACGAAGCCATTCGCGCAAACAGCTATATGGAAGTCGCTTCGCTCATTGAGCAGGGTGTGGATACCAACGAGCGGATTGGCAGCAACATGACTCCACTCATGGTTGCATGTGCTCTGGGTTTACCCGGCATCGTCGAACAGTTGCTTGATGCAGGTGCCGATTTGCATACCGTCGATAGCTCGCTGGGTGCTTCGCCGCTCCACAAGGCCGCTCAGAGTGGGTGCGTAGATGTAGCCGAGTTGCTGCTTAATCGGGGTGCTTTCATAAACCTTCAATCGGCAGCTACCGGTCACACACCGCTCATTGATGCTGTGTGGGCCAAGCGGACCGGCATGGTAAAATTCCTGCTCTCGCGCGGCGCATCAGTCAATATTGTTGGCCATCACCAGCAAACTGTATTCGATTTCCTGGGTACGGAACCTGTCTGGACAGCCGGATTCACCACTCCTTCCGATGAAGCTTGGGGACGGGACATCCTGCAATTGTGTTTGGATAAAAAAGCTCAGGACGAGCAAATCATCGCTTCACAGAAATTAATGGCAGCAGTTGGTGCTGGCGATCTGGATGAAGTGAAAAAGCTCATCGCAGCGGGCGTTGATGTGAATGAAAAAACACCTGTTGTCGGCTCTGGTAACGATGGCCAGACACCGTTGTTGGTGGCCTGCTTCATGGGCTATGCCGACATCGTTCGCGAATTGATTACCGCAGGCGCGAAAGAAACTATCAACGATTACCTGATGGCTGCTACACCGGCTCACAAAGCCTGCTATGCCGGCCAACCCGAGGCGCTGAAAGTGCTTCTGGAAATGTCGCCAACCGTCGACCTAACCGCGCAAGGGCCTTACAATGGTTACACAGCGCTCCATGATTCTTGCTGGCATGGCCATATCGAATGCGTCAAAGCCCTGTTGGAGTACGGCGTTCCCCTCGATCAGGAAAATCATCAAGGCGAAACGCCTGCGCAGTTTGCACGCTCACACGGCTACAACGATATAGCTGAACTGATTGAAACTGCTGTAGCTCAATCGGATACCGCTCAAGCGCAAATCGATTGAAGTGTTCTCAAGTCAGGCCGGAATCCCATGGCTTTCGGCCTGGCTCAGCACAACTTTTAAACACCCTCAAAACAGACCATATGAGCTCTAGTAAAAAAATCGGCGTTCTAATCGAGAGCGACTACTACGAACCTGAAATCTGGTATTACCAACACCGCTTCCAGGAAGAGAATATCCAACTCGATTTTCTTACCCGGATGTGGGGCCAGACCTTCATTCAATTTCAAGGTCACGAGTGGCATGTGCCCCTCAATATACCTGAAAAAAGCTTCGAGGACATGAGTGATGAGGAACTGGCTTCATACGATGCCATCATCGTTCCTTCGGGAATTGTGTCCGATCGGCTGCGTTACACGGACGATGTCGCCAAATTGCCGCCCGCTACCGAGTTTCTCGTGCGCGCCTTCGCCAACGAAAATATAATCAAAGGAATTATCTGTCACGGCATGTGGCTGGTGGCTCCAGTGCCTTCGTTGGTGAAAGATCGTCCAATTGTGGTTCATAACAATTTGCACGCCGATGCGATCAATATGGGCGCAATTTATACCGATCAGGATCTAGTAATCGACGGCGATCTAGTCACCGCCCGCACCGGTGCGCATTGTCACCTGATGGCGCGCCAAATCATTAATATGATTAACGCGAAAAAACCTCACTTGGCGACATTTCCAACCAAAGTTTCTTGAGGACAGGGGCCGCGGAGGGCTTGAACTTGTTCTTCGTGACCCTGTCGATTTTGCTTGGGATCCAAGAGGGACTCCCTATGGAGTTTTGATGGCTCACAGATACCCCGGTAAATTTATCCGAGGCGTCCCACGAGCCCTCCGCCCAGTTATGCGGGCGAAGGGCTCGCCAAGCTTTTGAGTGTCTCATAAATCCTCCGGCAGGGCGTGTCCCTTTTTATGCCAATACGGGAAGGGAAGATTTCGATTTTGAAGTTTGAGATTTCAGGCCTGCCGCCTAGCCTGCTCGCGTGAGCGAATGTAAAAAATTAGGAATCGGCTTGGCGGGCTTCGGCACCGTCGGCTCCGGCGTATGGAACACCATCGAGAAAAACGGCGAACTTATCTCAGACCGCACCGGCAAAGACGTCTCCCTCGGCATCAGTAAAATCCTCGTCCGGGATCTTAAAAAGACCCGCGCCACCAAATCCGCCGTCCCTCCTGAAATCCTCACCACCTCCTGGCACGAACTCGTCCAGGACCCGGCCGTCGATATCGTCGTCGAACTCATCGGCGGCACCACGGACGCCTTCGAAATCGTCGCAGCAGCCCTTCTTGCGAAGAAACCCGTCGTCACCGGAAACAAAGCACTCCTCGCGGAGCGTGGCGTAGAGCTCTTTGCCATTTCCCGGAAAATGGAGACCCCAATCTTTTTCGAAGCCGCCATCGCAGGCGGGATCCCCATCGTAAAAACAGTCCAGGACTCCTTCGTCGGGAACCAGATTCACTCATTCACCGGCATCATCAACGGCACCTCGAACTACATTCTCGAGCAAATGACCTTGCGCGGAATCGATTACACCACCGCGCTCCAAGAGGCCCAGGACCTCGGCTACGCGGAAGCGGATCCGGCACTCGACGTCAACGGCTGGGACGCCGCCCACAAAGCCATCCTCCTCGCATCACTCGCCTACGGCTTTCCTATCGATCCCGCGGAAGTCTACGTCACCGGCATCGAGCAAGTCCGTCCAACCGATATCAATTTCGCGAAATCCCTCGGCTACGTCATAAAACTTCTCGCCATCGTCCGCGAGCAAGACAACGGCGCCGTGGAAATCCGCGTCCAGCCATCCTTCATTTCCAAGAACCACATCCTAGCCTCCGTCAACGGAGTCTTCAATGCAGTCTCCGTCAACGCGGACGCAGCCGGTGAATCACTCTTCTATGGCCGCGGCGCCGGCCAAGGCCCCACCGCCTCCTCTGTTGTGGCAGACCTCGTGGAAGCCGCCCGTGCATTCACACACACCTCCCGCCACCGCGGATTCCTCCCTTACCGGGAAAGCGGCACACTCGTTCCCATCGAGGAAACCTCCACCGCCTACTACGTTCGCTTTGATGTCACCGATAAAATCGGCGTCGTTTCACAGATCGCCACCATCCTCGCGAACCACAAAATCGGCATCTCAGGCACACATTCACCAGTCGATTCCTCCAACCCGGATGCCGACTTCGTGGATATGGTCTTCCTTCTCCATTCCACCACCTTCGGTAAACTGACCACCGCACTCGCGGAAATCGAATCACTCGATTGCGTAAACTCACAGCCGGTCGTCTTCCGCATCGAAAACCTAGGATGACACATCCCAAGCATTCCACTTCCCACTGATCACTCGGCACTTCCCACTCTCCCATGTCCTACCTCGTAACCATCGGCCTAGAAGTCCACGCCCAGGTAAACACCGACACCAAAATGTTCTGCGCCTGCCGCACCTCATTCGGTGACGATCCAAACACGAACACTTGCCCAGTCTGCCTCGGCTATCCCGGCGCCCTCCCAACACTCAACCAGCGCGCCATCGAGAAAACACTGCTAACCGGACTCGCCCTCGGCTGCGGATCTCCCGAATTCTCACGCTGGGATCGGAAGAACTACTTCTACCCGGACATGCCGAAAAACTACCAGACCACCCAGATGGACTTCCCTCTCTGCCTCGGCGGCGGAGTTCCACTCTTCGAGGACTGCTACCCCACGGACGCCCGGAAAAAGATCAAAAATCCCGACAAAATCGTCCGCCTCAACCGCATCCACCTTGAGGAGGACGTCGCGAAATCCACCCACCTTGCAACCACCTCCCTCATCGATTTCAATCGCGCCGGCACCCCTCTCATGGAGATCGTCACCGAGCCGGATCTGGAATCCGCAGAGGAAGCCTTCGCCTACCTGCGCTCTCTCCAACTCATTCTACATGAGTGTAATACATCCGATGCCGATCTCGAGAAAGGCAACCTGCGCTGCGACGTAAACATCTCCCTACGTAAAAACGAATCCGATCCACTCGGCGAAAAAGTAGAATTGAAGAACCTCAACTCCTTCTCCGCTATCCGTCGCTCCATCCACTACGAGATAGCCCGCCAGACAGAGGAACTCGATGCCGGAATCCCCCAGATCCAATCCACCCGCCGGTGGAACGACGAACTGGGAGAAACCCAGATGATGCGAACCAAGGAAGACGCGCACGACTACCGCTACTTCCCCTGCCCGGATCTCCTCCCCATCGCCACCGCGCCGCTCCTTGAGAAGGTCAAACCGCTCGTCCCCGAACCACGACTCGATAAAATTTCCCGCTTCGAGACCGATTTCAAACTCAACAAAAATTCGGCAGCCGAGCTCTCGGCAAGTAAAGCCACAGCCGATCTTTTCGAAGAACTCGCCGCCAGCTCCCCGAAGCCTCAGAAGCTCGCCAACTTCATTCTCAACACCTACCTCGGCTCCCTCAACCAAGCCGGTTTCACCATCGAAACCTCACCAATCTCCGAGGAGAAATTCAAACAGGTAGCCCAACTCACCTCCAGCGATACCCTCTCCACAGGCCAAGCCACCGAGATCCTCGCTGAACTCTTCGAAAACCCTGATCAGGAAGTCGAAAAAATCGTCGATCAAAAAGGCTTCAAACCCACATCAGCCGGTGACCTGGAAGCCCTCGTCGACGCAGCCATCGCGGAAAACCCCGCGGAAGTGGAGGCCGTCAAAGCGGGTAACGAAAAGCTCCTCAATTTCCTCACTGGAAAAGTCATGCGAATCGCCCCGACAAAGCCCAACCCAAAGGCCGTCACCGATCTATTGAGAGCAAAGCTACTATAACCAAAGTTATTCCCGGAACTGATCGCTTTGATCCGATCCCCTTTGAAGGAAAAGCAGTCGCCCTTCGCCTGGATAATTCAGTCTTCTCGTTGCCAATCGATGAAAACGGCCATGTACTTGTTTCCGGAAAAAATATCTTAGCCGCTGACCATCCGCTCTGGGGCGGCACTCCACCCGAAATTCATTATCCGGACTTAGAAATGCAGGCGGAATCACCTCTTTGGAAAGGAATTTTCTCGAAGTGACAGAAGCCTTCCTCCGGAAGTCGATCTCTTAAGACCAAAAGAGGGAAGAGCAGCTTTCCACTCTTCCCTACTTTCAAAAAATTCCCAATTCCTCGGGATCGTTGATTTATTAGCGCTTCTTCTTCTCTTTGGCTTCTTCCATTCCCGCTTTCACCTTGGTCTCCACTTCCTCGTAGAGAGCAGGATCGGCTTTCAGTGCATCCTTGGCCGCATCACGGCCCTGCGCCAGCTGCGCTCCATCGTAGGAGAACCACGAACCGCGTTTCTGGATGATTTCCAGCTCCAGCGCCAAATCCAGCAGTGAGCCTGTAGAGGAAATTCCTTCGTTATACATGATGTCGAATTCCGCCTCGGTAAACGGAGGTGCCACCTTGTTTTTCACCACCTTGATCTTGGTCCGGGCGCCAATAACTGTGCCGTCGGATGCCTTGATCTGCCCAAGACGACGGATATCGATCCGCACGGATGAGAAGAATTTCAGCGCACGACCACCTGGAGTTGTTTCCGGGCTACCGAACATGACACCAATTTTTTCGCGGATCTGGTTGGTAAAGATACAGACGGTTTTAGCCTTGGAAATGAATGAGGTAAGCTTACGCATCGCAGCACTCATCAACCGCGCTTGGGCACCTACGGTGGAATCACCGATTTCCCCGTCCAGCTCCTGTTTTGTTACGAGGGCCGCCACGGAATCGAGCACTACCACGTCGATGGCATTTGACCGGACAAGTGCTTCGCAGATTTGCAGGGCCTCTTCGCCGGAAGATGGCTGGGAAACCAAGAGATCGTCCAGGTTCACACCAAGCATACGCGCATATTGCGGATCAAGCGCGTGCTCTACATCGATGAATGCGGCTAATCCGCCACGCTTCTGTGCCTGGGCGATTGCTGTCAGGGTAAGAGTTGTCTTACCGGATGACTCCGGACCGTAGACCTCCACGATACGTCCACGTGGGAAACCTCCCACTCCGAGCGCACGGTCGATCAGTAGATTGCCTGTAGGAATCACATCCACGTCCACACGGTGCTCATCACCCATACGCATGATCGCCGATTCACCAAATTCCTTGTGAATCTGTGAAATTGCTAGGTCGAGATTCCGTTTGCGGGCTTCAAGTGCTTTGTCCGCCGCTGTGTCCGATGATTTGCTTGCCATGGATAAACGCTGTGCGAGCCAACGAGCTTCAGCAAGGAAAAAGATGTTCACTGGAACAAAAAAATGAATTTTAACCCACATCTTTGTAATCCGATTTTTTTGCAAAATCCCTATCCCGGAAATAGCGAAGGCGCGAATCCGTTACCAGATTCGCGCCTTACAGTTACCCCGCTGTCTCAGTGTGATTGAGCTTTCCCCCCGGAAGACTCAATCACTCCGGCTCTCGCGGAGGACGTGGGTAAATTGACATTTTTTATAAAAATGTAAATGATAAACTATTCTTAATTTCTAAGAAAGTGAGCCCAACGCTGCCTTCACGCCGTCGAAATCAGGCAAATCCCTCGGATGTTCCTTTACGTCCACGAAGCGGACGACTCCTTCTTTGTCGATAACGACCGCAGAGCGCTTGGCAACACCACCCATGATCAGATTTGCGTCTGGAAGGAACTGATCATAGGCCACGCCGTATGCCTTGGCCACATCATGCTCGTAATCACTGAGGAGAGGGATGGAAATCCCCTCCTTTTGTGCCCAGATTTCCTGCGCGAAGGGACTGTCTCCGGAAATGCCGAATACTTTCGCTTCGAGGCCATCGTAATCGGAAATGCCCGAGGAGATTTCGCAAAGCTCTGCTGTGCATACGCTGGTGAAAGCCATCGGCACGAAGAGCAGCACGATGTTTGTTTTCCCGATATAATCGGATAGTTTTACCAATTGGGGACCTTCGGCAGTCTTGGTTACGAGAGTGAAGTCAGGCGCTTTATCGCCGGTTTTAATAGGGGTCATGTGTCTAGTTAGTTGATATTCGAGAGTGCGTTCCTACTCTATGCCAACAAATCCAAGGGTCAATGCCCCGAAATTTCCGGCAAAGGGCCGAAGATGGCTGCCTGTTCTTCCGCCGTCACAAAACGCCAGTCCCCCACCTCCAGATCCTCGGGTAATTTCAGCCCGCCGATGGAAATCCGCTCAAGCTCCAATACGTGATTTCCAACTGCGGCGAACATCCGCCGGACCTGATGATACCTCCCTTCGTGCAGGGTTATCAAAGCCTCCTTCTCGCCGAGAGCCTCGAATTCCGCCGGTAACAGCGGCTTTGTTTCGCTCTCCAGCACCAGCTCACCCGAGCCGAATATTTCCCCTTCTTCCCCGGACAAAGGCCGATCCAACACCACGTGGTATACCTTCCTACATCCGGATTTTGGGTGAATCACCTGGTGGAGAAACTTTCCATCATCCGTCAGCAGCAGCATCCCGGTTGTATCCTTGTCCAGCCGCCCCACAGGATTGATCCCTGGATTTCTTTTTGAAAATCTATGTGGCAAAAGCTCGTATACCGTCTCGCCCGGATCCTCCCGGCTGCATGTGAATCCGTCCGGCTTGTTCATCACGATTACCAGCGGGCCCACCGGATCCAGCTCCTCACCCAATACCCGGATATTTTCCAGGCCCGGGAAATCCTTGGATTTCAAGGCATTCCCTTCCACATCCGTCACCACGCCACTGCGGATCAGCTTATCCGCGTCTTTCCTCGACCCATAGCCGAGGTTTGCCAAAAGTTTTATCAGTTTCATCTGCGGAAATTATTAGCAGGTCTTGGCTGATCCCAAAGAGCGTTCTTACTCACTTGATTTTTCTAAAAAAAACTATACCTCTCTCTCCCATGTGCCGGACCGCCCCCATCATCCGACTCTGTTGGCGAATTCTGCTGATCTGCGGTGTCCTGGCGGTTTCCTCGTGCGACTCCCCGGAGAAAAAAAGCCTTCGCGCCCTCTCGAAGGACGGCATCCAGCCTAGCGGCCGCGCCCTCGTGGAATCCGTATCGCTTAATGAACCCCAGCATGTCCGCTGGCTGCTCGATCTACACGTCCACACAGAGCAGCGCGATGCGAAAGGTCACACACCTCTGCGCATAGCCATACAACAAGGATTTCCTGAAATCGCCACCATGCTGCTGGAGGCAAAGGCGAACCCCAACGCGAAAAGCCCCGATAACATCGGCATCCTTGGCGTGGCTCTCCAGAATGGCCAAACCGAACTCGCCCGTGAACTCATCTCCGCGGGAGCCAAGGCAGATGCGAGAATGCCCAACGCAGAAAAAATACTCCCGTGGGCGATCCGCAACGGCAAAACCGAAGAGGTGCAAATGATGTTCGCAAAAGGAGCAGACCCACATCTCACCGACGATGATGGAAATCCGCTCCTCCACATAGCCATCAACGCCGGGCACAGTGATCTCGTCCGCCAACTTATCAATTACGGTGCGGACCCGGGCGGCACGGATACACAAGGCAGGGGCGTGCTCAGCCTTGCCGTGAGAAACGGCTGGTCGGATATACTTCCTACTCTCGCCTCCGCCGGGGCCGATCCCAACCTCCCGTCAACCGACGGTCTCACATTGCTTGAGGAAGCCATCGCCGCGCGAGATACGGAAATCATCCCCCTCCTCATGAAAATCGGGGCAGACCCCGTCAGGCTCCCGACCACACCCCACGGAGTCACGCCATTGGAGGCAGCGATCGCCACCGGAGATCCCGCCACCCTCCGCGCCGTCCTCCGCCCGGGTGAAACCCTTAGCAGCCCCGAGTGGGAGCCAGCCCTCTGGCTCGCCTACAATAAGAACAACCTCCCGCTCGCCCGCATGCTGCTCAACAAAGGAGCCCGTGCCATCAAACCCGGGCCCCATGGACTGACAATCACCGAGACAGCCACCATGGAGAAAAACATCACCTGGCTGAAGCTCTTTCTCGACTATGGCCACAGCTCCGGAAAATCCATTTTCTACGCTGCTAGCAGGAATGATAGACTCACCACCAGCTACTTGCTGGATCATGGTGCCGATCCCGATTTTACCTTGGTTCCTTACCTGGACACCCCGCTATCCGCTGCCTTGAAAAATGGCAACGACCGCCTGGCCGCCCTACTCCTGCGCAATGGCGCGAAACCTGACATCAACACCCCGGGTAACCAACGCCCACTCCACCTCGCCATTGTCACCGGAAATGCGGAAGCCGTCCGCGAGCTCCTCGCCGCCGGGGCCGATCCCAATGCCCCGATCGTTACACCCGTCCGCTCCTCCTTCCTCCGTCACGTGCGCTCCAAGGACATGAAATGGTATTTATCACGCGATAGGAACATCACCCCGATCATGCTCGCCGCCAATACCGGCAACCTCGCCACCGCACGTTACCTCCTCGACGCCGGAGCAAAGAAGAACACCTACACCCGCGTCAATTACACCTGGCCTATCAATTTTGCTTCCCGCCGTAGCGATGTTCCCATGATGCGCCTCTTGCTCGGCCAGGACCCACACAACGTCCAGCGGCACATCGTCCTCTCCCTCAGCGAGCAACGGGCGCGCGTATTTAATGGGAATGGAGATGAAATATTCACCACCCGGGTCTCCTCCGGGAAATCCGGCTACCGCACCCGCCAGGGAGAGTTCGTCATCACAGACAAACACCGCCACCACAACTCCACCATCTACGGCTCATCCATGCCCTACTTCCAGCGCCTGAGCTGCAGCGACTTCGGCTTCCACTACGGAAACGTCCCGGGCTACCCGGCCTCCCACGGTTGTATCCGTATACCCATGTCCTCCGCAAAAACCCTCTTCGCAATGACCAAAGTAGGCGATACCGTTACAATCAAGCCGTGAGCCATAGCCAGTAAACGGGCTAGGTATAGAAAAATAAACACGCTTGCTGATTTATTTTCGATTTGATCATTATGGATAAACCCTAATGAAAAACTCAAATAGTTCGTATGTTTTATCGATCTCGATTGCTATCTTTTTAGTCATAGGAGCTCTCGCAATATTCCTCCCAAGGAATAAAGAGAAGCCATTCGGGCCTACTCCTGAACCTCAGGAAATCTTTGAAACTGCCAGTGGAGGGAAACTAGAAATATTCTCCATCTCATCGGAGCCAATGGTATTTGGAGACCCATCCGCAGCAAAACCATCTATCTTTCAGTTTTCATCTACCTCTGGAAGTTCGGGCGGTATGTATGGAGGGTTAAAATTCGAGGAGGAAAACCGAGAGAACGAGACACGTTTCCTCCGGGTTAGTTCTAACTCACCACAAGATCTCCTCATGGAAATCCGTCTACAGAATGAGTATTCCGACCTGATAAAAATTCCGTCTTATCGCTTACCGAGCCGGAGTGTCGTTCTGGACGAGCGGATCGCTCCAAGGCAAAAACAAGCTTACCGCATTTACAAGCCGGACGATTCCAATCTGGAAAGCATCCTGGCGGCTATGGATAAATGCGCACTGGATGTCCTCTTCCAGTATAATGATCCCGACACCGGTTGGATTGATATGGGAGGACCTGGAATGCCATGGGAGGACTGGCCCGATAGATATTTCATCTACTTGGATTGCTGGCAGCGAAATAAGGAAATCCTCGAATTTAGGATGATCGATAAAAACGGAAGCATTTCGGAATTTTCGATGCCGAATCCCGACTATGTTAAGACTCCAGAACCGTTGAAAGCTGTCTCGCTGCCCTTCGTTCAAACGTTCAGTGACTTAACTTTTACAATCAATAGTCTGCGGAGACTTCCCAGCGACGTAGGCGAGCACCCATTCGCCACATTCGATCTGGACATTTCCTACAAAGGACCCGTTGCAGAAGGCCTACCTGAAGGCCCGTTATATTTTGGAGCAGACCGAAACCTAGCTACAGACGAATGGGGTAACGTGACTGCGATGGAAACGGAACGAATCGGGAAGAAATCCACTTACGGTGTCCGCCTACCGCTCAACTCGGCGTTCGCGAAGATTCAATTCCAAATCGAGCGAACAAGAGACTACCCCCAGAATTCGCACTCGGGAATTGAGGTCTTTGAGGGAACCGTGAACTCCACCGGAACAGCCATCGATTTCGAAAAAGCAGGAAATGCTCACAAATTCGGAACTATTTCCATCAGCGGAATTAATATCCATAAGCCCCGATACAATTCTTATAAGAACACCAAAGGAAAAGGATGGAAGGAGCTTTCTTTTGAGCTCAGATGCCAGGTGCCCATGAAGAAATATGAAGTGCTACAGCGCAGTATCGGTAACGACCAGAACTGGGTGGTTCTAATCTTTGCTGAAGGTGACACTTACTCAAGTGGGTTGGCAAGAGACCGGAATGGTGGGTCTGGTCGTAATCAGTCCGAAATCACTTTCAGAGAAAAATTTTCAAGGGTTTTCCCACCTGAGAGCCTGCAACCCGGAAAGAAGATCCGGGTCGCCATTCATCCAGCACCGGAAAGCGAGCAGTTTGAAGCAATTCTAGCTCTGCCTGTATTGGAGAAGGCGGCTCCGGAATAGCTGGAGTAACAAAAAAGCCGGAACCCCTTTCGGAGCGCCGGCTTTGTGAGTCTTTGGGAAAAGGAGCCCTAGAGCTCCTTTTCTAGATTAGACGAGTGGTGTGGTGGTCTCTTCGACCGGTCCGTTTGCTTCCGCGTCTTTTGCTTTTTCGTCGCGGAGCCAAGCACGGCGTGACATTTTCACGCGGCCTTTCTCGTCAACGCCAAGGCATTTGGCAGTGAGCATCTCGCCTTTTTTGACGACGTCCTCCACTTTCTCCACGCGGCCTTCGGCCAGCTCGGAGATGTGAACGAGACCGTCCTTGCCAGGAAGAACTTCCATGAATGCACCGAAGGCTGTTACGGAGACAACGCGGCCTGTGTAGGTCGTGCCAACTTCGATTTCCTGGAACATGCGGTCGATCATCGACTTGGCGCGCTCGAGGCCTTCTTGCTTGGATGCATAGATGTGCACGGTGCCGTCGTCCTCGATGTTCAGCTCTGCGCCGGACTCCGCCTGGATGGCTTTGATGTTCTTACCGCCAGGTCCAATGAGTTCGCCGATACGATCTTGTGGGATTTTCACGGAAACGATGCGCGGTGCGTGTGCACTGAGCTCTTTCGGGTCGGTGATGCTTTCAGCCATCTTGTCGATGATCTTGCTGCGGCCGTCTTTGGCGATTTTGATCGCTTCTTCGAGCATCGCGAGTGGGAGGCCCGGAAGCTTGAGGTCAAGCTGGTAGCCGGTAACACCCTCGCTGGTGCCGCAAAGTTTGAAGTCCATATCGCCGTAGAAATCCTCGGAACCGATGATGTCCAAGAGCATTTTGTAGGAGCCCATGGAGCCGTCTTCGTTGGACTCTGTGACGAGGCCAACAGAGATACCACCAACAGGGCGGATAAGTGGGACACCGGCGTCAAGGAGAGCCATGGTGCCTGCACAGACGGAGGCCATCGATGTGGAACCGTTGGATTCCATAACCTCGGAGGAAACACGCATTGCGTATGGGAAATCCTCTTCGGAAGGGATCACTGGCTCAATGGAGCGCTCCGCGAGGGAACCGTGACCGATTTCGCGGCGGTTGATGCCACCCATACGTCCACATTCACCTACGGAGAATGGAGGGAAGTTGTAGTGGAGGATGAAGCGTTTCTCATCAACACCACCTGCGTAGTTGTCGAAGTGTTGCTTCTCATCAGCAGGGGCGAGTGTGGCTATGCCGAGTGCTTGTGTCTCACCACGTGAGAAAATGGCGGAGCCATGAACGCGTGGAAGAGTGCCGACTTCACCGTAAAGGGCACGGAGATCGCCGATCTGGCGGCCGTCTGCACGGATACCTTTCTCCATGATGGAGATACGGAATGCCTTTTTCTGAAGGTATTCGAACGCCTGCTCTACGTCGAAGTCAGTTGCATCAGGAGCGCGCTCCTTGATGGCTGCTTCCACTTCGTCACGGAGTGCGCCGACTTTCTTGGAACGCTCGGTTTTGGAAGGTGCGTAGATCGCTGCTTCAATACGGTCACCTGCGATTTCGTAGGCGATTTCGAGAAGGTTTTCTTTGGCGAGGGTGAGTTCGTATTCACGCTTCGCCTTGCCGCAACGTGCGACGAGTTCCTCCTGAGCTTCTACAATTTTGGTTACTGCTTCCTGGGCGAAATGGAGTGCCTTGATGAATTCTTCCTCTGGAAGCTCATGAGCCTGTCCTTCGATCATGATCACGTCGGTTTTGTTACCAACATAGATGAGATCGAGATCGCTTTCCTCACGTTGATCGTGGGTCGGGTTGATGAGGAATTCGCCATCCACGCGGCCTACGCGCACTGCACCGATTGGGCCTGCGAATGGGATATCGGAAAGAGCAAGAGCGGCGGATGCGCCGTTCATGGAGAGAACGTCGGAATCATTGATTCCATCCGCACTGAGGAGGATTGCTACGATTTGTGTTTCGTAGAGGTAGCCTTTCGGGAAAAGCGGACGCAAAGGGCGGTCCGTCATACGGCAGGTGAGAATTTCTTTCTCGGTCGGGCGACCTTCGCGCTTGAAGTAGCCGCCTGGGAAGACACCAGCTGCAGTGGCTTTTTCTTTGTATTCAACGGAAAGCGGGAACCAAGTTTGACCCGGGCGCACTTTGGTTTGGGAAACAGCGGTGACGAGGATGATGGTTTCCCCGCAGCGGACGGTAACTGCACCGTCTGCAAGTTTGGCAAGTTTGCCAGTTTCGATCGTGATTGGGCTAGGTCCCACATCGATCGTAGTGGATTGGATATTCATTTTGTTTGTATTTTCTTTCTAACGTCAGAGCCAGGCAGCCGTGTGCCACCTTGGCTATCAATAGGTTTCCGGGAAATTTCCCGAGGAGTTGCCTTTCATCAAAAAACGCACACCCTTTCTGCAAGACAGCCACGAGAGAATCTCCCGTGGCTGCTTTTTGCAAAATCTTTCCGATTAGCGGCGGAGTCCGAGGTCTCCGATGAGTTTCTGGTAGTTCTCCTCGCTCTTGCCCTTGACGTAGTCGAGGTGCTTGCGGCGTTGGGAAACTAGTTTCAGAAGGCCACGGCGTGAGGAGAAATCCTTTTTGTGTGCCTTGAGATGCTCAGTGAGATCGAGGATCCGTTGTGTGAGGAGTGCTACTTGGTAAGTGGCGCTGCCGGTGTCTCCCTCGTGGAGTTGAAAATCTTTGAGGACGATTGCTGCTTGTTCTGTTTTTACGCTCATGTTTGTAGGGGATAGAGCTAGCGTTCATCGCCAGCCCGTCCTAGTGGGCGGGCAATGAAGCGGGGAAAGAGCGAAAATGCAAGGATTTTCAATACTCAACAGTAGCTGAATAGTGCCAATTCCGGAATTTTCCCAAAGTGTCCGGTGTTTTATCTGAACAATGGTCCAGCTCCCCACAGAACATCCGGATGGAACGAACGATCCTGCAGCAAGAACCGCCGCAGCGGTGCAGGATCGCTAAGCCATCAGCTAACAAATTACCTCCAATGGTTCCTTGTATTCCAGAGCGCAAAAAAGTGCAAACAAGTCGCCCTCTTTCATTTTGAATACATTGGGGGGCTCTAGCCCGCATTCCCAGTTCCTAACTGGCGTCATTGGGACCTACCGTGAACGCGAGCGTCAAAGAGTCATCAGCTCTATTAAAACCAAATTCAGGATCCACTGCCGGAATTCCGGCCATTCTTCAGAAAATCGAAGTGCCCGTGATATCCGTGAGCAACTCCAACGCAAGGCAGCCTGCCGCGGAGTTTCCCTTCTCATTGAGTGGCGGGCTCCAGACGGCTACCGAGTATTTCCCGGGATTGACTGCAGCAATTCCACCGCCAACTCCACTTTTCCCGGGCAAGCCCACACGAAAGGCGAACTCGCCGGATTCATCGTAGAATCCGCAGGTGAGCATAAGGGCATTGATACGTTTCGCGCGGCGGACGGAAAGGATTTGCTCTCCGTTTCCAAGCTTCCCGTGGTTCATAAACAACGCGAAAGTCCGCGCCAGCTCTCCGCAACTCATACGGATGGAACACACGGCACAGTAGAAATCGATGACGGCAATGATGTCATTGTGAATATTGCCGAAGTCTTTCATGAAGTTCAGCATCGCCAGATTTCGGTAAGCGACTTTCCGCTCGGACTTCGCCACAAAGCGGTCAAAACTAATATCGGGCACGCCGGAGATGCGGCGGACGAAATTCAGGAATTCCGAAAGAGGATCATCGTAAAGGCTCATCAGGAAATCACAGACCACGAGCGCCCCGGAATTTATGAACGGGTTTCTAGGGATGCCTCGCTCGTGCTCCAGTTGGACAAGTGAATTGAAGGGATCACCGGACGGCTCCACGCCCACCCGGCTCCAGATTTTCCGCCCTTGTGTGGAGAGGACCATACTGATCAGCAAGACCTTGGTAATACTCTGGATGGAGAAAGTTTCGTCGCTGTCTCCCACGGAAAATTCTTCACCCTCCGCGGTAAGCAAATGCATCCCGAAAAGATCCGGATGAATTTTTGCCAGCCCCGGAATATAGCTGGCTACGCGCCCTTCCGGCCGTTCGGCTACCACTTTCGCGTGGATTTCCTCAAGGATCGCTTGGTAGTCAGGCATGATTCTGAAGATTTTTGATACTTAATCCGGCCCGGCACCGAACATATTAGCTGCCCTCAGCCCGTGTTATCTCAGGCCGCGCAGGAGGAATTCTGTATTGGTCTTCGTCGGCTTGAGGTTTTCCAAAAGCATGACGAGAGCGTCGCCGATCGGGAGCGCCGCGAGTTGTTTGCGGACATCGATGACCTTTTTGAACTCGTCCGGATGGTAGAGCCGATCATCATTTCGTGTGCCCGATTCCGGGATGTGGATGGCCGGGTAGACGCGGCGCTCGGCGAGCTCGCGATCGAGGCGGACTTCCATATTACCGGTGCCCTTGAATTCCTCGAAGACCACATCATCGAGACGTGATTCCGTTTCCACCAGAGCTGTTGCGAGGATGGTGAGGGAGCCGCCGTTTTCGATATTGCGGGCGGTTCCGAAAAACTTGCGGGATTTTGCCAAAGCCGCAGGAGAAACACCTCCGGAGCCGATCGGACCACCTTGCATGGCGGAGTTATGGCCGCGGGCGAGCCGGGTGAGGGAATCGAGTAGCAAGACAACATCGATCCCTTGCTCGACCATACGCTGGGCGCGAGCGATCACGAGATCCGCCACTTGTGCGTGGCGTTTCGGAGTTTCATCGAACGTGGAGGAAAATACCGGAACGTTGACGGTCTCCTCGAAGTCGGTGACCTCTTCCGGACGCTCATCGAGAAGAAGGATGACGAGCTCCACCTTCGGATTGTTCGCCTTGATGGATTTCGCGATCTGCTTGAGCAGGATGGTTTTACCGCCACGTGGAGGGGCGACGATGAGGCCGCGTTGACCTTTCCCGAGTGGCGCGATGAGGTCGATAACGCGCACGCCAAGATACTCGGTGCCTTCGCCTTCGAGATGGATTCGGCTGTCCGGGAACATCGGAGTGAGCTTGTCGAAATCGACCGGCTCTTTCCAATCCGCAGCTGGCACGCCTTCGATTTCTAGAATTTCCTCGGTAGTGAGATATTTGTCGCGCTGCACAGGCTTGCGGACTCTCACCTTGAGAAGTTGTCCGTTGCGGAGTGCGGCGTTTTGCAAAACTGGACCACCGATATGGATATCGTCCTGTGATTGGCGGAATGAACGGTGGGGATCACGGATCATCGCAAAGTGCTCTTTGCCAAACTCGATGACGCCCTCGCAGGTGACGTTCGTGCCATTGATGACGTAGAAGCAGATGATTTCATAAACCAGCTGCGTCTTGGTAATGCCTCCTTGGATTTTCACCGGTAGATCGGCGGCAATTTCCTGAAGCTCGGAGAGCGGCTTGATCCGGAATTCGTTGAGATCGATGTCCTGGGGCACCGGATATGGCGCGGGCGCTTCCTTTTCTGGAGGAGCTACGGCGGCGACTGGAGTGGCCTCTTCGGTTTCGAGGGCTGCTTCTGCTTGGTCTGGCATGGAGATTTTCGGGAAAGTTTTACAAAACCGCTTCACCTGATCGCAGAGAACGTCGGGCATTCCGTCGTTCCAGAAGACTATGTCCGCACGGGCGGATTTTTCTTCCAGTGGCAGCTGGGCGGCGAGGATGGATTCGATAAGGGCATCATCCCAGTTGTTGCGTTCCTTGAGTCTTGCGACTTGCGTGGCGCGGGATGTGGAGACGGTAATCGTCTGTGTTTGGCCAAAATCGAAGCCGTTTTCAAAAAGAAGCGGGACATCTGCTAGGAAGCACCGCGCCCCTTCATTATCTGCTTTTTCTTTCCGGGCAAGACATTCCTGCCTTACACGGGGGTGCAGAACCCCCTCCAGCTGCTTGCGCTTTTTCTCCTTCCCGAAGACCTCCTTGCGGAGCTTTTCACGATCGATCTTCCCCGTTTCCTTATCGAGGATCTTCTTTCCGAATGTTTCGGCGAGTTCATCAATCACCTCTTGGGTTTCCAAAAGAGCTGCTACGGATGCATCGCAATCAAAGATGACGATGTCCGGGATGAATTCCTGAAAGTGGCGTGTGGTCGTGGTCTTGCCTGTGGCGATACCACCGGTGAGGGCTAGGGTAAGCATGGAGAAAAAATGGAACCGCCGTGGCATAAATTTAGCCGAGGGCGAGGTGCTGAAGTGCTGGTTCGGAGGCGACTATCTTGCAAAGAGAGCAAGTTGTCCATTTTTTCGTGAGACAACGGTGCAGGGGATATTCCTGCACCCCACCGGACGAATGTTTCTGAAAATTATGAACCTACCGATATGGCACGTAATCTAAAGATCCGAAACAAACGTGATGACTGTTTCCTCGTCCACTATGTGTAGAAACGCAACGACGGTGCGAGGTTCACGGAAATCGGGAGATTGTGGCTTTCCATCGGGAAGGGTGATCTTCAGGCCTTTCGGGCTGGAAATTTTCAGCTCAAGTTCTTCACCGGCTTCTACCGTAAGATCTTCTCCGTCATGGGAGAATTCAGCAACCTGACCAGTTAGATTCACCACATGGAAGGCCCACTTATCAATTTTTGGGCGGCTAGGTATCAATTTCCATTCCGTTGAATCGGAAGCAGTGAAAAATATTGCCAACTGATTTTCCTCAGATGAGGGAATCTCCAATTCAGGAAGATCGTCTCCAGATGGCTTCAACGTCACCGATCCTTCGTTGAGCTTGAATGATCCCGTGGCGGAACCTTGCCCTACTGAGAGTTTTTTATCGCCACTATCCGTGGATAAAATCAGCTCGAGAGGCGCCTCGGAAGTCAGATTGATAACGTTCAGGTTCCCTGCCATGGCACAATGTGCCCACAGGAAAAGGGTGGAAATACGCGTGAATGATTTCATGGTTTTTTTTCTGCGGTCTCCTCTTTCTTTTTCTGACGCCAAGGCGGGATTCCCGGCTTACCGGCGAAAACAAGAGCGGCTGTGCAATTCCCCTCCAGATCTGATCCGGCCAAGAGATAATAAGGCTCTTGCTCCTGCACGGAAGGGATTTTCCTGACAGCCTTTCCGTTTTTCTTGAGAGGGAATCCAGCTCCCGACCAAGTCGGAATCTCCATCACCTGGAAGCGTTCCACATCGACTGCCTGGGGACCTAGCTGGAAGCGGTTGTCTTCCGCACAAACGGATGCAAAGCGAAGTGCTCGCCCCTCGGCCTCGAAGGCGGGGAAACTCCTGATTTTCAAAAGTGGCGGCGCAGGTTTATCGTCCTTTGCAGGCTTCGGGTCGGGTTCCAGATAGATTGCGTAGAGCAGCCCTGCCCCTTCTTCTATATTCAGCGATCCTTTTACTTCCTCCAGCCCTTCCACTTTCAGAGAAAGCGCGCACGGGCCCACAGGAAAAAGAAACCAACCCGTGTAGCTAGCCGATTTCAATCCATCCCCGGCGGGATTCTTGGATTCGATCCTGATTTCGCAAACCTTGTCTCCCGGAACCAGGTTCACGAAATTCATAAAACCCACCTCATCCTGTGCGATGGCTGTGCTGAACTGGCTGACAGCCAGAAACAGTATGCTAATAAGTCTTTTCATAATATTTGATAATGGAAGGAGAGCCCCCTTCGACGATGACACCCGAAGCATCTCTTTCAGGAAATATTCCGTAGTGAAACTCCCTCTTGGACCGCGAGATCGTTTTTCCCGAGGAATTCACGACCTCACCCGTTACAACGATCCGGAATAGGTTGGATCGGAATGAAACCATTTCCATGACTTTACGGAAAAGCTCCTCTCTCCCGGCATCGTTCCATTCCTTGTAGTCAGTCTGGTCATAGTTCGCAGCAGTATCGGCACGCTCTTCGATAGCCGGTTCATCGGCGAAGGTTTCGGAGCTTCCGAAGAAGGGCTGGTTGGTTATCGCCTCGTAGTCGCGGGAATCTGTCGGATCCTCACGTATCAGGTTGAGATCGGAAATCCCACGTAGCGGGAATGCATTCCGCCATGCGATCACTGTATCCGCGAAGATATCTCCGATCTCTGGATCATCGGCGCTTTTCTCCAACTTTACCTCTGTGGCCACCGGATCCTCGTCAAACGTAATTCCCGCCATCAGGGAGCGGAGAACCTCCCGTGGGGCAGTGTTAATATTTATCGGGAGAGATACCGTTTTGCCTGTTTGATCCAGTGAAAAGAGATCAAGCAACTGTGCCGCGCGCTTTCCCTGCTGATCAAAGGCAGCGTATTCAGGACGTCCAATCGCCAGAGTTATGGCCCCGCCAACTTTGTCACTGGAGCTGAATGTGGCCTCCTCAACATCAAGCCACTGCGCCGGGTCAAAAATATTCCCCAGTTCTCCCAGGGATTCGAACTCGCCGGAATTCGAGATACGCCCGGGTGCAAGTTCCGGCTGGTTCACCGGGAAAGTTTTACCGGTGATGGCGGCTCCGGAAGATTTCAGTACAATTTGTGTTTCTGTCGGCACACGGGCATCGGTACCCGGTGCCACACCTATGGTTGAGTTGGAACCCTTGTCCGGCCACTCTTCCAGCCGCACCTCACGATAGGTGGCCGCTTTACTGATACTGGGTTTGATGGCCCGCCCCCCCCAGCTGCTATTATCCGCGTAGTCCGTACGGTAAAAGAAATCGTTGATATAATAGGAGGCTCGCGGGTCTCCATACTGGCCGATACTGTGGTCCAACGACGGGGAACCATTCCCCTTCCACTTCCTGTTGGACAACCCTGCGCGGAGTAGGCCGGATGTACGCTCCACTCCACCCCGAGGCTTATCCACGAGTACGTCGTTCCAATACATTTCGAACGAGCTATCCGAATCGTCCGCATTAAATTCTATCGTATCGGAAGGCTCCAGATCTGTAGGGAAATTATAGGTCTCAGGTCCCAAATGCAGCACCCGGAAGCCATTTGCCGGAATACTTACACTCGTCGGCCCGAAGTTGGCGGTGGTGAAGTCCTTTTCGCCATTTCCACCGATCAGAATTTTCCGCTTGTTGATATTTGTGAACTTGATGGAGCCGGTGATCGCTTTATCGGACGGATTCCAAAGCTCTATATATGTATCCACCTCGATGGACACTGTATTTGCAGGGCTGGTCACCCACTCGTAACGGTCGAAAAGTTCGTTCACGAAAGGATAGGAATCGATCCCACGATATCCAGTTCCGGTAGTGGCATCACTATCTGTATCCGCGTAGTCGATGATGGAGGCAGCCAGGGTTTTCACATAATCCTCGGTTGCGGGAAAACCTCCCTTGCGGCTCTCGAAATCAGGGATTTCAGCCGAGATGTATTCAGCAAGACCGTCCACGTCCTTATCTGTGATAAAAGTATTGAGATCCTCTCCGATTTCTCCCGCACTTTGGTAGCCGAATCCTTGCGGAACAGTGCGCTTAGGAATCTGAATTTCAGGCACATCGTAGTAGTGGATGTAAGGCTCTATTGTCTTTGCCTCATCCTCGCTAAGGATTTGCCGCAGTGTGGCGGAAGTCTGCATGTTATTCCGTTTCCCGTCCATCGTGGCAGGCATGCCTCCGGTCTCCGAGGAAGGGTCAAGAATCGTTGCGATATCCAACTCAGCGGTCGATAGACCCTCGGCTCGGGGACTTTCCTCACCGACGGTTTTCCCCGGCAAGCGGCCGGACAAATCCTCCACCCAATATGCGTATCGGAAGGTATAGCCATCCTCATCGTCGGATGGCACCTCCACCCATTGGGCGCGGGGGATATTCTGATCATGTTCTGAAACGGTACTGAGCGTTACCGCATCGTCCACGTAGAGTGTCAGATCTGCTGTCAGTTTATCGGCTTCGATATCGGTTGAGCCAAGTTCAGTTTCCGCAGCACCACTGAAGAGCGGAATGCCGCGCCAGACGCCCGTGGTCGGATCAGCATTATCTTGCTCGAAGATAGCCCCGTAGGTGAAAAATTGTTCGCGATAGCCGAGCGGCCGGTCCGTTGTCTCGACTTCCGCTTCCACCGGGTCTTCCAGACGGAAAACGACGGAATCATCCCGCAAGGCGATTTCCGTGAGGCTGGCGATGGCTACCGCCAATCCACTTTCCACAGCAAATTCAGCCCGCGTGGTATCGGAATAGGATCGTGCGGTTTTGCGCTCCAGGCTGAGCACGGTGATAAGCCCCACCAGCAGGAGTGTAAGTCCCGCGATCGCGATAATCGTCATTGGCAGCGCGAACCCATTGCGCCCCAGTTTCATGCAGCAAGCCGGTTTCATCTTTTCAAAGTAATGGTCCGTGAGAAAGAGCGCACGTTCCTAAGTCTGGAGTCATCCGTCACACTGGAGACTCCGCCATCCAGACCCTCTGCCTTGGAGGCGATTTCGACCCACTGGCTTTCCGTGGTGAATCCTTGGGCGGAGCTATCATCCAGAAATGTAATTTCCAATTTTACCACAGACGGATCGGGAAGGGCCGGCTCCTGAAGCTCCCACTCCTGCAGGTCACCTGCGGAATCGATGTATTTCGGCTGGCAGGTAAATTTGAGAAGATTGTAGACAACAGGCTCATCCTCCTCGGTATTTACCGAAGGAAAAGCTGCGGAGGAGCCGGCATCCATGAATTCCTGTGTATCCTTTGGTCCGATGTTTTTACGGAACAGTTTGGGTGATTCAGCATTCCCGACATCATCGGAAAATGCCACGTAGTATACGCTGGTGCCTAGATCACCCGGATCGTCCTCCACTTGTTCGTCATTGGTTAGCACCCGTGTGAAGACAAATTTATCCGAAGACTCAGGCCCGCTGGCTTCCTCCGATTTTTCATGGAGAAAAAACGTGCTAGGCAGCTGGGAGGAAATTTCACGATCAAAAAACAGCATAAAGGAACGCGCCTGCGAGAGAGCGTTGATCGACTTCTGTGTGCGGGTGTAGCTCTCTGTCGATGACGCCACCAGCGAGAGAAGAGTAATCATCAATACGGAAGTGATCCCCATGGAGACGAGTAACTCCAACATTGTGAAACCTGATTTCCCGAACCTGCCACCACGGACAGTTTCCAGTGGGAAAATCAAAGCACACCTCCTTTTGGGGAAAGAATATTGTAGCTGTAGACTTTCCGTAAATCCGGCACGGCTTTTGCCGGGTGGAGAATTTTCACATGCAGGTAGGAGAGCGTATCCGATGAGCCTGTCAGGTTCGGTGGGGTATGGCTTTCGCCGTAAAACGTAACAATATAAGCCGCTCCATCCGTGGCGCTTGAAGCGGTAAGATCACTGGAGTCACCCTCGGCAATGAATTCCCCTTCGATATCATATAGGAGAATATTGGGAGCCGCTTTTGACCCGAAATCCGGAAAATCAAGATCCGTGGAGATTGCGGAATTTTCACCGTCATCCCAGCTGGCGATGATTTGCCGCTGGGCCTCCTTCGCCAACCAAGCGGAACGCGTATCTGCCTCCGCGCTGCTTTTCGAGCTCGTGGCGGCACCAGTGGCGGAAAGTATGATCGGCACTGTAAACGCGATGACACCAAGAGCCACCACCACCTCCATGAGAGTCATTCCCGGTAATTTTGCTGAGGAAAAAGTCTTCATCACGGATCAATAAAGCGGGTTCTGCCGGTTAGGCGGTTTACTTGAAATAGATCGAAAACAGCCTTCCCGTCATTTCTCTGGGTGATTTTGAGACTCCCTGCAGTGTTCACCGCCTGGGCAATGGCCATGTTCAGGTTTCCCGATGGATAAACGATCTGCCCATTCGGAGAAAATACGAGATAATGGCAGTCCACATCCGTTTTCCGGTAGGGAACTGAAAAACTTTCCGCCTGATCTGCGATGGTTCCGTTTTGAATGGAAATCAGGGAACTTGTGACAAACCGGATATTCCCGGGTAAAGTTTCCCAGCGCTGCAGCGCGGCTACATCGTCGGAATCGGGATCTTCAGGATCGGCCGCCATAGGCAGATAGCTCCCGCTCTCGTTGGTAACCTCGATCAAAGTCAGGGCCGCAGCACCCATCGTGTCATCCGATGCAGCAGTGGGTATTACGACAGCCGTAGCATTTCCGGTGGCAATCGCATGAGCCCGCGCCTGCTGGAGATGCGCCTTGATGATTTCCCGTGACGCCTGCCTGGCATTTCCGGATTTATTTGTGAAAACCGGGGAGGCCGCAGCCAGCAGCACAGCGATGATCCCGAGCACGACAAGAATCTCCAGTAGACTGAATGCCGGACGGCAAAAAGGTGGGGCTTGCTTGTGTTGAGTGAGTTGCATCGCATCGAGGATTCGTGTTCTTGATAGCTGAAACGATGCCAGCATTTCGGCAGCCAAGACTTAGTAAATACAAAGCCCGAAAAAAATCGCCTCAGAAATCCTGTGTGGATTTTGTCACATAAGCGATTTCAGGGCTTTTCAGCAGAGGAAAGCAACTCACTGAAACCGCAAAAAATTCGTGATTCAGCAGGTGGCAAGACCTCCAATAATTCGCAATTATCGAGATATCGCCCACAAAGCTCGTGAAATTCCTCCGCAGTTTTCATCCGTCTGATCGCCCGCTCGAACTCCGCATCAATCCCCTCGCAGATATAAATCAGTGTTTTTTTCATCCGCTGGATGTGGAGCAATGGATCATAGGCCACGTGCTCACGCCCCAGCTCCTCGGAAAGCTCCATAATATATTCCAGCAGATCACGCCGGAAGAGGCTCACAGGAGCTTCACCTCGGAATGCCCCCTCGATCTGGGAAAAAATCCACGGATTCCGGATCGCTCCCCGGCCAACCATAAGCCCCGCCGCACCGGTCTGTGCGTGATAGGAAAGAGCCGTGGCGCTATCCACCACATTTCCATTTGCGATTACCGGGCAATTCATCGTTTCCACCGCAAGTTTCACAAAATCCGGATGCACCGGCGTCTGGTAACGGTTCATAACCGTGCGACCGTGAATCGTGAGTCCGTCAATCCCGTGGCTGCGGAATATCTCCAGAAGTGCGGGAAATTCGTCCGGAGAATGGTATCCCAACCGCGTCTTCACTGTAAACTCACCGGGAATCACATCCCGCAGCGCTCCCAGAATTTCATGAATCCGGGCGGGATGACGCAAAAGCCCACCGCCGGCATCTTTCCGGCAGACCACAGGAGCCGGACATCCCAGATTCAGATCTATTCCCGCTATCGGATACTCCGCCAGCTCACGTGCGGTACGGCAGAGATTTGGAATATCCCGGCCGATCATTTGCGCATAGATCGGCCGGCCTGTCTCATTCTCTGAAATGGAACGTAAAATATAATTATTTAGTCGGGAATCAGGGTGAACCCGGAAGTATTCCGTAACGAACCAATCCGGTAAACTGCGCCTCCCCAGCACTCTCATAAACGGCAGATCCGTCACATCCTGCATGGGTGCGAGAACTAGAGCGGGCCGTTTTTCTGGTAGAAATTCTCGCATAAATAATTAATTGAAGCAGTTAGATCGAAGTTTCGCTTTTGTGAATAGGTTTGACAATCCCTCAGGGTTTTCAAAGCTAGCTGCTTAGAACAACCTAGGTAGTAGAGTGGAAAGTGATTTGTTGCATACGGAGAAGATTTTGTCGGATAGGAAAACTTTTTTCCTGGATTTGAAACAGAATTCGCGAGGGATGGTCGTCAAGATCACCGAAGATGTAAGCGGAAACCGCGATACCATCATGGTTCCTGCAGAAATTCTCGGGGATTTCATCGCAGCGCTGACAGATATTCACGCGACTGCGGAAGAAAACGAGTAATCCTCGTTTCAGCTTGAACGGCTGGCTTCGGAACGGGATGTTTGTCTTATTATATGACCAATCCCTCAGTGAACATTGCCCGACTTATTTACCTTCTGGTATGTCAGGCAGCTGGTGTGGCCATCGCACTGAGCACTAAAAATACCTCGATCGAGATATCGATCACTACAGGGTTGCTTATCGGCCTGGGCATCGGTCTGGGTTTCATCGGAATTGAGAGGCTCATGAAAGGTTTCAGCCTACGTGGGTTTTCCACCGCCACCTTCGGCCTCGGAGTTGGGCTATTCTGCGCCTGGTTGCTCACCAGGGTAGAGGTATCCTCATTGCTCGATCTCGCGTTCCGAACCGCCGGCGATGATGAGACCGTGGTGGAGGCCCTCCGCCTCGCCATCGATGTCACCCTTTTTGCCAGCCTCGGATTTCTGGGCACAGTGCTCGCACTGCGCAGCAACCGCGATGACTTCGCATTTATCATCCCATACGTCCGCTTTCGCCAGGACTCCAGTTCTGGCCAGCCGATCGTGGTGGACTCGGAAACAATCATGGACGGACGTATTCTGGGATTGATGAAATCCGGATTTATCAGCGGGCGGCTTATTGTTCCGCAATTCGTCCTCGAGGAAATCCAGACACTTGCGAATGAAGCGGGGAACGGAACAAAACACAGGGCGGAGCGAGGTTTGGAAAATCTCGCGGAGATGCAAAACGCGCCGGATGCACAGGTTTCCGTCCATGAGGCAAGAACCTCCCCCGCCGCCATCACGATGGATGCCCGTCTCATCGAGACTGCCAAATTTTTCGCCGCAAGGCTCATGACACTGGACGAGAGCTTGACGAAAATCGCGAAACTCCAGGGCCTCTCCGTCCTCAATCTCACCGAATTGGATCTGGCCCTGCGCCCCTCCGTGGCAGTGGGAGAAAAACTCCGCGTAGCCATCGTAAGACCAGGCAAGGACGATCATCAGGGAGTCGGCTACCTCCCGGATGGAACCATGATTGTCGTAAATCAAGCCTACAAGGAGATCGGGAACAGCGTGGATGTGATAGTTGTCACCATGCTCCAGACAACAGGCGGCATCATGGTTTTTGCAGAAATAGCCTGAAATTCAGGTCATCTCGAAAAATGTCACCTCAGGCCGCACATTGAAACGGACCTGATGCAGATAGCCTAGGGCGCGGTTTATATACAAATCCCTGCCGTCCCCCAGCGGTATATGCCCGGCGGAGTAGCGCCTGTTTTTTACCGGCAGCAAAGGCGCAGGGAGAAACGGAGGCTTGCACTGCCCTCCATGTGTATGCCCGGCAAGGACCCATCCCTGGTAATTTCCCCAGCCCGGTTCATCCACGGAATCAGGATTATGGCTAAGGACAATCCCCGCCATCGAGGCTTCATATCGAATTAACGACTTTTCAGCGGAAAACTCACCTGACCAGAGATCATCCATCCCGATAATCTGGAGGCCTCCCAGCTCGAGAATCTCATTTCTTAAAACTGGAATGCCCTGATCTGCCAATGAGGCGATGATTCGTTGAGCCCATTCCTCCTCGACAAAATTCACCCCGTAATCGTGATTTCCCAAGATGGCAGCCGTCCCGATCCGGCCTTTGGGGAGGTGGGGGAAAACTTTTTCCATCTGCACCTCCGTTTCCTCATCCAGTGATATAAAATCCCCGGTATAGACTACAATATCGGGCTTCAGCTCCTTTACCCGCTGCATACTTTCTATCAAATAATCCGATGAAACCCGCCCGGAAACATGCAAATCACTGATCTGCACAAGCGTTCTCCCACGCAGGCCGGCGGGTAGATTTGCAATTGGTAACTTACGCTCAACCAGCTCCAGCCAGAACGGCTCGACAAAAAACGTGTAGCCCAAGGTCCCACATCCAGCAGCTATAGATCCTGCTCCCAGCTTCAAAAGCTTGCGCCGAGTGAAAAGTTTTCGCTTCATTCCCAGCCCAGCGTAAGCTCAAAAACTTTATAAGTAAATTCATGCCACTCTCTGAAATCGCATCCAGATTTGTCCTTCCCGGCCCTGTCGTCTCTCATGAGGAAATCCCTACCGGCCTTATCAACAGCACATACGTCGTCGGCTGCATCCGCGATGAGGTAGTTACCCGATTCATTCTCCAGTCGATCAACTCCACCGTTTTCATGGAGCCGGAAAACGTTATGGAGAACGTCCTCAACGTCACCAATCATCTGGCACAGAAGAACGAGCCCGAGAATCAGCTGCGCCTCATCCCCACCCATGAAGGGAATCATTGGCTGGAACTACCGGACCGCACAATCTGGCGCTGCTATCCGTTCCAGGAGGGCACTGAATCTTTCACTGAAATTTCCTCCCCCGCACTCGCATTTCGCGCCGCAGCTGCCTTCGGGGACTTTCAGGCAAAGCTCGCGGACCTCGATCCCCGCACACTCCACGATACCATCCCGGATTTCCACAACACTCCCGCCTATTTGCTGAAACTGGAAGACGCAGCCCGCCACGACATCTGCGGGCGCCTTGCCGAGGTAGAAGAAGAGCTGGAATTTATCCGCTCACAGAAACCACTCACCAGCTTGCTCGTCACCGCAGGCCTCCCGCAGCGTATCACCCACAACGATACGAAGATCTCCAATATCCTTTTCCCGAAAAGTTCGGGAATCGCCCCCACCGTCATCGACCTCGACACAGTCATGCCAGGACTCGCCCTCTACGATTTCGGCGATCTGGTGCGCTCCGCCGCAGCAACGGCTGCCGAGGATGAAACCGACCCGGGAAAAATTTTCATCGACCCGGAAATGCAGAAAGCACTCACCGAGGGCTATCTCTCCACCGCATCCTCATTTCTCAGTGAGAAGGAAATCGAGCTACTCCCAGCCTCCGTTTCCGTAATCACACTGGAGCTAGCCATGCGCTTCCTGACAGATTACCTGCTGGGAGATAAGTATTTCCGTTCCGACTACGCCGGCCATAACCTTGTCCGAGCACGTAATCAGCTCACCTTACTGAAATCGATCTTGGTCTCACAATGATTGCCCGGGCAATCTCAGCCCGAAGCGAATCGCCGCCAGCCGAACACCTGCCGTGACAACCGTCGTGATTGGGATATTCACCGACGTTGGCAGCCCCAGGTTGTGAATACCCAGATACACCAGGCCACCTAGCAAAGCCGCCGTCGCGTAGATTTCCTTACGGAAAATCAGCGGAACCTCCGCACGGAACAAATCCCGGAGGACACCACCGAAGGTAGCTGTAACCACACCCATTCCCAGAGAAGCCCAGTCGGAAAGACCCTGCTGTTGGGCCACCTGGACCCCAATACATACAAACACTCCCAGTCCCACGGCATCGAATACCGAGATCGCACGTTGCCACCTCTCCCACAGCGGCTCCGCGAAAAACGATACCACCGTGGCAGCTGCTGCCAGAGTCACATAAGCCGGATCCACCAGAACCGGCGGCGGCGCCACCCCTATCAGCAAACTCCGCAAAGTCCCTCCACCTATACATGTAACCAGCGCCAGCATAAACATCCCGAAGATATCCATCTCATTCTTGCGCCCGGCAATCGCCCCGGAAATCGCAAAGAAGAAAACTCCAATCAGATCGGAAAAATAGAGAAAATTAGGCATCGCGCAGGTTGAATCTTCCGCAACTACGCATACGTCCTGAAATACGAAACAAGATATTTCTCAATCAACCGCCGGAAAGTTTCGCCCATCCTGATCCAGTGCATTTCGCGGATCCTGGTGCACCGATCTACCTTCAAAGCTTGCCACCCGCCCGTCCAAACCCTTTTCTATGCCAGCTATGAGTTCCCCGGAGCAGATCATCTGCAAACCCACACCCTGGTTCACCCTGCGGGCCATTGCCATGCTGGCGATGTTCAGCGTCTTCGCGGTGCTTTTCTACATTGACGGCACCACCGGCTACCGGAAGAAAAACCTGGAATACTACATCCACAACACCTTCGAGCAGGCCACCAAGCAATTCTCGGATATGAACTCCGATGGCTCGCTGACAGAGGACCAGTGGAAAAAATTCGCGGAAGAACAGACCGTCAAGTTTCCAAAAGATACCTCCGTCCTACCGAAGGGGACCCAGGTTCCGATGCCATGGCCGGAAATGCTCACCGAGTTTGAGAAAGTGAAACCACTCCAGCACAACCTTCTCTGGCAGGAATACACCAAACAGCAGATCGATAAGAAACTAAGCATCAAGCCTGAGGAAAAACCTTTCGACGCGAAGAAAATCCGCGAGCAGATCATCGTATTCTACATCTGCCTTACACTTGCCCTAATTGCACTGTTCTTTCTGGTCCGCACCGCACGGCGCTCCATGATTGCCGGTGAAAGCACCCTGATCACAGCTAAAGGCAAGGAAATCCCCTACAGTGAAATGAAATCCCTGGATCTCAGAAAATGGGAAACCAAGGGCATTGCCTTCATTGATCATGAGGGAACCGCCGGCAGCGGCAGAGCCCGTATCGATGGCCTGACCTACGGAGGCTTCAAGAAAGACAACGGAGAACCTGCTGAAAAACTCATGCAAAAAATCCGCGCAAACTTCTCCGGCGAGATCATCGAATACACCACCGAAGAAGAAACGGAGACCTCCGAAAATCCCGGCGAATCCACGGAAACAAAATAATCCCGAAAAAGCTTTTCCCTTTGCAGGGATTTTTCATGATTGCCAACATCCTGTTTGAAAGGATAACCGTCTTTCACACCAACCACACAACTACTCAGAACATGTCAGATAAACCAATCGAAGAGCGCGTCAAAGATATCATCGTTGATCAACTTGGCGTCAGCGCAGACCAAGTCACATCAGAAGCTAAATTCGTCGAAGACCTCGGTGCGGATTCCCTCGACACTGTTGAGCTCGTAATGGCTCTCGAAGAAGAATTCGACGTGGAAGTACCTGACGATGAAGCAGAAAAACTTCAGGCTGTGAAAGACGTTGTTTCTTTCATCACCAGCAAGAAAGGCTAATACGCACAGCGTAAAATTTTCTATCGGAAGGGCGGGCGCTGAAAAGTTCCCGCCCTTTTCTTTGCATTCGTCCGCATGGGGCACATATTAAGCTCCACTGAATTTCTAAACCACCAAACCCGATCCAACTCTAGAACGACACAGCTGATGCCTAGCCAAGACGATATCCAATACGCCATGGAAACTACCCGGGTCCTTCACGAGCCAGATCACCGGATCCAGACCTTTGGCGAGACGCGTTTTGAGTTCCAGCTGCTCAGCGAGCCCATGGATCAGGTTGGCAAAGTGCGCATCCGCACCGGTGAAGTAGAGGCAATGAAGCCCCGCATCCTCCGCCCGGAACCCTATCGCGACATCGAACTGGAAGGATTTGATGAAAACGCACGCGCCCGCTTCGACAGAATGGTAGAGAAACTCAAGGAGCAGGGCCACAACCTCGCGTTCCTTCAATACGGATTCCGCTTCAAGCGTGGCGCGGTGAACGAAGAACTCATTCACGATCCCATTGAATCCGTAAGGGAACGGGTGCTCGAAGACATCCGGCGCACTGGAAATCCAGCCAGAGCCATTATCGAGGGAGTGGACGACACCTGGGAAATCTCGGTTCTCAAGTTCGCCTTTGAAATGATCCTCCGCTCCCACGAAATCAACACCTTCGATCTCAAGCGCAAGGGGCTCATCTAATCGAAAGCCAAGCTTGCTAGCTGGCTCAATGCAGGCTGAAATCCCGAGCTCCTTTCCCAATGAGAATCTTGCTCATCATAAAAATCATCGCAGGGCTAGTCGTGGCCGGCGTGGTTACCTTCACCAGCATGCTTACCTACCACATCGTGGTAGAGCCTCTCGGCGGAGTATTTGAAAAAATCATTCCGGAGGCGGGCACCGTCCTCCGTGTGGAAAAAGAAGAAGACTTCGCAAAAGCCCTTGAGGCAGCGGAAATGGTCGATTACGAACCTGGCGACCGTGCCTTCCAGAAGGCCCACGAACTTATCGCCATGGGCCTCATCGCGGAAGGCCGGGAAAAACTCACTGCTATCGTAAACGTCTTTCCCTCCTCCCCTTCCGCTCCGACCGCACGGCGCATTGTCGGTGAAATGAACCTCGATGAGATCCTCTCCAGCTCATATGAAGACGGGAAAACCCAATACGAGGTAAAACGTGGAGACTCCTACTACGCCATCATCGCACGGAATGATACCACCCTTGATATGGCCATGCATCTCAACAACATGATGCAGCTGGATGTGAACCGCCTCCAACCGGGCGATGAATTACTCCTCATGCCACTGAATTTCCGCGTCGTCATAGAGCCATACCGGAAATCCGTCTCCGTCTGGGATGGTGCCAAGTTTATCTGTGAATACCCCATCATGAATATGAACGGGGTTACCCTGAAGGCAGGGAAAACCACCATCGCCTCACGCCGCGCTACGGTCGGCAGCTCCTCTGTTTCCCCCACCGCAAAGAACTACCGGGCCACTTCAAAATCAATTCAGCTGAAGAGTCCTACGATCCAGCTTTACCCCTACGACGAAAACGAGGAAGACCCTGCAATCGGCATCTACCTTCGCAACGTTGATATAGAAGAGCTCTTCCTTCTCACCCGCACCGGAAACGAAGTCGAAATCCGGATTCCTAAATCACGCTAAACACCATAGAACGGGAATCTTGCACTTCTGAAATTTTCCCAATAAACTCTAATCTTATGCAACTGCTAGAATTCGAAAAGCCCGCCCAAGAGCTGGAGCAGGAAATTGAGGTGCTCCGCGCCAAAGCTTCCGCACAGAACCTCGATCTTTCCGCGGAAATCGAAACAATGGAGCGCAAGCTCGCCGAAACCCGCTCCGGCATCTATCAGAATCTCACACCGTGGCAGCGCGTACAGATCGCCCGCCATACCCAGCGTCCCTTCATGCTGGATTACGTCTCACTCGCTTTCGAGGACTTCACAGAACTGCACGGAGACCGCCACATCGGGGACGACGCATCCATGCCCGGTGGCTTCGCCATGCTGGGCGATAAAAAATGTGTAGTCATCGGCCACCAGAAAGGCCGCGACACAAAGGAAAATCTCAAGCGTAACTTCGGATCCGCTCATCCGGAAGGCTATCGGAAATCACTTCGCCTCATGAAAATGGCAGAGAAGTTCTCCATGCCCATCATTGCACTCATCGATACCCCCGGTGCATTCCCGGGAATCGGCGCGGAAGAGCGAAACATCGCAGAGGCCATCGCCTTCAATCTCCGTGAGATGATGCTTCTCAAAACCCCTGTAATTGCAGTCGTCCTTGGCGAAGGCGGTTCAGGTGGCGCTCTCGGCATCGGTGTTGCAGACCGTGTTGTAATGATGGAAAACGCCTACTACTCCGTAATTTCCCCGGAAGGCTGTGCAGCCATCCTCTGGAAGCACCGCAAACACGCTCCGGAGGCTGCCGAAGCTATGAAACTTGTAGCTCCGGATCTCCTGAAGCTGGAACTCATCGACGACGTAGTCCCGGAACCAATCGGAGGCGCACACCACGATCACCAGGCAACCGCGGATTCTTTCCGTGAAGTCATTTCGAAGCACCTGGATCACCTCTGCTCGCTCGATACCGAGCAGCTTCTCAACGAGCGTTACGAAAAATTCCGTAAGTTCGGTGAGTGGAACGAAGCTTAGGTAGAACTCTTCGGACTAGCGCCGCGCTGGAGCGTTCATCACCTGATCCAGCCAATTCAAAACCCTCTTCCGGTATGCGCCGGAATCCCGCGAGAGCGAATTCCCGTGCATCCCCTCCTTCACCTCGAAAAGGGTTTTCGGCTCGTTTGCCAGCTCGAACATCTCCAATCCCTGGGTAATTGGGACGACTTGGTCAAGCGTGCCATGGACCACCAGCAGCGGGGTTTCCGTGATTTTCGAAATAAAATCGCGGGGTGAAAATTCATCCGTAATCAATTGGCCGCCAAGTTCACCGCCAATCACCTTCGCCATCGCCCGATAGGAAGTGAAGGTTCCCTCGATGATAATCGCACTCACCTTCTGCTGCTTTTCAGCCAAAGCCGTGATCGACTTCGCACCACCCAAGCTATGCCCATAGGAAATTAGCCTACTTGCGTCCACATCCGGCCGTTGCACGATATAGTCGAAAGCAGCCTTCACATCCTCGATCATTCCCCGCCGGTCCACCTCGCCTTCGGATTTTCCGAACCCGCGATAATCATAAAGCATCACATTGTAGCCGGCCTCAACCATCCACACGGTGAACCAAAGGTGGTGCCCGATTGAGCCCGCGTTCCCATGGGAAAAGACCACAGTCCCCTTTGGCTCTGCCAATTTTGCAGGTAAAAACCAACCGTGGAGCTTGGTTCCGTCAGTGGAATGGAATTCCACATCCTCATATTTCAAGCCCCACTTCGCTGGCGTTGCTGGTTCATCCCGTGTCGGAAAGTAAAAATATCTGTTGGCATTCTCTTCGCCGATGAAGTTTTTCACCAGACCCGCCAGTTCCCCATCGCCACTCTCGATCAGTGCCTGGAGGTCTTCCATTCTCACCGGAGGCGGGACCTTTTCTCCCTGCTCGCTCTGTGCGTAACCGGAAAGTGCTCCTGCCAGCCAAAGACTATAGCCCATCAATTTCATTCAACAGGAATAGCTCGGATTTACTATTTGTCGAATCCGACACATAAAAATCCATCCAACCCGGAGTAGATAAGCCCCTGACCATAAGGAATTCACGGACACGAGCTATAAAAGTTAATACATTTCACGTGATTGCGTAGTAGTCGTTTTCTAAAAAAAACGGTATCCTCGGGTTTGTATCAACTCAGCTTCGGCAAGTTGCTGCGCTCCTATCCCCCCATTTTCATGAATATTCAGTCCTCCCCCAGGACGACACATGCTCGCGGCTTAACGCTGATAGAGCTCACTGTCGTTATCTTAGTTCTACTATCTCTGATCGGGATCATGTTCATCGGTGCCCAGGGATGGAAAAATGGAACCGATCGCGCCACGTGCATCCTGAAGATTCGCAACATCCAGGTCGCCACACGCTCTTACCAGAACCTTTATGGCTTCCAGGAAGGCGGCTACCCTACCGCATCCGGTGGAACACAGAACATTGCCGCGCATCTCTACGCGAAGGGTTACATCGAAGCCGAAGAATACGGAAACACACAAGGCAGCATCAAATGCCCTTCCAACGGCACCTACAGCACTCCGTTTCCAGATGTATTTCCGGCCCTCGGGGAGCTCTATATGGTATGCTCACTTTCCGACACCAATAACCACGTGCCTCAGATACATTCCGATTGGTAGGCTCAGCACCGCACACCACAGCACGAAAAAGCCTTGGAATAACTCCAAGGCTTTCACGTTTATGAATTTTAACGGGTATTAGTCTTCGATTTTCATCGAGCTCGGATCCCAGGTGATCTCCGGATACTGCATATTCAGCTTCTTGAGAGTATCCACCATGATGCGGGCAACCACCAGGTTACGGTACCATTTGCGATCCGCAGGGACCACATACCATGGAGCATCCTTGGTGGAGGTTTTGGAAAGCACATCCTCGTAGGTCACCATGAAATCATCCCACAGCGCACGGTCCTTCAAATCATCCGGATTGAATTTCCAGTGCTTGTCGGGATTCTCCAAACGGGATTCAAGGCGCTGCCTTTGTTCCTCTTTCGAGATGTGAAGATAGATTTTCACGATCGTGGTACCTTCCTCGGACAGCATCCGCTCGAAGTCCACCACGTGGCCGTAGCGGTTTTTCCAAACCTTGTCCTCGTAGATTTTTTTCACTTTCACCGCGATAATATCCTCATAGTGGCTGCGGTTGAAGACGACGATCTGCCCGTTGCGCGGGACCTTGGCGTGTACGCGCCATAGGAAATCATGTGCCAGTTCCTCTTCGCTTGGCTTCTTGAATGGCTCCACATGGATGCCCTGCGGATCCACTGTGGGGAAAACACTTTTCACGCATCCGTCTTTGCCGCCGGTATCCATCGCCTGGATTACCACCAGGATTCTATGTTTGTTCTCTGCGTAAAGCACCCGTTGCAGCTCCCGCATCTCCTCGAGAAGTTCGTTCATCGCGAGCTTCCCCTCCTCCTTCCCGCCATCATCGTATAGCGAGCGATCGTCTGTTTCGAGTTTCTTCAGATTCACTTTGGAACCAGGTTCCACCAAATATTTTTCCTTAGCTCCTTGAACAGGCATACTCCTATAAATACGTGACCAAGCTCTCCGTTCAAGAAACGATTCCGTCAAAATATTGTTTTCGGCATTGTAAAACCTACTCTCCACCGTAGTCATTTATCTATGGTGCTCGCTAGGAAACAAAAAGACGCTCTCTCCTCTGATCCGGCCACTCTCATGACCGCGCTGCACATTGGTGCTAGCTCGGTTTCATGCATCATCGCAGAGCGTGAGGAGGATGGCACGCTTACTCCTATCGACTTTCTGGAGCAGCCCGCCCCACTCGCCCAAGACGTATTCGGAGGGAACGAAGTTTCCAACGCGACCACAGAGCGCATCGTCTCCATCATTCGCGGCTACCAGCAGATTCTGGAGGAAATGGGAGCGGACCCACACAACCTCACCCGTGCAGTTGCCACCAACGTTCTCCATGAAGCCAGCAACCACGAAACCGTTCTCAACCGCATCCGCATCGCCTGCGGAGTGCCGGTATCCATGATCGATGATGGGGAGATGACTCGTCTCATCTACCTCAAAACCCGCCGGCGCATTCATCATCTGCCGGCCATGAGCCAGCGCACCGCCCTCGTCGTCCACGTCGGGCCGGGCAATACCCGTGCACTCCTTTTCGAAGAAGGCCTCATCACCCGCTACACCAGCTACCGCATGGGCACCCACCGCACAGCGGAAGCCGTGGAAGCCTCCCAGGCGGAGGGCCCCTCCTTTCTGCGCGTCATCCGTGAGCACGCCTCAGGAAACCTCGCACAACTTCGCTTCGACTACTCGGATGTCTCCATCGATGGCATCATCATGATCGGCTATGAGATCCAATCCATCGCCGCTCACCTCACGAAAAACAACGAAGCCTGCACGATCAAGGACTTCAGGAAATTCACCAGCGAAACAGCCTCACTCAGCGATCTCGATGCAGTTAAACGCTTCCAGATCGACTACCAGACCGCAGAGGGACTCATCCCCTCCCTTCAGATCAACCTTTCCATCGCGGAAATCCTCTCCCTGAAGGAAGTTCACATCCCAACCTCGGAATACGAGCAAGGCCTCCTCAGCGATCTTCTCGCATCCCGTGAACTCTCCGGCTCCTTCGCCATCGAGGTCCTCCGCTCCGCCCGCATATTGGCCGAAAAATTCCAATCGGACGCCCAACACGGCGAACACGTAGGAAAACTATGCGAGCACTTCCTGGAAAATCTTCAGGATCTCCACCAGCTTACCGATCACGATGCACTGCTCCTACAGGTGGCTGCCATTCTCCATGAAGTCGGCACATACGTCAGCCCGCGCGCCCACCACAAGCACTCGGAATATATTATCCTGAATTCGGAAATCTTTGGTCTGGACCGCGTGGACGTCACCATCGTCGCCCTCGTCTCCCGGTATCACCGCCACTCCGGCCCACGCATGGACCACCCATCCTACGCCGCCCTAAGCGTCGAAAACCGCATTCGTGTATCCAAACTCGCCGCCATCCTCCGGGTCGCGGACGCACTCGAACGGACTCACGCCCAGCGCATCGAAAAAATCGAGATCAGCCGCACAAAAAATCAGCTCAAAATCCGTCTCCCCGGCCTCGAAGACGCCGCAGTGGAACGTCTCGCCATGGATTCCAAAGGCGATCTTTTCGAAAAAGTCTTCGGCCTCCACGTCGTCATCGAAGAAGAAAACTAATAAAAAACTTCATCCCTTTTCCAATGCCTGAATACCACAACCGCGAACTCTCCTGGCTCGAATTCAACCAGCGCGTCCTCGACCAAGCCCTCAAGCCGGAGCTCCCACTTCTCGAGCGCCTGAAATTCCTCGCCATCTCCGCATCCAACTTGGACGAGTTCTTCCAGGTCCGCGTCGGCTCACTCATGCTCATGCGTCGCAGCGGCCGGAAATCCAAGGACCTCTCGGGTTACACCCCCTTCCGGAACCTCGCCGCCATCCGCCAGCGCGTTCTGGAAATGAATGAGGCCCAGTACACCCTCCTCAACGGAACCCTCATCCCCTCCCTCGCGGAAAAGGGAATCCATCTCCTCGCCCCCGCCGATCTCACACCCATCCAGCGCGCTCAGACCGCCAATATCTTCGAGGACAGCATTTCCCCGCTGCTCACACCGCTCGCAGTGGATCCGGACTCGGATCCACCCATCGTTCCCGCATTGCAGATCGTCCTCGCCTGCCGCCTGCACGATCCCGCGGATGATACCAGCCGCCACGTATTCATTCCCATTTCGGAGAACCTACCGCGTCGTATCGCCGTCACCACCGAGGACGATACACACGCCTTCATCTTCATCGAGGACCTCATCGCCACCCATGCTGAGCTACTCTTCCCCGGCGAGACACTCACCGCAGCCACCAGCTTCCGCGTCACCCGCAACGGCGACATCGCAGTGGAAGAAGAGGACGCCACCAATCTTGCCTCAGAAATGGAAGACGTGCTCACTGCCCGCCGGTTCGCGGATACAGTTCGTCTGGAAATCCGTGATGACGCCCTCCGTGACCTCTCACGCACCATTCAGGTAGCCACCGCGTCCAGCGCCTCGGAAATTTACCGTCACCCCGGCCCCCTTGGACTCTCCTCATTCATGGAGCTGGCATTCCTAGAAGATTACGATCACCTGCGCGATGAAGATTGGCCCGCCCAAAACTCACCTGACATCGCCCCCGGCGCATCCATGTTTGAGACCATCGCCGGCAGCGATGTCCTTCTCTTCCATCCCTACGAATCCTTCGATCCCGTTCTACGCCTAGTCGAGGAAGCCGCTGTCGACCCGGATGTCATCGCCATCAAGCAGATCCTCTACCGCACCGCACGCCAGTCCCGGATTATCGATGCACTGATCACCGCCGCGGAAAACGGGAAACACGTCACCGCCCTCGTTGAGCTCAAAGCCCGCTTCGATGAAGCCCGGAACCTCACCCGTGCAGACGAACTCCAACGCGCTGGCGCGCAAATTGTCTACGGAGTAAAAAATCTCAAAACACACGCGAAAATCTGCCTCATCCTCCGCAAGGAAGGCGGCCGCATCCGCCGCTACGTACACCTCGGCACCGGGAACTACAACGAGACCACTTCCCGCCTTTACACCGACGTCTCCTACCTCACCTGCAAGGCAGAATACGGGAATGACGCCTCTCTCCTCTTCAACGCCGTCACCGGCCGCTCGAAGCTCCTCCGCTTCCAGCGCCTCATTCCCGCCCCTTCTGTCATGAAGCCGAGGCTCCTCGATCTGATCGCGGACGAAACGGAACGCGCGAAACAAGGCCTCCCTGCGAAGATTACCGCGAAATCAAACTCCCTTCAGGACCCGGATATTATCGCCGCTCTCTACTTAGCCTCCCAGGCGGGAGTGGAGATCAAACTCAACATCCGCGGCATCTGCTGCCTGATCCCCGGTCAGAAATACTCGAAAAATATCGAGGTCGTATCCGTGATCGACCGCTACCTCGAGCACGCCCGCATCTTCCATTTCCATCAAGGCGGAGACTCCCAGATCTTCATTTCCTCCGCGGACTGGATGACCCGTAACCTCGAGAAACGCGTGGAGCTCATGATCCCCATCGAGCAAAAAGCCATCAAGCGCCGCCTCATCAAACTGCTCGATACCTACTTCCGGGACAATCAAAACGCCTACCACATCCTCCCGGACGGCACCTCCAAACCAATCACCCCGAAAAAGGGAGAAAAACCATTCCGTGCCCAAGCCTACTTCCACCAACAGGCTAAACGCGCGGCAAAGGCCCGTGAGCACGAACGCTCCATGACCTTCGAGCCACACGTGCCGGACAAGCCATAGCACTAGGGTTCAGCTCCCTTACACACCCTCGTTTTCCGGCACTACGCCGAGAAAATCTCCAGCATTTCGCCAATCGTCCGATCGGATTCGATCTCATGGCGGAATGCTTTGTCTCTCTGGATCAGATATCGGTTCTGGCGCCCTACCTTTTCCCTCAGAATATAGCCATCGGACTCCAGGTCAGCGATGATACGTTGCACAGCCCGCTCGGTGATGCCCACTGCGAGCGCGACCTCCCGCAACGGCCTATCTCCATCACGGGCAAGACTCACAAGCACATGTGCGTGATTCGAAAAAAATGTCCACTTTGAAGCTTTAATCATGGTTTCGCTCAAACTGCCATCACCGCTGGAAAGTGCGATCAAATTTTCGCAGCTACAGACCTCCACGGTCTCGATCTCATAAATTTCCACCATGCATCCCCCATAGATCGGGCACGCGTGCCTGACATGCGACATTTCTTTCGTGTTTTGTATTGCACGTTCCACATTTCGCACTTAAGTCACGCCCGCCACTAAACAACATCATGGACTCCATCTCACTACTCCTAGCCAATCTGATCTCTCCACCCGTCATCGCCTTTGCTGCCGGAGTCATCGCGATCTTCGTCAACAGCGATCTGAAATTCCCCGAACAGGTTTACCAGGCTCTCACAATATACCTTCTCCTCGCCATCGGCTTTAAAGGAGGCTCATCCATGGCGGACTCCAGTTTTAGCGAACTGATACTCCCACTATCCGCCACCATCTTCATGGGACTCCTCATCCCCGCGCTGGTATTCTTCGCAACACGCAAATTCCTGGCAATGAGCGTCTCGAACGCCGCTGCCCTGGCAGCCCACTACGGCTCCGTCTCAGCCGTTACCTTCATGGCCTGCCTCGCCTTTCTTGAGCAGCAGAAAATGGGTTATGAGAACTTCATGCCAGCCATCATGGCCGCCATGGAGATCCCGGCAATCTTCGCCGCCATGCTCCTCGCCAAACGATACAGCGCACGGGCGAAAACCCCTCTCAAAAAATCCATTCACGAAGTCATCACCGGCAAAACCTTCATCCTCCTCATCTGCGGCATCGTTTGTGGCCTAACCGCCGGAGAAAAAGGAAAAACACTTCTGGAACCCTTCCTCATCGCGCCATTCTACGGAGTCCTGATGCTCTTCCTCCTCGAAATGGGACTCATCGCCGGCAGCAAACTCAAGGAGCTAGGCTCAGTGAGCAAAAAACTCGTAGCCTTCGCGATCATCGCCCCGATCGCTCAAGCCATCCTTGGCCTCATACTCGGCTGGTCCATCGGCCTCAGCCAGGGCGGCGCCGTCATTTTCGCTGTACTCGCCGCCAGCGCCTCCTACATCGCCGCACCAGCTGCAGTAAGAGCATCCCTCCCGAACGCAAACCCAGCATTCTACGTCACCACCTCACTCGGCATCACATTCCCCTTCAACCTCGTCATCGGCATCCCCCTCTACCTCAGCATGAGCCACCTCCTATATGCCAGCTAAGGGCAAGGAAACCTCTCGTGTCGATAGCCACCGCATTTCACCGTCAACATTCAGTTACACTTTGCCTTGCAACCCGCCCCTACAAAAGGCAAACCTTTCGCCACGCAACGCGTAAAAAAGGGGCTGTAGCTCAGTGGTTAGAGCAGGGGACTCATAATCCTTTGGTCGTGGGTTCAAACCCCACCGGCCCTACTTTTCCGGAGGTCATGGTTTCATGAACTTACCCTCCCCTAAACTCCCAGCATCACAGAGATATGCTCGGCGGTGAGTTCTCCCATGTTTTTGCAGTCGGTGAAGTCGTTGCTTTTATGCATGCGGTTCAGCTCCAGAGCCAATCGGTGGACGTTCTCTTGCGGAGCTACCTCGTCCTTCCGCATGATACCTAGAAGTGCGCGGAGGCGTGTGGACTCGACCTTTGCGCGGCGGGCCATCTGGGCATGCTCTTCATTCACATATTGATCGATGCTTTTCCGGTTTAGAACGTCGAATGCGAGCTTGGTCACATCACGGTTGGACCTGAAACGGAAGGCAAGGTAGATGTTCCCGTTGCCTTCGTAGGATTGCTGATCGAAATCGATCGCTCGAACCCGATACTGCACTTCCTCAAAGTCCGGGGTGATGTCCACCACGTAATTGACACTACGCATATCGCCGAGAAGGCGGATGAACGAACGCTCGGTAAATTTCGTAAACTCCTTGGCGATCCGAACCTTGTTCAAATTTTTATCCGGGAGATATTCTCTGATAAACGCATCTCCCGGCACGCCGGCGATGTGCTCTTCAATCAGGGTGTCCCCACGGACAAGATAGTTCATCCGATTCGGAGATAGGATGTGCTCAAGCTCCAGTCCGTAGATCCGGGAGGCATCCGTCTGTTTCACGTAGAAATAATCGGAGTTATCGTTGAAGTGGTTGGTCACCCGGATGCGGAATGGCTTGGAGTTTCCAAAATCCCCGTAATCAATCCGGTCCACGACCAAGTGCTCGTGTTCCTGGAAATCGGAATCGCGCCCGATTTTTAGTTCGCTGTAGATCCTGAGCAAGCGGGGACGTAGCTCATCCAGCACGTCCGGCGGATACATGACTGTCATCCAAAGAGTCTCCACGCCGCCGGGATTCTCATAGGCAATGGCTCCGGTGAAACGCCTTAGTTCCGAGTAGATCGGCGGTATTTCCCGCACACGGTCGAAGTGATACAAATATTGCCACAGGGAATGGCTCACAGGATACATGATCTTTCGGGCGGGAATCATGCTTCAAAGACTACCGCTCTATTTCCAAACACCAAGAGCGATGTCCGACACCTTTGTTTTTCGCACAAAAAAAGCCGGTCACGCGAACGTGACCAGCTTATGGTTTTTGGGTTTGAGATATTTTTCGGAAGCTTACGCTTCGTCTTCAGTCACATCGCCAGCGTCAACTGTGATGGTGAGTGTAGCGATAACCTGTGGGTTGAGTTTGATCTCAACTTCGCTTTTGCCGGATTTTTTGATCGGCTTGTCAAGCTGGATGGAGTGACGGTCGATAACGATTCCTGCTGCTTCGAGTTCCTTGTGGATATCGATGCTGGTAACGGAACCGAATGCCTTGCCACCTTGACCGGTGGAAAGCGTGAAACTCGGCTTGAGCTTGGAAATTTTCGTCGCGAGACCTTGTGCGGCTTCGAGCTCTTCAGCTTCACGGCGGGAGCGCTCGGACTTGAGAGCTTCCACGTGACGGAGGTTTGCTTTGGTTGCCTCGTAGGCTTTGCCTTGTGGGACGAGGTAATTGCGGGCGAAGCCAGCGCGGACTTTCACGACGTCAGCTTCTGCGCCGAGGCCTTCGATTTTTTCTTTGAGGATGACTTGTGCGGTGGCCATGAGTAGAGAGTGTTTGTTTTAGAAACGGGCGGGGGATTTAGACTCAGCTGGAAGTCAGGTCAAGAAGAATCCTGTCTCTATTCTCAGGAATTTTTAGAATTTTATAAAAAAGCGCCCAAAGAAAACCTCGCTTAACTTGATTTCTAACTTCGGATCGGCCCGCCGAGTGCTAATTTGAGTGGTATGAGCTCAGCGGAATTTACAAAACTAAAAGGTAAGGAGCTCGTGGCAGCTTTGGACTTCAGAAAATTACCGAAGGTCCTGCTTCACGAGCACCTTGATGGCGGACTCCGGCCCTCCACCGTGGTGGAACTCGCGGAGGAAAGCGGCTATAAAGGCTTACCCACGAAAGATCCGGCCGAGCTTGCCGCGTGGTTCCACCGCGGGGCACAGAAAGGAAATCTCCCGGAATACCTGGAGGGCTTCATACATACCTGCGGAGTGATGCAAACGAAGGAAGCCATCGAGCGTGTATCCTTCGAGTTCATCGAGGACATGTTTCATGATGGAGTCGTATACGCGGAAGTCCGTATGGCACCGCTCCTCTGTACAGATGGCGGGCTCACCGAGGACGAGGTCGTGGAGGCGATATTGGAAGGCCTGCGCCGCGGTGAAGAACGCTACGGTGTGAAGTGGGGGCTCATTATTTGTGCATTACGCCACCTCCAGATCTCGCTGGAAGCAGCGGAGCTTGCCATCCGCTGGCGGGAACACGGTGTGGTCGGGTTCGATCTTGCCGGTGGAGAACATGGATTCCCTCCCAAGAAACACATTGATGCCTTCCATGCGGTGCAGCGGGCAAATTTCAATATAACCATCCATGCCGGAGAGGCATTCGGGGTGGAATCCATCTGGCAGGCACTCCAATACTGTGGCGCGCATCGCCTCGGCCACGCCACGAGACTACGCGATGATATTCACTTACAAGAAGATGGCTCCCTGAAGCTCGGAACGCTTGCCCAGTATGTTCTGGATCAGCGTATTCCCTTGGAAATGTGCCTCTACTCCAACCTCCACACCGGTGCGTGCAAGGATCTGGAGGAGCATCCGTTCGGACTATTTTTCCGCAGCGGCTTCCGCGTCTGCCTGAATACCGATGACCGCCTGATGAGCGATACCACGATGACAAAGGAGACCATTCTTGCCACCGAACTCTTCGACCTCAGCCTCGCGGATATTGAAAAACTCAATTTCAACGCGATGAAAAGCGCCTTTGCTCCCTTCGATAAGCGCCTGGAACTCATCTACAGCACCCTCACTCCAGCGTATGAGAAATTAAAAATGTGACGTTTCCGCTTTCCAAATGGCATTCCGCTAGGAAAGTCTCCACCTATGTCTACGACTGCGTTCTTGAAGGAAATGTTCGACCTCAGCGGTAAAACTGCGGTCGTGATCGGCGGAACAGGTGAGCTTTGCGGCACCATCGCTGTGGGCCTCGCCCGGGCAGGTGCTGAAGTCGTCCTGGGCGGCCGCATCCCGGAGAAAGCCGAGCAACGGCTTGAGGAAATCAGATCCTACGGTGGCAAGGGCTACTTCGTCCCCGTGGATGTCACCTCCCGCCAATCACTCCACGATCTACTTGAGACTGTTTTGGAAAAATCCGGCGGAGTGGACATTCTCATCAACGGCGCGGGCACTAATTCCGCGACACCTTTCCTGGACATCCCGGAAGATGAGTATCTGAAAATCATTGATACAAATCTCTCTGCGGTGTTCCGCGCCTGCCAGGTCTTCGGCCAGTATTTTGTGGATGAAATGAGACCAGCTTCCATCATCAACCTTGGTTCCATTTCCGGCCTGAACCCACTTTCCCGGGTGTTTACCTACTCCGCCTCCAAGGCAGCCGTGCACAATCTCACCCGCAACCTCGCCCGTGAATGGGCGGACAAGGACATCCGCGTCAACACACTCGTACCCGGCTTCTTCCCGGCGGAGCAGAACCGCAAGGTTCTCGATGAATCGCGGGTCCTCGATATTCTCCGCCAGACCCCGTCTTCCCGCTTTGGCAATGCCGAGGAACTGATCGGCGCTTGCCTGCTTCTGGCATCACCAAAGGCCGGATCCTTCATCACCGGCATGGAAATGATTGTCGACGGCGGTTTCCAGTCGATGAGTATCTAATCAGCAGCCTTTATCACTGAATCTCTCAGCAGGACTCTTCGCACCCTTTTTCATTCAAAAACCGACGGGACCACGCGGCAATCTCATGCCCTTGGGCAAACCAGACATCGCCCTTGTCCTTCATGTCGTTGATCAGCCTTTCCAGAAGCTGGACGCGTGAAGGACGGCCGCTGATCCACGGGTGAAGGGTGAGAACGAAGCAGCAGCCATATTGGTGCATGGCTTCGAACTCGCGCCACCAGAGATCGTAGACATTCGAGCAGTTTTGCGGGATCGAGCCCCAGGCGGGTTCAGCATTGAAGGCGAACTGTTCCCAGTCCTCCAGCATCCATTGCCCGGGAATTTCGAGCATGCCATTCTGATGAAAATAGGGAACATCATCGCCCATGGCACTCGCACAATAATCAAATCCATGCCGGGCAATAAGCTCCGGAGTCCAGGGATTCAGCTCGAACCACGGTGCCCGGTAGCCAGTGGGGCGTTTACCTGCGATGCGCTCTAGATCGTCGATGCTTCTGAGCAAAATTTCCTCCTCCTGTTCAAGAGACAGGCCTTGGAGTTTCTCGTGGACATCGCCATGAGCACCGATTTCATGCCCCGCAGCAGCAACATTGCGCACCATTTCCTGATGATGTCGGGCGATGTATGCGGGGATGAAAAATGTCGCCGGAACCTCCAGATGATCGAGCAATCCGAGTATTCGCGGCACGCCGACGCGTGGTCCGTAGGTGCATTGTGACCAGGTGGTGACACGCCGTGCCGCATCGGGATCTTCCTCGAGGGCGGTCGTCTCACCATCAACGTCGAAGCAGAGCATGACCGCGCAGCGGGCGCCATTGGGCCACTCGAAGCGTGGTTTGGGTGAATAAGGAGTCTTCATAAATCAGTTTTTGATGGATTCCCACTCGTTGGCCAGTTGATCGGAGGTGCAAAGCCGGCCCCAGATTCCGCCCTCCTGTTCAACCATCAGTTCGCATGCCCGGCGAACTTCGGGATCAATGGTGGAGATGCAGTCCTTCACGTAATGGCAATCGAACCCACGGTCGGTGGCTTCCCGCAGGGTGGTGTGGACACAGACATCTGCGGTAACTCCGGCGATCGCCAGCCGTTTGATTCCAGCCCCGCGCAGCAGGCTCTCAAGATCGGTATTGTAAAATGCACCGTATGAGGCCTTGTCGATGATCGGCTCGCCGGGTCCGGGCCTGAGTTCGTCGATAATATCGTGGCCGTATTCGCCGCGTATCATCAGGCGGCCCATAGGGCCCTGCGTGCCGTAGGCTGCTCCGGCCGCCGCCGAGCGGGCAAGCCGCTCGGGGTGCAGGTCCGATAGATCGGGAGCATAGCCTTCGCGGGTGTGGGCGACGAAGATACCGTTTTCCCGTGCAGCAGCGAGGAGCCGCTGAGCCCGGGGGATGATCGGAGTGACCCAGTCGAGGCCCGCGCACTGGTCGGAATAACCGCCCGGTGCGCAGAAGTCGCGCTGGAAATCGATCATAAGAAGCGCGAAATCGCTCACGGCAGATAGTCGGGTTTGAGGATTTCCGAGATATCCACGTCTTTGGAAATGATGTCCTGTGCTTTGAAGAAAGCGGAGAGCTCTTCGCCGATGGTTACTACCGTATCGGCCATTTGGGCTTTGGATTCGGCGCTATCGTAGAGCTTGAGTTTGGTCAGCATGTCGACGATCTCGTCGGCTGGCACCTCGATGGTTTTAGACACGAGTTTCGCGGCTTGCTCGGGATTCTCCCGGACAAACTTCGTGGTCTCATCCAGGACGGCGATGAATTTTTTAGTCTCCTCCGCGCGTTTGTCATTTGTCGAAACCGCGACGCAATCAAGAAGTAGGTTCGGGGTATCAGCTGTGCTGAACAACACGTTGGCTCCGCTATTGCCGGCGAGTTGTGAAATCCATGGCTCCCACGTTACTGCGGCATCCACGCTACCGGCCTTCAAGGCGGCACCGGCGGCATCCGGATCGAGGTTGGTGATATTTACCTCCTTGCGGCTGAGGCCCGCTTTCTCGAGGGCTTTGCCGAGGAGCACGTCGTTGCACTCGCCAATAGTGACACCGATGCGCGCTCCCTTGAGGCTGGCCAGTTCCTTGATCGATTTTTTGGCAACCAAGGCATCGGCTCCGGCCGATGTATCAACGAGGCTGACGATGGACAACTTACCTGGTGCGTTGGCGGCCTTGAGGATGACTGAATCGAGTGTGGTGAGGTGGGCATCCAGATTTCCTGAAAGCAGGGGCACAAGCCCTTCTCCGGGTGCGTTGAAGGATTTCCCCACGACATCGAGACCTGCCTTTTCGAAGGCGCCGTTTTCCTGAGCGACGAAGAATGAGATAAATCCAATCCAATTGTTATAGCCGACGCGATACGGTTCGGCTGCATTGAGTGGGTTGACGAGTGCCAGAGCGAGAGCGGCGCTGGCGAGTAGGCGTTGTTTCAGTTTCATATGTGTATTTTGTTTGTAGTTTTCAGTTAGGTAGAGAGTTGGAGGTCTTCTTCAGGCGTTGCAGGATGGAATTGCGGTCCTGGCTACCGGAGCCATGGAGGAGATCGAGGAGATGGCGTTTGAGCTGGGTGAACTCGGGGGTGAATTTGATGTCGAGTTCACGATCGCGGCTGAAGGGGATGTCGATTTCCTCAATGATACGGCCCGGCCGTGCGGAATACACGAGCACGCGGGACGAGATGTAGAGCGCCTCCTCGACATCGTGAGTTACGAAAAGAACGGTGGTCCGTTCATGGACACTCAAGAGCAACATGAGCTCCTGCATTTCCTCGCGTGTCTGGGCATCCAGCGCACCGAACGGTTCATCCATCAGCAGGATCTCCGGCTTATTTGCCAAGGCGCGGGCGATTGCCACCCGCTGCTTCATTCCGCCGGACAGCTCGCCCGGCAGGCTATTGCGGAAATCTCCCAGTCCCACGATTTCGATCAATTGGTCGGCATAGGCCTGATGGCTCAATACTTCAGCGACCGAATCGCTATAATCGTTGTTGGCCTTGAGCTGATGGGAAAATTTCACATTTTGCTCCACGGTCAGCCAAGGGAGCAGGCTGTAGTTTTGAAAGACCATGCCGCGATCTCGACCCGGCCCGGTGATTTCCTTCCCGTTGAGTGAAATGACTCCTCCACTGGTTGGCTCTAGCCCCGCAGCCATATAGAGGGTCGTGCTCTTCCCGCATCCGGAAGGTCCAACGAGTGAGACGAAATCGCCGGGATGCACGCTGAAAGAGGTGGGCTTGAGCGCTTCGGTTGTGCCGTTGCGACCGGAATAGACTTTGGTGATATTGGAAATTTCCAGACTCATGGGATTCAGTGTTTCGAGGTGGATGCCCAGCGGAAGAGCGAGCGGTTAAGAAGACGGAAAAGGAGATCCAGAAGCAGGCCGATGAGCCCGAGGATAATCAGGTAAACAAATATGCGATCCGTATCCAGGTAGCGCTGATACTTGATGATGCGGTAGCCCATGCCCTCGTTTGCCGCGACGAGTTCGGCTACGATCAGCCAAGTCCAGGCCCAGCCGTTGCAGAGACGCAGCGCATCGAAAATTCCCGGCAAGGAAGCCGGAAGCATGATTTTGAAGACCGCCTCGGTGGCATTTCCACCCATGGTGTAGCAGAGGTGAAGAAGATCCATCGGCACCCGGCGGACTTCATCGGAAGTCATCAGGATGATCTGAAAGACCGTGCCGATAAAAATGAGCATAATCTTCGGCGCTTCATCGATACCGAAAATGACGATCAGCAGCGGAACCAGCGCGGGCACCGGGACGTAGCGGACGAATTCCGTGACCGGCTGGAGGATACTTTCGAACCAATGATAGGCTCCAATGAAAAGTCCGAGCGGAACACCGACGACGACAGCCAGCAGAAAGGCGATCATAACCCGGCGGAAGCTGACTTTCAGGTCCAGTCCGAGCACGGCGAGGTCTTCACGTGCTTCCGCGCGGACCTCTGCTTCTGCAGCATCTTTAGCGGCTGGCGAGGCGGCTTCGGCACGGGCTTCGCGGATTCTCTCCGCTGTCTCCGGGCCCCAACCCAGATAATCCATGGCAGAGCCCCATACAATTTTAGGAGAAGGGAAAAGCACGCCCTTTCCATCCTCCGCGTAGTTCTTGGCGAGCCCGTTCCACGCGAAAACGAAGATTACAAAACCGAGAGCGATGCCGAGCGCCTTGAATGGAGCGGACAAGGGCTGCCGTGGCTTCATTGCCTGCCGGCAGCGATTCGATAACTGTGATACCATGCCACTCTCCGAGCATGATCAGAGCCACAGGGTGCCAAATGGCATAGTCCGATCGGGCTATTCGTCTTGGCAGAGATTTCCCCGCAGGTATGCGGAAACGGCTGCCTGGCGGTTTTCCAGGCCCATTTTTGAAAGAATTTTCGCCACATGGTTCTTCACCGTGAATGGGCTAATGCCAAGAATCAGCGCGATTTCGGCATTGGTCTTGCCATCTGCCAACCACCTGAGGACTTCCATTTCCCGTATTGAAAGCGTGCTGGATCCTTGATCCGGCCCGAGATCGATTTTCTCCGGCAACACATCAATGCCGGCGACCCCCAGAAATCGCCCGTCCCTGATGATGGGAACAATATGGCAGGTGAAGAGAAATTCCCTGCCGGAGCAGTCGATATAGGGAGCTTTGCGGATAGTGCGTTCCATTTGGGTTTCCCGGGGCACCAGATAGTAATCCCCAATCCCTGGCCGATCGTAATTGGTGTTTGGCTCCAATCTTACGGAATCACCGGCATCAAACCACAGGGGAACAAAGCGACCTGTCTCATCATGTCCGGGCTGGTTGCGAAAGGAGGGATCCCGGCCGTCCAATGCTCCCGGCTCCCACACAGTCCACGTGCCGTAAACTTCGGGAGCAGCCACAAGCGCATGGCGCAAAACATCATCATACACGCCACGGTCACTGATCCCGAGTGACGCAAGTCCGCTCACAGTACGGCCGAGCGTCCGGGTCCGGGTGATGAGTTCATTCAGGATCATGGTTTCTGGAAAAAGAGCAATCCATGGGCCACCTTACATCCGGACCCAAAGGCTCTTCTCCCAAATATTTTTCGAATCACCTCCAGGAAATCCCTGAAATCACCGGACCTATTGATCCCGAACCTCATTCGTGACGACTTCGTCACTGCCGCAGGGGTGCTTCCCATCCCGAATCGGGTTTTTCTATAAACGGAATTTATTTTCGATTCCCGATTACTCATGAAAATTGACTTTGTCACGGACACCTTCGCTCCCGATGTAAACGGAGTGGCAATGACGCTAGGAAGACTCAGCGAGGGTCTGCGCGAGCGCGGCCACCGCGTGCATGTCATCCGCACGGGCACAGGTAGCGATGGAGAGACCATCGCCGCCTCGATTCCCCTGCCCGGCTACAAGGAAGTCCGCGTCGGCCTCCCGGATCCATTCAAGCTCCGCAAACGCTGGCTGAGAAAGCGCCCGGATGCGATCTACGTGGCCACCGAAAGCCCACTTGGAAAGTCAGCCGTCAAGGCCGCCCGGGCACTCGGAATCCCGGTTGCATCCGGCTTCCACACAAATTTTCACGAATACATGGAACGTTACAGCCTCGGTGGACTTCAGCCGATGGCCATGGCGTATCTGAAAAAATTCCACGGCAAGACGGATTGCACGCTTGCTCCTTCCCCGGAGCTGGTTGATCGCCTCAAGAATGAAGGCTTCAGCAATGTGCACCTCCTCGGCCGCGGGGTCGATACCACCCTTTTCCATCCATCGAAACGCAGCGAACAACTCCGCTCCCAGTGGGGTGCGAGCCCGGGCTCGAAGGTAGCTCTCGTGGTTGGCCGGATAGCGGCGGAAAAAAACCTCGATCTAGCCGTCACATCATTCGAGGCCATGCGCAAAACCATGCCGGATACACAATGTGTAATGGTCGGCGATGGACCGGTGCGCGAAAAAATCGCAGCAAAATACCCGTGGATCCAGTTCGCAGGCATGCAGTTGGGCGAGGATCTTGCGACCCACTATGCCTCTGCCGATATCCTACTTTTCCCAAGCGAGACAGAGACCTTCGGAAACGTGGTGCTCGAAGGAATGGCCAGCGGGCTCGCCACGGTTTCCTATAATTATGCAGCTGCGGCCCGCTTCGTGGATCATGAGGAAAACGGGCTCAAGGCGGAAAAAGGTGATGCCGAGGGCTTCATCCGTGAGGCGCTCGCCGCACTTTCATTCCCGACGGGCCACCCGCTGCGGATCGCAGCCCGGAATCTGGCGGAAACACAAGGCTGGGATGCCGTGGTGGAAGAATTTGAAAACCGCCTGAAAGACATTTCCGGAGAAAACGCAGAACAGAAAAAGCCCTACCTGCGCCTCCCGCAGGTTGGGAAACGCAAGAAAGTATCATTCCGCACCGTCTTTATCTCCGATCTCCACCTCGGCACACCGGACAGCAAAGCCTCTGAAGTAGTCGATTTCCTGAAACAAATTTCCTGCGAGAAGCTAATCCTCAACGGAGATATTCTCGATGGCTGGGCATTGAAGCGTGGCTCCAAATGGCTTCCGAGACATAGCCGCGTGATCCGCAAAATTCTAAAAATGAGTGAGAAAGATGATACAGAGGTCATCTATCTCCGGGGAAATCATGATGAGATTCTCGAGCGGTTTCTCCCTCTCGCCTTCGGAAATATCCGTTTCCTGAAAGAGCACATCCACGTCTCAGCGGATGATAAACGCTACCTCGTGGTCCACGGAGATGGCTTTGATAGCGTTTCCACCAATCACAAGTGGTTAGCCGTTCTGGGTGCAGTCGGCTACGACACGCTGCTGCGGATCAACCGCTACTACAACAAGCTGCGGGTATGGCAGGGAAAGGAATATTTCTCCCTCAGCAAACGCGTGAAGTCCAAGGTAAAATCCGCCGTCAGCTTTGTGGATAAATACGAGCAACTTCTACAGGAGTTGGCCGTTCACAAAAACTGCGATGGCATCATCTGCGGCCACATCCATACCCCGGAAGACAAACAAGTCGGCGAGATCCGCTACCTGAACTCCGGTGATTGGGTGGAGAGCCTTACCGCAATCGTGGAGCATCACGACGGCCGCATGGAGCTCATCGAGTTCGACAAATTCATGGCTTCATGCCACGAGGAAAGCCTCAACCGGGCCATCGAGAAAGAAGTGAAAACGGCACCGCCGGAGATCGATACCAGACTCGGAATGCAAATCGCCTAGGACGCGATCATTCGGATTGCTTTCCCGAATTTTTCAACAGCGGCCTTTAAATCCGCTGCAAGGGCATTTTCGGTGATGCCATCGTCTTCCGAGAAATTTTCGTGGAAGGACGGCAGCGAGAACGTGGCCACTAGTTCGCCTCCCATACGTGGAAATTTCTCTTCAGCCGCCGCCGGCGCAGTCATTCCTCCCCGGCCACCCGGAGACGTAGCCATCAGAAGCATCGGCTTGCCCGCCCATACTTTTTGCTCGCAGCGGCTTGCCCAATCGTAGGTATTTTTGAAGGCGGCGGAGTAGCTTCCGTTGTGCTCGGCCATTGAAATAATAACCCCGTCTGCGGCGGCTACCTTCTCGATGAAACCCTTAGCCTGTGGGTGCACACCTCCAGACTTCTCCAGATCTTCCGAATAGAGCGGCATCGAAAAATCGTTCAGATCCAGCACTTCCACCTCCACTCCCTCTAGAAGGCTCGCAGCATGGGCCGCGAGTTTCCGGTTGATTGAGGAACTGCTCGTGGAAGCGCCAATTGCCAGGATTTTTCTCATATCAGAGAAATAACCCGGTTTCCCCGACTAGGCAATTCCGTCCGAAAATACCTCGATCTAACAGTTTCCATCCCACGCACAATTGGAACATATCCTGCTAAATGCACGACACCTTTTCACCTTCCCCCCCTCCATTCAAAATGCTTCAGCTCCAAGAACGCCAATCGGCGTCTGCCCCAGAAACCACGGAAGATTTCACCCCTGAGGAACTAGCCTTTCTAAATGCGGAATCAGGCTTCCTCGGTTATCACCTCGAAAGTCTTGGCGAATCACTCGGGATGGGCGGAATGAAATTCACTGTCCTCCGGGACTCATCCATCCTCGTAGGATTCCGTGAGGACAAAAGCGCTGCATTGCTACGCGGCAAGCACGAAAGCCTCCAAGGCGCGATCAACCAACTGAGCTGAACATATGGCATCTGGTTTCAAACCGATGGGCGTCAGGCTCGTCGAACTATGCTCGCACAGCGGTGCGACGGATGGCTGTGTCATGCAGGGCACCGAGCTGATCGATAGCACCCTCTCGATCTCCGATTCGGAGGCCGAAAAAATTGCACGGAAAATTGGCGGACTCACTTCTGATTACCGCGCTGGTGGCCGCCTGGGTCAGGAAATATACCTGCGATTCGCCGGCGGCACACTTCTGATTGTCTGGAACGATGTCGGCGGCCTGATGCTCAGATTCCGCAATAATCCGGATCGGGTGGAAAGCATCGTGGCGGAATGCAGGACATTTCTGAAACAGGTCCTTGATGACTCCCTACCGGAAATACCAGCCACTGAAGCAATGAGCGACGGAGAGACTTGGCAACGCTTCGAGCCCCAACTCATCAATCTCCTCGCCTCGGTTGTTTCCCGCTCACAAACGAAGCGCATCATCCAGCGGGTTCTGGATTCCCTGGAAATCAGCGGACCGGTTCCCGACGCCAGCCTGGAGGAAGTCACCCGTCACATTCTCGATAAGGTCCCGGATCGCCGCAAACGGGAAGCCCTCGCCGCAGAGGCCCGCGACGAACTCACAAAAGCATTCAATTCCTGATTCCCATCCCCATGTCTTCCAAGATTTCCGCATTTCTCCTACTACTGATCCTCGCTCTCCCGGCTGCAACGGCGCAGGAGCCAAATCCTCCGCTGCAAGGAATAGAGCAATCACTCCAACGCATCGAAACGGGTGTGAACGAGCTACTATTTCAGGAAAAGCCTGCCGATTCCTCTACCACGGAAGCACCCGCCGAGCCTCCTGCGACCGCCTCCGTGGATGCGGATCTGCGGACCGATACAGATGGCATGTTCGTGATTCTCTGTGCTTCGCTGGTCTTCTTCATGCAGGCGGGATTCTGCCTGCTTGAGCTTGGTTTCGTGCGGGCAAAAAATTGCCTGAACGTCGTCATGAAGAACGTGGCGGATTTCTGCGTGGCGATGATTTCGTTTCTACTACTCGGATTTTCCCTGATGTTCGGATCTTCTCTGGGCGGCTTCATTGGCGGAGACGTGGCCTGGCTTTCCTCCTTCAGTGAAGATTCCAGAATCTGGACATTCTGGCTTTTCCAAGCGGTCTTCGTGGCCACCGCCGCCACCATCGCCTCGGGAGCCATGGCAGAGCGGACCAAGTTTGTCGGCTACCTCATCTATTCCGTGATGATTTCCGCACTCATCTACCCCATTCTGGGCCACTGGGCGTGGGGATCATTCGCCGGCGGGCTGGAAGAAGGATTTGGCGGCGATGCCGGCTGGCTTGAAAAACTCGGGTTCGTGGACTTCGCGGGCTCGACCGTCGTTCATGGCGTTGGAGGAGCATGCGCCCTGGCAGGGATTATGGTCCTCGGCGCACGGAAAGGACGCTTCACATCGGATGGCACTCCACGCCTCATCGCCGGACACAATATTCCCCTCGCCGCTCTCGGCACACTCATCCTCACCTTCGGCTGGTTTGGTTTCAACTGCGGCTCCAATCTTGCCGTAGGCGCATCACTGGGCCGCATCGGCGTGAATACCATGGTGGCGGCTTCCACAGGTGGCCTTTTCGCCACCCTCGCTTTCTGGTTCCGCGATGGACGGCCGAACCCGAGCCGCATGCTCAACGGTGTACTTGGAGGGCTAGTGGCCGTGACCGCCTGCTGTCATATGGTTACCCCTGTTTCAGCTCTTATCATTGGGGCCATGGCCGGTATTATCAGTTCCATTGGTGAAGATATGCTCATTCGTCTCAAGCTCGATGATGTGGTGGGCGCAATTCCCGTCCACCTCTTCAATGGAATCTGGGGCACGCTCTGCGTCGCAATCTTCAATCAGGATGGCTTCAGCATTTCCAACCTCGGAGTCCAGGCACTTGGCACATTTTCCATCTGTGGGGCCGCCTTCGGGATTTCCTATCTCGGCTTCCTTGCCATCAAAGCCACGGTAGGTCTCCGTGCCACCGAGGAGGAAGAGGAAGACGGGCTGGATTTCTCGGAGCACGCCTCGAACGCCTATCCGGATTTCACCACGGAATAGCCTGCCGTTTTCCGCATCTTTTGCTATCGGCTTCGCACGAATGGATTCCTGCTTGCGGAAACTGGCATGCAGGGCCGATGCTTCGCGCGAATCAACGATATCAGCATCATGGACCTTACCAACACAGCTTACGGAACCTGGAGCGGAGGCCGCTTCATGCATTTTGGAGAAACCCTTTCCGAAGAACGCTTCATCGGAACCATCCAGACCGCCTACGAAGCCGGCATCCGGACATTCGTAACCTCCGATGTTTATGGAAACGGCAAGGCCGATGACGCCCTCGGCCTTGCGCTGAAGGGCATTGATCGCTCCAGTTACTCACTCGTCGGCATGATCGGCCATGATTTCTACGATGGTCAGCGAAAAGGCAGCCAGGGCTACCCGCGCTTCACGGACCCCGAGCTTCGCGGCCCGGACGGCTACGCGGAATTCGTCGAGCGCGCCACCTCGAAATCCCTCGAGCGCTGCGGTACAGATCACTTCGATCTCCTGATGCTCCACAACCCGGACGAAGCCGGATACACCTCGGAAGATGTCTGGAAAGCCATGTCGCAGGCCAAAGACAGCGGCCTCACCGAACGCCTTGGCATGGCTCCCGGCCCGGCCAATGGCTTCACTCTCGATCTTCTCCAGTTCTACGAAAAATTCGGGGAAATCATCGATTGGACCATGCTGATTCTCAATCCCCTCGAGCCTTGGCCATCCGACCTCCTGCTCCCTGTCTGTGAAAAGCAGGGGATCAAGGTGATGACCCGCGTAGTCGATTACGGCGGCCTTTTCCACGACGATATCGGCGGACCCGACCACGTTTTCAAACCAGGCGACCACCGCACATACCGCCCGGAAGGCTGGGTGGAACGCGGCATGGAAAAAATCGAGAAAATGCGCCCGATTGCTGAAAAATATAACCTTAGCCTCATCGAATTCGCCTGCATCTGGAATCTCAGCCAGAGCCCGGTGGAATGCGTGATCCCGACCTTCATTCAGGAAGCAGGAGAATCCGCCAAAGCAGTAGAAGAGAAGATCAAGGACTATGGAAATATGCCCGACGTCCGTCTCTCAGCCGAAGAAATCGAGGCAGTGAAGCAAATCGGCGACAACACCGGCTGCATGAAACTCAAAGGCGCAAGCAAACGCCACGCCGTCAGCGAGCGCTGCGACGAATGGCCGATGAAGCCAGAACTTCTGGAGCTTGCCGAGAAACACGGCATCGGCACCGACTGGTAAATAACGTTTATGCTAAAACGGCTGTGGAGATCTCTGAAATTCAGCCTCACTGACAATAGTGTGGGATGGCTCGTTTTGAGCGTCCCAATTCCCTGCTTCGCCTTGTGGATTGGATTCGGAGGAATCTTCAGGCAGATGATCACGGTAAAAGGAGCCGAGGTTACCGGCATTTCCGCCATACTCTACGGTTGTGCATTCGTCTCCCTCGGTCTGGGAACTTTGCTAATGCCTCGCCCTCGTGCCTGTGGGTTCCACTTGTTTCGTACGCTGCTCTTCTTGGTAATAGCCGCAGCTTTTCTAATGGCGGGAGCGATCAGTATGTTATGAAACTGACCAAATCTTCCTTCCACTGATTTCTGCCCCCGTTTACTTTCTACTCCATATGGAACACCACGTATATTTCTGGCTCAAGGAAGAGCACCAAACCGCAGAGGCCCGCGCCGAATTCGAAAAAGGCCTCGATTCACTTTTTACCACTCCACTTTGCACCGGCGGCCGCTGGTCGGTTCCGGCACCCGTCATGGAACGCCCTGCGGTGGATAACACCTGGGACTACGCGACAGTGATGTATTTCGATTCCGTGAAAGAGCACGATGAGTATCAGGTTGCACCCGTCCACGAGGCATTCATCGGCGGCAACAAGCACCGCTGGACGAAAGTTCTGGTGACAGACCTGGCGTAAACCACGCGGTCCTAGACCGTTGCCAACCAGTCACGGAGCTTCCCGGCCATCCATTCCTCGTTCTCCCAAGGGACGCGATGGCCACTCTGTGGCGCGATCGCAAACTCGGCGGATTCGATCCGACCGGCCGCTTCTTCGCCGATTTTTGTAAACTTCCCATCATTTTCCCCTGCTATCCACAGCAGTGGAATTTTTATTTCCGGAAGCCGCTCCCATAGCGGTTCCTGATTCGCTACAGACCAATCGACAAAGCTTCTGGCGATCTCACGCCGGCGCTGTATGAGCTTTTTATCCTCGCGTTCATCACGCATCGCCCCGCCGAGGATTCCCTGGCTATTCCATTTCTCCAGAAATTCGCTCCATGAAAATGTCAGCGCCTGCGTCGCCCAGACAGTATCCTGCCCGCGACGCGTGGAAATTTCGCCGGCATCCCTCAGGCCCGGATTTGCGGAGATAATTACTGCTGCATCCCACGGCCCACCCTCCAGCAAAGCATGCAGCGCGAGCCTCCCGCCCATGGAATATCCAACGAGCACCCGCTTCTGCCCGCGCGAAACCTCGCCCTCCGCATCCGCATTCAGCTGCTTGCCGAAGTTCGGCATGGAAACGCTATCGCATTGGAGAAATCTCCAGAGATCCACCGCTCGTGTAGATATCCCGTATCCCGCCATCGCCTTCGCCATGGAGCGCCAATCGGACGCAGCTCCCACCGCACCATGCAGGCACCAGATTTCCACCGGTGGTACGAGCGTGTCCGCTGCCTTTGCTGCCACCATGGAGGCGGCTAGCTTTTCATCCGTTTCCTTGGAGGTCTGTATCACTTGGCTTGAATTGTTCCTGATATTTCCTCATGAAATTTTCAATCGTCTCCCGATACGGATCTTCCGGCGGGGATTGGGTGAGGGTGTAGACGGCGAAGACAACTGCAAGCACCGAGAAAACCAGTGGCACCCAGTATAGAACAGCCAGCATCCAGCCGATCAGATCCAGCTTTCTGTGCTGCGCATAGCCTTCCGGGCACGCGAAAAGGCGCGATCCCAGCCAGATATTGAGCAATGGAACAAACAGACCCAGAAACCATAGCCGGGACATGCCAAGATTAACAAAGCGGCGGAAAAGCACGATCACGCAGATGATGAGGGGCACCATAGCCAACCCCGCCATGCCAAATCCCAGCATTTTTTCATCAACAGATCCCCGTAAAAACTTCGCCCCATAAGAGATTCCAAGTATCCAGAGAAACGGAAAAATATAGCAGAGGAAAATAAAGGCGCTGCGGCTGGTGCCACCCCATTTTCCGTTCATCATCATCCGTTTTTTCCTCGTTTCCTCAGGATGGAAATCCGTCGCATTCGCAGCTACTTCCTCCTTCTGCTTCTCCTCTTTTTGGGCCCCCTCGTTCTTCTCGAATAGCCCCTCGATATCACCGGATGGGATCCAGTCCTCCATTCCGTTTTTCCAAACCATATCCAGACGTGGATTCAGCTCACCGCGCTCCGCCTCGTATTTCAAGTCATCCAGGGAAACGGGGCCGAACTGCTGGCCATTGTGTGTAACAAACCATTCCTTGGTAAACGAGGGGTCCTCCATAGGTTTTGACTATCAAACAAAGCTAGCAGTGTCAATGGATGCAGGACATTCCCGCACATTCTGTTAGAACTTTCCATCCCTCGCGTGATTGCGGAACGTCACCTGCTGTAAGATATAAAAATGGAAGTTAAGGATAAATTGGGAAGAGGGCTGCGTGATTTACGCATTTCCGTGACCGATAAGTGCAATTTCCGCTGTCGTTACTGCATGCCGGCGGAAGTTTTCGGCCCCGGATACGCCTTTCTCCCGAAAGGCGAGCTCCTGAGCTTCGAGGAAATCATTCGGCTCGTCAGGATCACGGTTCCCATGGGGGTGGGAAAAATCCGCCTCACCGGTGGCGAGCCATTGCTGCGCCGTGGAATTGCCGATCTCATCGCCATGATCTCGGCCATCGAGGGAGTGGAGGACATCGCAATGACCACCAATGGTGTGCTGCTTGCCCATCATTCCGAAGAACTCGCCCTCGCCGGCCTCAACCGCGTCACCGTCTCCCTTGACGCGCTGGACCCTGTAATTTTCGGCAAAATGAACGGAACCGGAGCAAAGGTGGAGCGGGTCGTTTCCGGTATCATGACAGCAAAAACCTTCGGCCTACCCGTCAAGGTAAACGCCGTGATCCAGCGCGGCGTAAACGAAGGCGAAATCCTCCCGCTGGCACGCTGGGCAAAGAACGCCGGAGTGGACCTCCGTTTTATCGAATACATGGACGTCGGTGAAACCAACGGCTGGGACATGTCGCAAGTCGTCACCGGAGCGGAAATCATGGAAATTCTCTCCACGGAATTCCAGCTCAGCCCCCGCGCCGCAGCCTACCGTGGCGAGGTGGCCGTAAACTGGCAGCACGACAACTCCACCGAGGAAATCGGCCTCATCCAATCCGTCAGCGCACCTTTCTGTTCGGATTGCCAACGTATGAGGCTCTCCGCGGATGGAAAACTTTTCACCTGCCTCTTCGCTGCGGAAGGCCACGATATCCGCAGCATCCTCCGCTCCGATCAGCCACAGGAAACCATCACCAGAGCCATCCGCGACATCTGGACCTCACGCGAAGACCGCTACTCTGAGCTGCGCGGGAAGGTAGCCATGAAAAAAGCGGAAATGAGCTACCTCGGCGGATAATTCCGCGGTCGAAATCGTAGCCTCCGACCCACTGGAAAGTCACAAATCCAGTTATTGCACCCTTCAAAAAAAACGGCAATGTCTTCACATGGCCAGAGCCGTATCAAGACCCGGTGGAGATGAGGCGCGCCTTTGGGCGATCGCCATTCTCATCTCTTTGGTCCTGAACCTCTTGTTCTTCGCCTGGGTCAGCATCGAATCAATTAAATCGGAGCTAGAGCGCCGCAAAAAGGTGATAGCACCTCCAACCCCTCCCGAGCAGTTCGTCACCATTTCTCCGGAAATGCTGATACCGGTTCCTGAGGAGAAAAAGCCTGAAGCAAAGACCGAAAAACCGGAAATCGTCCGCACCTCGCCCGATCAGGAGACAGCCGAGCCGCCACCCTCCAGCAGGCGATTCATGGGTGAGCGCAACACCCGTGCCACCAGCAACCGCGCTCCTACGGAAGGTGCACCAGATATGCCATCCCAGACAGGCAGGGAACCAAGGGGGGACGAGATAGAAACCACCGAAAGCCAGTATCAGGACGGCCGCATGGGCGCCACTGGAAAGCCAATTCCCAAAACCGAACCAACCCCTACAGACCCATCTCCTCCGAGCCCCACGAAAACCGCTCCCGAGAACGCAAAAGGAGAAAAGAGCCCAAAACCAGGCGAGCAGGAGAAAAGTTTCACATCCATCCGGGAAAAAATACTAGGCGGCCCCTTCCCCGTCGATCTGCCGGTCCCGAAAGCCGACTACATGGATGATATCAAACCACGGGAGGAAGCAATCGCCCGCGATGGAACACCAGATGCCATCGCCGAGAAAAAAGTGGAAGAAAAACAGCAGATCACCCCCACGCCAAAGCCACGCCTTCCACCAATCGACGATCCCGCCTTCCGCGGTAATCAAAGCAAAACAGCTATCCTCGGCAATATCTCACGCACCGGAAACAGCGCGTTGAATGTCAACGCCACCCCGATGGGGAAATACCAGGCCCAGATCAGCCGCGCCGTCGAGCTTGCCTGGCAGCGGAACTGCGTGAAACACCGCGACTTCATCACCCCGGGCTACCTCACCATCCGCTTCCTGATACAACAGGACGGTCATGTGAAGCTTGTCGAATCCGTAGGCCAGGAACTCACTGGCGAGATCCAACGCGGCTTCACATTCGCCGCCATCCGCGAGGCGGACATCCCCGCAATGCCAGCCGCTGTCCGCGAGGAAATGGGCGGCGACGCGCTCGAAATCGTTTTCAGATTTAACTTTTAAAAGAACACACACACCCGAATGGACCTATTCGCTATCACCCCAGCAGACGCCGTATTTGAATACCTGAAAAAAGGAGGATTCTTCATCTATCCGCTCATTTTCTGCTCCTTCGCCGGCCTCGCCGCGATCGGCTTCAAAGCCATGTCTCTCACCAGAGCACGCATCGTCCCCCAATCCCTCGCCAAAAATATGGAGTCCGCAAAAAGCGTGAGTCCGGAGCAACTGACCAATCAACTGGAGCGTGGCGGTAGCACCCTCGCCCGCCTCGGCCTGATCGCTGCGAAGAATCATGGGAAAACCGAACCGGAGATCACCCGTGCGGTGGAAGCCGCTGCGCGCGAGGAGATTGTCCGCATGCACAGCGGCATCGGCGTGCTGGATGTCGTAATCACCGTCGCGCCACTGCTCGGCCTGCTCGGCACCGCCTCCGGCCTCGTTGTCATCTTCCAGGGCCTGGGTGAAACCACCGATCACCTCGCCATCGCTCTCGGCATCGCCCAAGCACTGAACACCACCATCTTCGGCCTCGCTATCGCCGTCCCCGCGGTCATCGCCCACAGCTATTTCTCGCGCCGTATCGAGAGCCTCACCGCCCGCATGGAAGCCGTGCTCGCCGGATTCGTCGCCATTTGCGCCAAACCCCAAAAATAAGGCCAGCTTTCATGCAATTCTATCGCGTCCAGCGCAGCAGGGCTCAGGTGCCGATCGTCCCGATGATCGATATCCTGTTCATCCTGCTGGTTTTCTTCATCGTCTCCACCACCTTTAAAAAGCCCCGGGAAATCCTCCAGATCGAGCTCCCCACGGTAAATGAGATCCCTTCGGAAACCGTCACCGAGACCCGCTCCATCATCGCGGTGGATGCCACGGGGAACATCACTCTGGACTCGCTTCTAGTTCCGAAAGGGCTCCTGGACTCCTATCTCCAGGCCTACCAGAAGCAAAATCCCGGCCGGAAGCTGGAATTGGAAGCAGACCGCCGCCTACCACTCGAAAAACTTTTGGAAATCTGGGAATCGCTCGGCAGAGCAGGGATAAAAATCAAGGAAGTCCCGGCCAGAATCAAGGTTGGCGGCAGCGAGTAGCCCAAGAGCCAGATTTCTCTGAAATCCGATTCTGATCCCCTTGGATTTCAGAATCTTGCGGGATCGTGTCAAATAGCTACGAAGCGGTAAACCGCATTTATCCGCCTTTTTTTCTGACTGATTAGATCAGCAAACCCTGCATATTTTTCAAAAATATCGGAAAGTATCATTCGTATGTCGTTGTGCTTGAAATGAATACAGAAATGAGGCGATATATTTCACTGCACTTTACTATTTCCAAAACCTGTCCGCCCCCCTCGGACAGCATCCACGTTTCCCCATGGATCAACCCCAAAATAACTCACCAACATTAGACCCTTCCGAAGCAGATCTCTCTTCGGTTGATTCCGTTACCATCGATCAAATTCCGGGCCGAAAACCCGGCCGGATCCTCAAGCTCCGGGATGCCGAAATCTATTTCGAGCGCTTTGGAGCAGGAAAACCAGTTCTCCTGCTTCACGGAGGAGCCGCCACCATTGAGAGCTGGTTCTGCCAGATTCCCGCCTTGGCGGAAAAATACGAATTGATCGTGCCTGACGCGCGGGGTCATGGACGCTCACCGGATGTCGACGGGCCGATTGATTTCGATTCGATGGCCGCGGATTTTTGCGAACTTCTTGACCACGTGGGCCTGAAGAATGTGGCAGTAGTCGGCTGGAGCGATGGCGCAGTCACAGGAATGAAGATGGCAATGATGCGGCCGGACCTGATCTCGAAGGTCGTCACCCTTGGCGCCCATTCACGACCTGAAGGCATGACTGATGACTTCCGTGCCGAGGTTGAAGGCTCCACTGCTGAGAATTTCCCTGAAATCCTTAGCGGTGGCTACAAGGCACTATCCCCGGATGGCCCCGATCACTGGCCTGTAGTCTTCGGGAAACTGAAAACCATGTGGCTCACTCTTCCTGATTTTTCCGAAGGTGAACTTCAATCCATCCAATGCCCCGTCCTGCTCGTGGTAGGCGAGTCCGATATTGTGACACGGGAAGAAAGCAAGCGCATGGAAAGCCTGATCCCGGATGCCTCACTAAAAATTCTTGAAGGCGCAAGCCACTATGCACCGGTCGAAGTTCCAGAAATCGTCAACGCGGTAGTTTTGGATTTTATCGATATATAAAAGGTGGTGCAGGGGATGCTAGCTGCTAAAGCTTTACTATTATTCAACACGAAATGGCGATTCATAAGGTCCTGGGAGAAGATGCGGAGAAATTCAAAGGAAAAGAAAAGTGGGATAAGCTCTCTCCTTTCCTCCGGAAGTATGGGAGGGAAGCGCTCTCCTATGCCACTATCCAGGATGGCATGGAGTATTTCATCGACGATGAACTCGGCTATATAGCCTTCACCACTGTGACCCATCCGGTATTTGCCCGGAAATCGAAGAGAATTATCCTATCCGATCCTGTCTGTGCCCAGGAAAATTTATCGAAGTTGATCGACCGTTTCCTTGAGGACGAGCCTGAGGCGGCCTTCATCGTCATTTCCGAGTTCTGCGCGGAGGAGCTGCGTATCCGCGGCTACAAGATCAACTGCCTGGGCCCGGAGCCGGAGTTGCCGATCCAGACCTACAACACCAAGGGAAACTGGAAGTCCCTGGACATGATCAAACGCGCCAGGAACGAGGCAAAGCGGAACGGAATCGTTATCCGTGAAGAGAATCTGGAGGAACTCGATCCGAGCAAACTCCAGGCGATTTCCTCGAAATGGCTCGGCAACAAGATCCTCAACGACCGTGAAATCTGGATATATGCCCGCAAACCATACTGGGGCAGCGAGCCTGACGTGCGGAAATTCGTGGCCTATGACAGCGACGGAGAAATCGTGGGATTCGTGTTCTATGATCCGATCTATCGCGATGGCGAGGTAGTCGGATACTCGGCGAACACCTCTCGCTGCGATGAGAAACGTTTCGGCCGCCTGGGAACCGCAGTGCACATGGAAGCAGTGGATATTTTCCGCGAGGAAGGCAAAGAAGTCCTGAATCTATGTCTGGCACCGTTCGTCCGACTGGACATAGGGAAATACAATGATGACAAGATGGCCGTTCTGTTTTTCAAACTCAGTGAGAAATACGGAAACGATATCTATAATTTCAAGGGTTTGGCTTTCCATAAGTCGAAGTATCGCGTGAAGGAGAAGCCGATGTATTTTGCCTCGAAAAACTGGTCTTCATCTAATGATATTTACCTCGCGTATCTTTCATCAAATATCACCGAAAGCTACTTCTCCACGATGGGCCTGCTCCTTAAGGGAATCGCTAAAGGTTTGCTCAAACGCGAATAGCTGCCTATCAATCAGAGGTGAGGAAAATTTTTGTAATTGCCGCAGCCTTAACGATTTCTGTTAGTAATCTTCCGGCCGAAGAATCGGCTGTGATGGACTGGATGACAGGCGATTACTTCCTCGGTGACTGGGGAGGAAGGCGGACCGATCTGATCGACCGCGGGATCGATTTCGAGCTCTTCTACTTCGGCTCTCTACCGAGCAACGTGGATGGTGGAATTCGCACAGGCACAGACTATCAGGGAGCACTTCTGGCAACGATGACCCTGGATTCGGAAAAACTCGCCGGCTACGAGGGTGGCACATTCTACGCCAGCGGTGTCTGGCTGGATGGACAGGAAGGGTTTTCAGACAGGCATATCGGCGATCTCAACAAGCCGAATCTGGTGGATTTTTCAAACCAGCTCCGCCTATGGGAACTTTGGTATTCCCAGAAAATGTTCGATGACAAGGTGACGCTGAAGGCCGGCCTCATGTCCGTGGACCGTGATTTTATTGTCCCCGAGTATTACAACTCCCTTGGATCGATCAATTTTCTCAACCAGACGTTCTTTTACCCCACACTGGCTTTCAATCTCTACCAGATCCCCGGTTTCCCGAATGCCAACCATTCACTTCCCTCCACTCCCTACGGCGCACTCGGCGTGCTCGTAAGGATCGAGCCCACTGACGGCTGGTATGTCCAGGCGGCCCTATACGAAGGTAACCCGGATGATAGCTATCACGGGACTGACTTCAGCCTGGATGGAGATGAGGGTGCTCTGATCTATGCGGAGACCGGTTTCCGCTGGGGCGATACGCAGGGCCTACCTGGCAGCGTAAAAGTCGGCGGGTTTTACCACACCGATGAGTTCACGGATGTGAATGAAGGAATATCCGTGGTCTTCGCTGAAGGTATTGGTCTCCCTGCCACACCCGCCAAGGATCACTCGGGAAATTTCGGAGGCTATCTGCTTGCGGAACAATATCTCTGGCTTGAGGAAGGCAGGGACGATCCGGCCATGCAGGGAGGACTCGGATTTTTCAGAGTTTCCGCAGCTCCGAAGGACCGGAATCTGACCCAGTTCGGTATTGATGGCGGATTTGTTTTCAAGGGTCTCATTCCGGGCAGGGACTGGGATACCCTGGGCCTCGGCCTTTCCTACCTTCAGATCAGCAATGATATCGGAGATTCCGTTGCAGAAATCAACGGCACCTACGGCACGGACTTCAAACTCCCCGATTACGAGGGTGTTATCGAGCTATCCTACAAAGCTCAGCTCACCGCCTGGTGGACGCTGCAGCCAAGCGTGCAATGGGTTTTGCACCCGGGTGGTCAGACCAATTTCGTCGATCCACCCGACGACGCGATCGCCTTCATCTTGCAGACGACCTTACGCTTCTAATTCATCGGCCGCGCCTCTCTGCTGGAGAAGCTGCGCAGCGATGCTGACTGCGATTTCCGCAGGATCGTTCCCACCCAATGGGAGGCCCAGCGGGCAAACAACCTTTTCGAGCAAATCTTCGGAGATTCCATTTTCCCGTAACTCACGGAAAAGCACCGCCCGTTTCGACCTACTCCCGATCACTCCCAGAAACGGGATGTCCGGATATTTCCCAAGGATCTCCTCCAGGACCGGTCTATCACTCGCATGACCCTTGGTAATCGATAGAACCATGCTTTTCCCTGTTACAAATCGTGACCCCTCCGGAAATGAGGTAACCAGATGTTTCAGGACATTTTCGCGGACCGGTAGCTGCTCCAGCCATTCCTCCCGCTCTTCGATCACATCAATGCTGCACTCCATCGCCGAAAGCACCGGGACCAAAGCCTGAGTCACGTGACCTGCCCCGAAGATTACGATATGCCAACGCTTCCCGGCATCCACTAGCTCGAAGGAAAACTCCATTTCCCCACCACAGGTCATCCCGACGTCTTGCTGAAGATTCCACTTCTTCGTCGTGCATCGCTGGCTTCCGCCAAGCATCTCCAATGCCTCCTCAATGACCCGTGCCTCGACTTTTCCGCCGCCCAAAGTCCCTTCGACAAGACCCTCGCGGGTGATGATCGCCTTCGCCCCGAGGCTCCCCGGAACGCTGCCACGACATGCGGTGACAGTGACGACAACCATGCCGACCCCGTCCCGCCGCAGCGCAGAAATCTTTCCCCAAATATCAGTATTCCGGGGCATTTCTCGGAAAAATTATCGGGTTACCACCGCTTCGATTTCACCGAATGGCTCATCTGTCGGCAGGAAGAGAGTCGTATTGTTCGGACGGTTCAGCTTGCTGAGATCCATTCCGAGAAAATGCACATTCGGCAAATTCAAGGCGATCTTCTCGATGCTGGGCGTTGCCGCCAGAGCCGCTTCACCGATCTCGAACAAGGTCCGCTGAACGGAGGGACTGTAAGTCGTGGCAAAAATCTTATGCGCACTCTGCAGAACCGTTTCGTCCGCGGATTTATACTCCTGCGCATCGATATCATAGAACCACTCCGCAGTCATCCGCGTTGAAAAAATGCGATCGGAAGTAGGCGGCAAAGTCGTCAGATCACAGGTATTGAAACCTTCAAAACCAGACTCAGTGGTCTTCATTATCAGGTGGTCCGTGATGCCGGCGCTGAGCATAGGCTCCTCATCTCGGTCGAATTCCCCACGTGCCATCCAGGTTCCATTGGCCTCCTCGGAAAACGCATGCGGATGCTCCTCGCCATCGATTTCCATACGGCCCCAGCGCCGCTCGCGGACCTCCACGGTCGCACCATCCAGGTGCTCATATTTGTTGAGAAAATACTCACCCACAATCTTCGTAAAACTCACCCGGCAAGTACCCAGATAATCATGCGCCAGAGTATGGACCGTATTCTTCACAGTATCCGTCGGCACGATGGAGGAATTGTCTTCACTGAAGTAAGAACCATCGAGATCGCCGCGCAAAAGCACATCCACCTCAAGCTCGCACACCTTGTGCTTCTTACCCCGCATAACTTTCAGCACGCGAACGCGGCACTTTCCGTATTGATTGCTTTCAAGCTTCGCCATTTCTGAGAACTTCACGCAAATGATTCCTTTGTCCAAGCTCAATTCCCTTCCGGAAAATGAATTCACCCAAACTTTGGCTGGAATCTACGAACATTCCGCCTGGGTCTCGCAGGCAGCCTTCCGCTCTTCACCTTTTAACTCCCGTGAATCTCTCGTCATTTCCATGCGGGACATAGTCGATGCAGCGAGCTCGGCGGATAAGCTGCATCTTATCCGAGCCCACCCGGACCTGGGGGGGAAACTCGCCCGGGCCGGCGCGCTGACCGAGGAATCCACCCGCGAGCAGGCCGGACTCGGCCTCGATCGGCTCTCCGACGCGGAATTCAGGGAATTCGACCGTCTGAACACAGAATACAGCCAGAAGTTCGAATTCCCCTTCATCATCTGCGCCCGGCTGACCACAAAATCCGGTGTCCTCCGTGCCTTCAAAGCCCGCCTCGAAAACACAGCAGAGCAGGAAATCACCGAAGCTATCCGACAGATCCACGAGATCGCCAGATTGCGGATCGAAGACCTGGTTTTCACCCCGGAAATTCCCGCCTACACCCGCTTTCTCTCCGAATCCCTGCTGAAGGAATTATGGAACAAAGCAACCCCGGCATCAGCCATCGGAGGCCTGCGCATCGCCCCGGGACTGAGGGAAAAATTCCCGAATATCGAAACCGACGCAGCCCTCCAGTTCGTCACCGCCGTCTACACGGAGATGAAGCTACAGCTGAATCAAGTTCTGGAACAGCGCGTGGTGGATCGCGCCTTCATGGACACTGAAACCGCTGCTTTTGTGGAGGGAAACACCTCCCTCTCCTACACCTCCGCAGACTACGGAACCGTTTTGGGAAAAACCGATTCGAAGGGCAGAATCGTCATCGGCCCGCTACCACCAGCTGGAGTTCCTCCCGAAAGAGTGGATATCCCGGAATTTCTCGCAGGCGATCAGGTGACACTTTTCGGCCCGCCGGACACAGCAAAGATGTCCATCAACGCGATGAACGCCTTCAACCGGCGCAGCTCCGACGAGCATCCACTCGTTACGGAACTCGCAGAGGCCGCCGGCCAAGTCCCGCGCTGGGGAGCGGACAACGAGGATTCCAAAACCCCCATCATGGAGGACTTCCTTCACGCCTGCGAAAACCTCATCGGCTGCTTTGACCGCACCCTCCGCCACGAAGATGAAAAGAGCGGGAAAATCTACGAACTTGATCACGCAGGGCTCTCAAAACCCATCAAACGCATCCCCGGGCTCGCCCTCCCGGATGGAAGCCACCTGATCAACGGCAATCCGCTGCCGCTGCATCTCTTCGATTTCGCACTTCACCTCTGGCACAACCATCACCGTCCGGAAGCCCTCGTTTTCTATGTGCCGAAGCTGGAGAACGAGGAAGAAGCCCTCTACCTCAAGCAGCTCATCGACTGCGCCGAGCGGAAAATCCAGGCGGTGAACAGCTCTTATCAACCGGGAACCGTGAAGCTCTTCATCGTCTTCGAAAATCCCCGAGCCATTTTCCGTATCAGCGAAATCGCGAAGGCCCTCCACCCTCATTTCCTGGGCGGCAGCCTCGGCTGGCACGATTTCCTCGCCTCTGCCGCACGACTTTTCAAAAACGATCCCCGCTACCGAATCCCCGTAAAGGCGGATCCGAACATCGTCATCAACCACATACGCGAATCCCACAAAATCCTCGTCGATGCTCTGGCTCCCATCGATGCCATCCGCATTGGTGGGATGTATGGAATCCTTTACGAGGAAGGAAACGCGGACTCCTACGAAGTCTGCATGACTGGCTACATCCGCGATGTCACCACCCAGCTGAAGCGCGGTCTAAACGGATTCTGGGTAGCTCACCCGGCTTTCGTCCGAACCGGACTGGCACTTGTCGAGGCCTGGAGAAGAGGCCCGGAAGTCGTGACCCGGCTTATAAAAGCACTGGTCCCGGATCCTGTGGAGCACAGTCCTCTCATCGAATTTGTATTCTCAAAAGACGTGGCGGGCCTGGACGATCAGGATCCGAATTACGCTCGCAGCGTGTTAGCCGCCACCATCGAGACCTCCGATGTCATCGCAAACGATGATCCGGAAGAGGTGCGCTATAATATTTTCCAAGCCCTGCAATACCTCTGCGATTGGCTCTGCGGAAATGGCTGCGTAGCTCTGCCCACCACCATGGAAAACGCCCGTGGCAAAACTGTATTCGTCCGGGTGATGGACGATCTCGCCACTACCGAACGCAGCCGCTGGGAGCTCTGGGCAGAGGTGAACCACGGCCGGGTCTCCAGAGAGCTTTTCGAAAAAATCCTCGCTGAGGAAATTGATTTCATCCGCACCGGTGCTGATTCGAACCACAAACGAGTTCAGATCCCCTGGAAAGGCGAGGCCGCCAGATGGTATCCGATAGCAGCAGAGTTGCTTCACCGCCTGGTCACGGATCCAAACCCGCCGGAATTCGTCACCGAAGTGACCATGCCCTACACTCTTCCGCTTATCAGGAACTCAGACGACCCGATGGCCACCGCCGAGTCCTTTGGCTGATATTCCAGACTAGGGCTTCCAGGCGAATTTCTGGAAAGGCTCGTCGGTAGGTGTTTCGGCCAGATGATTCGTGTAGTTGCTCATGACTTTCTGGGAAATGCCGAGCACGATCTCAAGGATCTGGCGCTGGGCGTATCCTGCGGCGAAAAATTTCCCGATTTCCTCCTCACTCAAATGGCCGCGATTCCGGACGAGGGCTAAAGTGGTCTCGTGCAGTGCCTGGAGCTTCTCGGTCGGCATTGGTTGCTTATTTCTGAGAGCCTCGGTGAGCGCCGGATTCACATCCATCATGTGTGCGATAGCAGTGTGTGCAGGCACGCAGTAATGGCACTCGTGCTCCACATTGATTGTCTGCCAGACAACCGTCAGTTCTTCGGCATTAAATGATGTGTTCTGAAACAAGCCGTGGATGATCTGGTAAGCCTCAAGCAGTTCCGGAGCTTCAGCCATGACTCCGTGAAGGTTTGGAACCATCCCGAAGCCTTTTACGGACTTTTCGAGGAGAGGTTTGCTATTCAAGGGAGCAGATTCGAGATCGTGAATTTTGAATTCGGTCATAGGTCCAATGGGATGCCCTCCCCATTGGATTTATTCCACCAAGTTTCCCGGGCCGGAAGATCAATGCCCGGCGATGCTCTGCGGTCCGATCGCCAATTTCAGCACTTCCGGAGTTAGTGGGGATGGTAGATTTTGATTACCATCAAAGGCATGGACGGCATCGCGGAGAGCTTCTCTCACGGAAATCGCGAGCATCAGCGGAGGTTCTCCCACTGCTTTTGAGCCGTGGATAGTGCCCTTCTGGGTGGCATTTTTGAGAAGGTCCACCCGGAAATCCAGTGGCGCATCCGAGAAGCTCGGGATTGCATAGGTGCTGGCGCTATGGGTGAGTAGCCGCCCCTCCGCGCTCCATTTCAGCTCCTCGGAGGTGAGCCAGCCAGCTCCCTGCACAAAGCCGCCCTCGATCTGCCCGCGATCGATCGCTGCGTTCAGAGAATCCCCGACATCGTGGAGGACATCCACCCTGCGGATGTGATGACTGCCGGTAAAACCATCCAGCTCCACCTCACTGACGGCGGCACCGAAGGCGTAGTAGAAAAACGGCCTGCCTTTCGGGTTTTCCTGAGACCAATCCCATTTCAAATCCGGCGTGCGATAGTATCCGGTAGCAGAAAGCTGAATGCGCTGGGTGTAAGCCATCACGGCGATATCGGAGAAGGCCAATACCTCTCCGGAGGGGCTTTTCAGAAAGCCGTTTTCAAAAACGATTTCCTCAGCAGCGCAGCCGAATTCTACTGCGGCAAGGGTGGCGAGCCTCGCCTTGAGTTTCCCGCAGGCATCGGCGACAGCCATTCCATTGAGATCGGAGCCGGAGCTGGCAGCAGTCGCGGAAGTATTCGGCACCTTATCGGTGCGTGTGTGCATGAGCCGAATGCGGTCCGCTGAGAGACCTAGTTCACGCATCGCGATGGAAAGAATTTTCGAGTGCAGGCCCTGGCCCATTTCCGTGCCGCCGTGGTTCACTTGTACTGAGCCATCCGCATAGATGAGCACCAGAGCGCCGGCTTGGTTGTAGTGCTTGAGTGTGAAGCTGATTCCGAATTTCACCGGTGTGATGGCCAGCCCGCGCTTTGTGTGAAGGTGCTCGCGATTCCAGCTGGCGATTTCGGTTTTCCGTTTCGTGAAATCCGATGAGGTGAGTAGCTCGTCCCATATCCGTGTCAGCCGGTTATCGCTGACTTCCGCGCCGTAATGGGTGGTATTGGTCTCCCCCGCTCCGCGATAGAGATTCTTCCGTCGGATTTCTTCAGCGGAAATTCCCAGCTCGCCGGCGATACGACCGATGATTTCCTCAATGACCAGAACCCCCTGCGGCCCGCCGAATCCACGGAACGCGGTGTGCGAGGTTACGTTGGTTTTGCACACCCGGCCGAAGAAGCGGACGCTCGGGATATAGTAGGCGTTATCCAGGTGGAACAGCGCACGGTCATTGACTGGCTGGGAAAGGTCCAACGACCAGCCTCCGTCCGAAAATAACTGTATATCAGCTGCTTCGAGCATGCCGTCCGGATGATATCCGACTTTGTATTTCGCGAAAAACGGATGCCGCTTTCCGGAGGATTCCATATCGTGGTCACGATCCAGCTGCATGGTCACTGCGCGCCCGGTTCGCAGCGCTGCCAGGGCACAAATCGCCGCCCAAGGGTTAGCCTGGGTTTCCTTCCCACCGAAGCCGCCGCCCATGCGCGGGCACTCGACTACCACCTGATGCCGCGCGCAGCCGAGGACTTCTGCCACAATCGTTTGCGTTTCGCTGGGGTGCTGGGTGGAAGAGCGGATAAATACCCCTCCCTCCCCGTCCGGCTCCGCGAGAGCGGCGTGGGTTTCCAAATAAAATTGCTCCTGCCCGCCGATGTGGAATTCCCCTTCAATCACCTGCGGTGCCTGCGCCAGCGCCTCAACCACCTCGCCACGCCGTAGCACGTGCGGATCTGTATGAAACGAATCCGCGGAAATGGCTGCATCAATGCCGATGATTGCCACCGAGGGTTCGCAGGAAATTATCACATGAGTGGCTGCCAGCCGGGCCTGCTCCATCGTCTCCGCGACCACAGCGGCGATCACTTGGCCGTGAAATTCAATGTTTCCGAAGGCGAACAGTGGCTCATCCTGGCGGGATGGGCCGGTGTTATTGTGGCCCGGAATATCTTCCGCAGTGAGGACGGCATGGACTCCCGGCTGGCCTAGCGCTCCAGATACATCGACAGCCTCCAATTTTCCGGCAGCAAAGGTGGATCTCACCAACCAGACGTTCAGAGACTGCCCGAGCAAGGCGATATCGTGTGTGTAACGGGCGACTCCGGTCACGTGGCCGCGGGCGGATTCGTGCGGTGGCGCATCCGCGTGAAAGACCGGACGGTTCAGCACCGGCTCTGGAATGGTCTGAGCATCCCCGCTGAGGTATTTCAAAAATAGATCCCGGATCAGGCTCTGGCGGTAGGCGGCGGTAGCGCGATGATCGTTCAGTGGCTCGAATTCACTGGCGAGTATCCCGAGTATCTCATCGCTGGAAGCTGCGCCCAGTGGCTTACCAAGAAGCGCGGATTCTGTTTTTACAGCACGGGCGGGGGTAGCTGCCACGCCTCCATAAGCCAGCCTGACCTCGGTGATAATTCCGGAATCGTCCGTAGCGATACGAATTCCTGCGGATACCGTGGAAATATCCATCTCACGGCGTTTCGATACCTTGTAGAACTCGCAACGCCCGGGCAATCCACGCGGGATCACGATGGTTTTCAGGATTTCGCCGGGCTCCATTACTGTTTTCCGATACCCGGTGAAAAATTCACTGAGAGGGACGATACGCTCGCCGTTCAGTGATACCAAAACCACTTTTGCATCCAGCGCCAGAAGCACCGCCGGAGAATCGCCGATGGGCGAGGCTGTGACGAGATTCCCACCCAGGGAAGCGCGATGGCGGATTTGCCGGGAAGCGAACAGGCGGAGCATGGAGTCCATTGCCGGAAGTGCTCCTTTTAGTTTCTCCTGTAGATCTGTCAGGGGCAGCGCTGCGCCGATATTCCAGCCGGCTTCGGTCTCTTGGAATTCATGAAGGTCCGGGATATGCTCGAGGGAAATGAGCAATTCGGGGCGGAGGTGCTGCTTGTTGATCAATACGGCGATCTCGGTGGCGCCAACGATGTATTGGGCGGCGGGATGGGTGGATTTCAGTAAAAGTGCCTCCTCCAGAGTCTGCGGAGTGTGATATTTCGCGGTGCCAGCCGGCGTGGAAATTTCCTGTGAAACGAGCGGGATCGTATCCGCGGGGAGAGAGGCAGCCGCCTCTCGGATGGGCCGGTAGCCGGTGCAGCGGCAGAGATTTCCACAAAGCTGATCCGCTACGGCAGCGGAATCACCGGTAGTTCCCCGCGCGGAAGATTCCGCCAGTGAGCAGACAATACCCGGCGTGCAGTAGCCGCATTGCGAGCCATTGCAGTCGATCATCGCCTGCTGTGCCGGGTGGAGTTCTCCATTTTTCGTAGCCAAGCCTTCAGCCGTCAGGATTTCGCGGCCGAGCAGCGAATGCACGAGCGCGAGGCAGCCATTGATCGCACGGGGCGGAGCTTCGTTTCCGAGAAGCAAAATGGTGCAGGCTCCGCAATCGCCCTCGTTGCAGCCGATTTTCGAGCCGGTGAGGCCGGTGCGGCGGAGGAAATCCAGTATACTCTCCTCCAGGGGCGCGGCTGAAATATCGGCTGGCCGGCCATTGATGGTGATGAAGCTTTTGGCAGGCATGTTTTTACAGGTCTATGGGAGGCGATGGATGTCTTTGTAGTAAAGGTAGGATGCGGGCTCGTCTCCTATGGCGGCGAACCATTGCGGGCAGTAGGGAGCCATCCAGATGGCGTCGCCTGCTTCCACCGGATAATAGTCGTCACCGAGCCGGTAGATCCCTTGCCCATCGAGCATTAGCATCCCGTGCTCCATGATGTGGGTTTCCACGAAAGGAAGCGTGGCGCCGGGCTGATAGGTGAAAATATTGATGGCAAGATCGTAACGTGGGTCGATGGGCAGCAAGGCCTGGAGGCGGGCGCGCTCATTTCCCATGAAGGGTTCATCGGCTACTTCACTGGCGTGCCCAAAGACTGCTGGAGGGAATTCCAGATCGTGGCGGGGCTCGAAAATTTTCCGGAAAAGAGTGATCCGGGTTTCCGTGGTGCCGGTGATGCGCAGATCCGTTTCCGCAGGAATGAAAGCAAAACCGGTTGGACCGAGCTCAACGTCCGGCTCGTTCGGCCGATGGATGGTGCAGCTGCCGCTTTCCAGGTAAATGGCGTGCTCGTGCTCGTCCTCATCGAAGTGACAGAAGCCGCCGTTTTTTTCGAAAGTGATGAGAATTTGCGAAAGGCAGGCTCCCATCCCGGGGGAAAGCATCACGTATCCGGTGGCATTCTCCCAGCCGGGGAAGCTGGAGGGAACGTGGCCATCGGGCGCGATGAGTGCGTGGCGGAGTTTTACGCTGGTGCGGGTGTTCATGGTGATTTTCTAGAAAATTTCCGGCCTCATGAAACGGCCTTTTGTGGCGGAGGTCACCTTTTCCCCCCGGAGATAAGTGGCCTCGATTTGTAACGCCGAGGATTTACCCACGTAGGGAGAGATCCGGTGCCTGGTGAGTAGTTCATCGGCGGAAATCAGGTGCTCTTGTCGTTTTACGACGATAAAATCCGCATTGCTGCCGATAGACAGAGGAGCTTTCCCCTCCAGCTTGAAGCGTTTCACAATGTTCCCCCGGGTTTGGGCAGCGAGATCCGCTTCTTTCTCAAGAACCAGCGGCAGGCCGTGCTGGATACCCGCAATCCCGCCCCAGATGGCGAACATATCATCGCCTGTTTTCAGATCAGGAGACGCGGGCGAGTGATCCGAGCCGATGGTATCGATCGCGCCGGAGCGGAGCCTTTCCCACATTTCCTCGATAGTCGCACCTGGCCGCAATGGCGGGGCGCATTTCGCGGGAGCACCAATCTCGCAGGCATCCCGATCACTTAAAAGCAGGTAGTGGGGACATGTCTCCACCGTCACGTCCACTCCCCTGCCTTTGGCTACGGAAATGAGATCGATCCCTTCGTGGCAGGTGACGTGAACGATGTGCAGGGCGCAGCCGGTTTCCTCTGCGAGTCCAAGCGCAAGACGGATAGCTGTGAGCTCGAACTCGCGCGGGCGCGAGGCAATCCAGGCAGCCATGTCTTTCCCGGAAACATTGACGGGATGTGAAATTTCCGCATGAACAGCCACCGGAAGTCCGAGTTTCTGCGCGATTTCCATTCCCTTTCGCAGGGGGGATTCCGTGGCGGCCTGATATTCATCGAGACCGGAGTGGCACATGAAAGCTTTGAAGCCGATCGCGCCGCCTTCTGCCATTTCCTCCATGAAATCCAGAGAATCCGGGGTAAGTCCGCCCCAGAGAGCGAAGTCGAGGTGGGATTTTTCCTCGGCAATCCGGCGTTTCTCAAGGAAGCGTTCAAGATTGGTGACCGGAGGCGATGAATTGAGAGGCATATCGAAAAACGCGGTGCCACCGCCTGCCGCAAGGGCGAGGGATCCGCTGTGCAAACCTTCCCAATCTGTTCTGCCGGGCTCATTGAAGTGCACGTGGGCATCGATCCAGCCGGGAAGGATCATGGATTTTCCGTAGTCGATTTCACTTCCTGCGGAGCCTCCTACTTCTGCGCCGATTGCTGAGATTTTACCCTCGGAAACGGCGAGTGAGAGCGCCGCGCCGGTGGCAGAGGTGCCGTGGATGATGAGATCGTGGTCGCTCATTTTCGGAAATTGGTTAGGAAATCCGCCAGGACTTCGATGCCGCAGGCGATATCCTCTTCCGAGGCAAATTCGGCCGGATGATGGGATAGTCCCTCCCGGCATCTGACAAAAATCATCCCGATCGGCATAGCTTGGGAAATGGCAACGCCATCGTGCCCTGCTCCACTGGATAGAAGGCGATCCGTGCCGGCGATTTTCAATGAGGAAGCGCGGAGAAGTGAGGTCAGCTCCGGATCGCACGGGACTGCGTCGTTTTCCTGGACGAGGTGCCAATCGATCTTCAGCTGGCGCTTCCTGCAAATCTCGCGGCAGGTGTTTTCCAGTGTTTTCTGGTGGAGGGCGCGCTGGGAATCTGCCGGGTGGCGTAGATCAATGGTGAAAAGAGCGGATTGCGGGATGGAGTTGGATGCACCGGGCTGGACCTCCAGTTTCCCCACGGTAGCGACGAGCTCGGTGTGCTCCCTGGCTATTTTTTCAACTTCCAGAACACACTCTGCAGCAGCGGTTAACGCATCGCTGCGGAGCTCCATGGGAGTGGTCCCAGCGTGATCGGCGCGGCCGGTGATCAGGATGGAGAAACGCGATTGACCGTTGATTCCGGTGACTGAGCAAAGAGATTCTCCTGCCTCTTCGAGCACGCGGCCCTGCTCGATGTGCAGCTCCACGTAGCCGTGGGTGCTTCCTTTTTCGTAGAAAATCTTCTCCGCACCCTCATGCCATCCATCCGCCTCGAGCGATTCGAAAATGCTGATCCCCGCACTGTCTTTTTGGGCGAGCGTTGTTGGATCGAGATCCTCGACGATGCTGCGGCTGCCAAGGTAGGTTGTCTGAAACCGGGTGCCTTCCTCATCGGAAAATGCGAGAACATGCACGGGAAACGGAAGGACTATGGATCGATCGCGAAGAGTTTCGATCGCGGCAAGTGCCGATATGAGCCCCAGGGCTCCATCGTATTTCCCTGCGTCTATGACCGTATCGATGTGGGAGCCGATCAGCAGCGGCTTCGCGGTAGGATCGCTGCCTGCTAAGACGCCAAGGACTGTGCCATCGGCTGCATGGGAAGTTTCCATGCCGATGCTTTCCATCCAATCGATCATCCGATGGGCGGCAAGGAGATTGGCCGGCGAGAGAAAGGTGCGGACGAGATGCTTCGGGTGATCACTGATGCCTCCGAGAATATCGATTCTATCGAGCGCATTTTGTAGCGGAGTTGGCATTGATTTCAGCTTCCGCGATAGGTGGAGTAGGACCAAGGGGTGCAGAGAAGTGGCACGTGGTAATGTTGGCCGACTTCCACTGAAAAGCGAATGGGAACCTCGCCCAGAAATGGGCTTTCGGTGCCATGGATGTGGTAAAACTCTCCGATTGAAAACACGATCTCATAGCATCCCGCGGAAGGATTCTCGATCAATGGAGAATCGCAACGGCCATCCGAATTGGTGACAGTTTCATTCAATAGTTCCGCTCCGCGGAAGAGTCTGACACGTACGCCCGCAGCAGGTTTCCCAGCCATGGTATCGAGAACGTGGGTCGTGATTTTCCCCATATCTACTAGGAAAGCAGAATATGAGCCGTGGAGCAAGTGGGCCGTTGGATTGTGAAAAAGAGCTGTTCCTCCGCCTAGCCTTCCAGTTCTTTCCGGACAGCCCTGGTGAGAGAGCGATAAACCAGATAGTAGGAGTGCTGGATGAGCTCTTTCACCAGATCCGGCGGGATCGTGCCATCCAGTATCAGGGTATTCCAATGACGCTTGTTCATGTGATAGCCGGGAATAATGGAATCGTATTTCTCGCGGAGCTCGAGGGAGCGGTCCGGATCGCACTTCAGGTTCACACGCAGCGGATCGCCGGAAGGATCATAGATGGCGAAAAGTTTTCCGCCGACTTTCTGGACGAGTGCATCAGGCCCGAAGGGTGTGGTTTCCTCCACATGTGGAAAGGAATGCAAAAGCTGGCTAAGGCGGGAAGCGGTCATCGGTGCGCTGACAAGGTCGTAAATAGCTGGCTGCTCAAGCCAATCCACAGGGTTCTAGATATGCTCGTAGAGTTTTCTGGAAAGCTGAACGAGTCGATCAATGGTTTTTACGATCACAGGATTTCTTTCGCCGGTTCTGTAGCGGATGCCGAAGTTGTAGGCGTTGGGGAGAGAGGAATCAAAGCAGCGGGCAACTGAGAGCCCTCGTTTTTTCAGATCCAGATAGTTGGAAGCATCGCCCGGCAGCAGCAGGACGCCGTAGCCCTGGGTGCAGAGTTCCACCGCACTATTCGCGCTTTCCACCTCCATGATATCATTGAGAGGGAATTGATAACTGGTCTCACACCATGACTGGAGGAACCTTCTGAAGCCCATGGCCATCGGGCGGATTGGTAAGATAACTGTGGAGCCGAGTGCATCGGAAAGACTGAACTTCTCCTCGGACAGATCATGATAGGAAGCGTTCCAAGCGACGGTGAGACCGCTTTGTTCAACAAGTGTCTTCACCTGGAATTCGGGCTCGTAACCAACTTTCAGAAATGATCCACCGATCACTAGATCAACCTCGTAGTTCTCGAGTTTTTTAAGCAGGCAATCCCCCGAATCCACAGCGAACCATTTTCCGGGAATACTATCCGATTTCAGAGTCAGAGCGGACTCAAGCAAACGTTCCGCAAGCTCACTGCCATCGACAAGTATGTTCACTTCCTTCTCATTCGCACGGCGCCAGTAGGAAATTTTTTGAATAATACTGGAAAACTCGGCGTTCAGCTCTTCGATCACCGGAAAGAGCATTCTACCCCCTGAAGTCACCGTCGTTTCACCGGGGCGGCGGTGGAAAAGCGGGAATCCGAAATTTTGTTCCAGCTTGGCAATTCGCCCGCTCACAGCCGGCTGCGTAATTCCCAGTTCTTTGGCCGCATCGACGAAGCCGCCGGAACGCTTCAGGCTGAGCGCCGCATTGAGGTCTTTGATTTCCGGGCTATTCATTGGCTATCGAAGAGTCTTCCCAGAGAATTGCAGAGCGCGGGAAGGAATTCGTAGGGATGCTGTCTCATACGGCAGGCGTGAAGTTCCAGTCCGGTTGTTTTTCCATCCTGCTCATCCAGTGCCGTCCAGAACCTCGGATCCGTTTCCACCTGCGGGGCCAGTACCCTTGTCCCCTCATCGCACAGCTGTGGATGGTCCAGCCAGCGTACCCACTCGGTCTCATCAAGTGCCAGATAATCCGCGGAATTGACCACACGGCGTTTGCTAGGCTTTGGCTTCGCAATTGTCTCCGGCCGCACTACCGAATATCTGGGGCGGACTCCACCTTCGGGAGTCTCCCCCCGGCAATATTCGCGGATCTGGAGTGTTGAAATATGTTCCGCGGCGAAGCGATCACCCTCCAGCTTTTCGTGGCCAATATATAGATCGCAGCGACCTTGTGAAAGCGCGCTACCCGCGGCTTCCGGCGCCACTGGAACGAAGGATAATCTGAATTCTTTCTTTTTCCCCAGGGAGGCAAAAATACTACGGAAAGCTTGTGTCCGGAAAATTGACGGTGATGTGGCGAGGCGTAATACCCGTCCTCTTTCCCTGATTCTCTGCGCCGTCGCAGAAAGAGCGCGCACATGACGCTCGAGGCGGTTTGTATCATTGAAAAGCCTCTCCCCGAAAGCTGTCGGAGAGATAGTTCCATCACTTTTATGGATGAAAAGTTGATCGTTGGCGGCCTTTTCAATCACTTGGATTATTTTAAGAACCGCCCGCCTATCGGTGAACATCTCGGTTGCTGCCGCTGAAATATCCTTCTCAATAAAAGCCGTCCGGAAAACATTGAAATGTCTGATGCTAAGTGCATCCAGAAATTCATCTCCCCTGATCATTTCACCGTCAGCGGGGTGATTTGAAAAGTTTCCGGTCCGAATAATAGATCTCATATCGCTGGGCTTACAGGTATATTTAATCTGAAACGTCAGCGATTATCCAGAAATAAACCTAACTTAAATAATCTAGTGTAATAGGGAAACGATGTGAATTCTATGGTTCCGGCAACATGTGAAAACATGCGTCCCGTGTACAATGTTTCACCCTGCCCTATATGTAGAAAATACCACACATGGAACAGGATGAAATTCTCGGTAACAAAACCGCTGAGGAGGATTAACCGTCCCCCGATGGCTAATCTACCTACGTCTGCGGAATACCAGCAATCCGCCTATACATGAAAGCAGGATTGCGGATGGCTCGGGAACCTGAGTTACCTGGAGATTGGAATAAGTGAGGACGTTTTGGTTACCCGCAGTCCCACCAAGAAGGTTTACATCAGCAATGGAGGTGGCGCCGAAATTGAAATCCAACTGGGAAAGAGCCGTGCTCGATTTGAAGTCGAAGGTAAATGTGCCGGTATCCGAACCAGCGCCAAGTGTCACAAGATCCGCAAGATTAAGCAGAGTCGCGCCACCTCCGGTGGCACCAGTCACACTCGCATTGGTGATACCAAATTGAGAACTGCTTAGTAGATTGACCGGAAGACCAGCTCCCGAAGTGACATCAAACGAAACTCGATACACCTGCTCTGGTGCGATCGCCAATCCTGTTACGGAGGCATTGGATTCCCAATCGTAGAGAGCTCCTGCTCCGGCCACCTGATTGAGTAGACCACTCAAGCCAGAAGCCGTTCCTGCCACGGTAATTTCTCGTCCGAAAACCAGAGAGCTACCGGTCGTCCGAGCCTTTGCACCAAGCTGAACATCAAGTGAGGCAATAACAACGTTCAGTCCTACTTGCGCATGACCCTTCACCGAATGCTCCCAGCTAACTGCGCCGCTTGATCCAGAAATTGTATCAGCAGAGACGTTATCGACATTGAGCGACAGTAGGCCTCCAACGGGTTCTGACCTTTTAACTTCGATTGAAGGACTAAAGAATCCAGTGCCATCATAGATAGTCTGGGCGGTAAGGGAGACAGGGAGGATACCTGCGAGGCAGGCAATTATGTGTGCTTTCATGATCTGACTTTGGGTGTTGGTTGTGCAACCGCTCAGATTTGGGACGTCGCCAGAGTCAAGTGGGTGGGCTCTGGCGTGAGCGATAACACTTCGAGAATATTAAAAACTCTGAATCACTCAAACGGGTGGCCGGGCATTCCCGTGATGCACTAATAAGACCCTAACAAAATACCCCTATGTTACTTGTATTCAGTATGTTACACAATAAATAGTCAACATCCTAAACACCCACCCAGCCTACTATATGCGTAGAACTGCGCGAACAAAGCCGCCGAAACGATCGAGACTAATAGTTTTCAGCTTATCAGCGGATAAGCATAATGCATCACCTAGTCTAAGGCGCTGATATTCAATGCCTTGAGTAGCCAGAAACCTCGTAACAAAGCGCTTTCTGGCAACAAATCCGATAAACCAGGCTCTGAAAAATTTTTAAAACCGGGAATTAATTTGAAAATCCCATGGATGGACTGAGACAGCACATCAGCCCGAGGAGCCATCCTTAGAGCATGAAGCCCGGAGCGGACTATCCGCGCTCCCAGGTTTCCCGCTAATGCGCGGCAAGCCAGTTTTTTCCGGTGCCTTTCTCTACCAGGATGGGAACTCCGTGCGGCAGTGGTAGCGCGGACTCCATAATGTGGAGGATCTGTGGGACCAGCTCTATTTCCTCGTCCGGATGAAGATCGAAGACGAGTTCATCGTGAACCTGCAGCAGCATTCTGGTGTGATATGGCTTTTTCCGTAGGAGTGCGTCGATCTTGATCATGGCGAGCTTGATCATATCCGCCGAGGTTCCCTGAATCGGCATATTGATGGCGGCGCGCTCTGCGTTGTTACGGAGACCGGCGTTTCCGGAGGTGAGGTCCGGGTAATGACGGCGGCGGCCTGCGAGGGTTTCCGCATAACCTTTCTCGCGGGATTCGGAGACCGTGCGGTCCATGTATTCCTTGATGGCGGGGTATTCACGGAAATAGGCGTCGATAATTTCCGCAGCTTCGGAACGCGGGATGGAGAGACGCTGGCTGAGACCGAAGGCGGAGATGCCGTAGATGATGCCAAAGTTGACCATTTTCGCGCTGGAGCGCATGTCGCGGGTGACTTCTTCCGGAGTGACTCCGTGGACTTTCGCCGCGGTGATCGTGTGGATGTCCGCACCATCCTGGAAAGCGGAGATCATGGTGGGGTCACAGGCGAGGGCGGCCATGACGCGGAGCTCGATCTGGGAGTAATCGCAGGCGAGCAGGGTGAACCCTTTGCGCGGGACGAAGGCCTGGCGGATTTTCCGACCCGACTCTGAACGGACGGGGATGTTCTGTAGATTCGGATCGGACGAGGCCAGGCGGCCTGTCGCGGCGATGAGCTGGTGGAAATGAGTGTGGATGCGGCCGGTCTCCGGGGCGATGTGGTTCGGGAGTGCATCCAGATAGGTGGATTTCAGCTTCGAAGCCTCGCGATAGGTGAGGATTTCCTCGATGATCGGATGGATTCCAAGGAGTGTGGAGAGCGTTTGCTCATCGGTTTTGTATTGGCCTGTTTTGGTTTTTTTCGGCTTATCGAGCAGATTGAGGTGATCAAAAAGGATCTGTCCGAGCTGCTTAGGAGAAGCGATGTTAAAAGGTGTCCCGGCGTGCGCCTCGATGGATTTTGCAAGCTGCTCGATGGTCTGTTGAAGGTCGATTCCAATGGTCTGCAGGGCTTCCGGGTCAATGGCGATGCCTTCCATTTCCATGCGAACGAGAACGGGTAGCAGGGGGGCTTCGATTTCAGAGAAAATCTTGTCCTGACCGGTTTCCGTGAGGAGGGGACGGAGTTTTTGGGCGAGCTGAAAGGTGACATCCGCATCTTCGGCTGCGTATTCAGCCATGGTAGCGAGGGGGATGGAGGCGATATCGAGCTCTTTGGATTTGGAGGCCTTCTTTTCAGCGTGAGCGAAGAGGTCGTCCTGTGCGGAATCGTCGGTGCCAGCCGCGGCGGCGATATCGGCGAGCTTTACCGGAGTGTAGCCAAGGTGAATTTCCGCAAGGTAGTCCATGTTGTGGCGGCGCTCCGGGGCTACGAGTGCATCCGCGAGCATGGTATCGAAAAACGGACCGTTTACTTCGATTCCGTGGGAATGCAGAACCGAGAGATCGAATTTCAGGTTATGCCCGATTTTTTCCGCTGGTGATTTCAGGATTGCTTTGATTTCCGGAAGAAGGAGATCGGAAAACGGTAGGTAGTAGCCTTCGTGGGCTTTCCATGAAAATGCGATACCGAGCAGCTGGGCGGAGTGGCGGTCGAGCGAGGTGGTTTCTATGTCGAAGCAGAAGCTTTCCTGTGCGACGAGGTTTTCGAAGAGGGTCTGCTGGAGCTCTTTTGTATCCGCGAGTGTGTAGGAGTGTTCGACTTCGGCGATGGTCTTGAAGGTTTCCTGAAGAGTGGGGGTGGACCCCTTCTCTGAACTGCCGGACGCGGGAGCGGAATCGCCGAAAAGTCGCTTGGTTAGAGATCGGAATTCGAAGTCTGTGAAAAGCTGCTTGATGGCTTCATCATCGCGCTGGGAGACCAGCAGATCCTCCCAGGATACCTCGATGGGGCAGTCGAAAATGATGGTGGCCAGGTCTTTGGAGAGGAGTGCCTGATCGGCATTTGCTTCCACGTTTTCCTTCTGCTTGCCTTTGAGTTTATCGGTATTGGCGAGGAGATTTTCCGTGGAGCCGAATTGTTTGATGAGCTTCTGGGCGGTCTTGGGGCCGATGCCTGGAACGCCTGGGATATTGTCTGCGGCATCACCCATGAGGCCGAGCAGATCGATGATCTGGTGAGGATCGGAAACGCCCCAGATGGTCTCGAGCTTATCCATGCCGATGATCTCGTATTCGCTACCCTTCCGGCCGGGTTTCCACATGTAGGTGGTGGGGGAAATGAGTTGGGCGAAGTCTTTATCCGGGGTGACCATGTAGGACTCGAAGCCGTCTGGTTCGGCGCGTTTTACAAGGGTGCCGATGAGGTCATCCGCTTCGAATCCGTCGATTTCCAGCACAGGAATCGCAAACGCGCGACAGAGGGATTTTACGTGGGGAATGGCGGCGGCGAGCTCCTCGGGCATTTCATCCCGCTGGGCCTTGTAGGCAGGGTATTTGATGTGGCGCGGGGTGGGCGCGGAGGTATCGAAAGCGACGCCGAGGTGGGTGGGTTTCTCCTTTTCCAATATGGAGAGGAGCGTGTTGATGAAGCCGTAGAGGGCCGAGGTGTTAACGCCTTTCGAGTTTCTGATCGGGTTGTTGATGAGGGCGAAGTGTGCCCGGTAGATCAGGGCCATGCCATCGAGAAGGAAAAGGCGTTTCATGGGGGAAACTCTAGATTTTAAACCTTAAACTCCAATGACGAATTGGCAGTTATTTCCCGCAATCCTCCTCGTTGTCCATGTTCGCGCGCATGAGCTCATCAAAGGTGGAGACCGCCTGTTTCGCATTGCTCATATAGGCCTTCTTATCATGGCGGTGCTTTGCCATTTCGCGGACCATTTTTTCGTCGTTGGTGCGGTAGTGGCAGGAGGCTTTCTTCGATTTGTCATCGGGAAATCCGAGGTGGGTCATGATGTGCTCACTCATGAGCATGGAGGACTCCAGAGTTTCCCGATAGACGTTTTCCTCACCGATATCCAGAAATTCGTATGCTTCCAGCCTACCTAGAGCACGGATATAAATCTTCAGGTGGGGAAAGCTGTGACGGACGGATTGAACGATTTTTGAGACCGTTGGGGCGTCCTTGATAGCCAGAACGAGGACCTTGGCATTTCCGGCACCTGCGGCGGCTAGGAGATCCGGGCGGGAGGCGTCTCCGTAGAAGACTGGAATGCCAATTTCCCGGAGGGTGGAGATCTGGTCCTCATCCCAATCCAGAACGGTGCAGCCGAATCCCTGGGTGCGGAGTAGTCTTCCGACGGCGTGTCCGTAACGGCCGAACCCGCAGATGATCACAGGCGAGTTTTCGTCTTCCACATCGGGCTCTCCGGTTCCTTTTTTCTCGGTGGAGTCCCGGTAGGCATAGCGCTGTGTAAGAATGATGAGCGGGGGCGTTAGCGCCATGGAAATAGCCACCGCGGCGGTGATGGTGCGGACGGTTTCGGGATCGAGAACGCCATTTCCAAGTGTGATATTAAGGAGCACAAAAGCGAATTCGCCACCGGCTGCCATGGAGCTGGCAAAGAGCAGTGAGGTGCTTCTGTTGAGGCCATTGATACGGGCCAGAGGGATGAGAAGGAGGCCTTTTAGTGTGATCAGACCGAAAGTGATGCCGACGACTGCGATAAGATTTCCAGCGATATGGGAGAAGTCGATCCCTACCCCCACGCTGATGAAAAAGATCCCAAGGAGAATTCCTTTGAACGGCGCCAGATCACTTTCAAGTTCATGCCGGTATTCGCTGGAGGCAAGAACCACGCCGGCAACAAAGGCACCAAGTGCCGGGGAAAGACCGACGAAATTCATGAGGATGGCAACGCCGATAACGATGAGAAGTGCGGCAGTTGTAAATGCCTCCATCTGGCGGGTGGCGGCGATCATGCGGAACAGCGGCCTGCAGGCCCAGCGCGCCACGAGCACGATGAACACCACGGAACCGATGGTCGCGAGAGCCTGCGCCCAGCCGGGAAGATGATGTAGAAAATCCGCGGCGGAATGGCCTGCATCCCCACCGCCGGCGGGCTCCATCGTGGCAAGCAGTGGAATCACCGCGATGATGGGAATCACCGCGATATCCTGAAAAAGTAGAACTGCGAAAGAGCTTTTTCCTACTTCCGTTTGGATCAAGCCACGCTCGGTGAGAGTCTGCAGAATGATAGCCGTGCTAGAGAGTGAGAGGATCATACCGATGGCGAGTGCCTGCTGCCATATCAGTCCGAATGACATGGCAATCGCGCAGATCGCTGCGGTGGTGAGCACCACCTGAAGCCCTCCGAGGCCGAGAATTTTCCGCCGCATTCTCCAGAGCATCGCGGGCTGCAGTTCCAGACCGATGAGGAAAAGCATCATGACGACACCGAACTCCGCGAAGTGCATGATGTCCTCGCTATGGCCAATGATGCGAAGTCCAAACGGGCCGATCACGATTCCCATCAGGAGATAGCCGAGGACAGCACCGATGCCGAGCCGTTTACCGACGATGATGGCCACCAGAGCAGCTGCAAGATAGATGAATGCCTGAAGGAAGATGTTTTGGGTATCCATGGGTAAAGGAGCTGACTCGCTTGATCATGCGGATCCGATGCCCACGGACAAGGCGGGATCTCTTCTCCTTGGATCTTCGGCTTTTATACGATGGGGTGTTTGCCACCGGCGGAGGCAATTATCGAGATACCTACACTATACGAGGGTCTGTTTCGCCGGGAGCGTTGTCCTTGAGGGCTACGCCGCCGAGGCCGGTGAGGCGCGATTCTCTCAGTAGCCATTCGATTTTCTTCGCGGCCAGGACTGGCATCAGACCTTCTTTGCGGATGTTCGAAATACAGTTCCGGTCGGCATCGCTTTTTTCCGGGCCGGGCCTTGAGGTAAAGTAGGCGCCTAGGCTGTCGGGGGCACCGAGGCCGGGGCGCTCGCCAAGAAGCATCAGTGAAAAACGGGCACCCATCGCGGCGCCGATTTCATCCTGCAATTTCACCCGTGCCATGGGGACGATGACCACAGGACCAACCCGCCAACCGGCGGCGGTAAGGGCGGAGATCAGTGGCACTAGAACTGCGGCGGCGTGGCGTTCAGCGGCATTGGCGGCAAGTCCGTCGGAAACGATGGGAACGAGATCGAGATCAGGTATCCTGGCGAGCTGCGCCAACTGATCACGGGAGCTTTCCGAGAGTTTCCGGCCGTGATCTGGCCGCAGTAGGAAATCGCGGCGGTCCTCCGCATTGCTGGTGAGATGAATGGATTCCAAGCCGTTCTCCTTGAGAGTGTTTTCAAGTCCGGCGGTATCGAAATCCGCCCAGACTGCATCCCGTGCCCGGGCGTGGGACAGGCGGAAATCGAGCAGCGAAGATGTCCGCTGGCTGCCACCCGTGCGACCGATCGCAATTCGCGCGGAGGTGAAGCGCCGTAAATCTGCCCACGAATCGGGGGCCTCCGAAAGGCTCGCAGAGTTTTTTTGGATCTCAGACTCGGCCATGGGCTAACAAAGGGTTCATGGGTTCAACGGGTGTCAGACGGCCCTGCTTGGTGATGCGCATTTTCTCGAGCCATTGTTCAAACTCCGGGGCAGGTTTCAGGTTGAGGGCCTGACGAAGGTAGTGAATGTCGTGAAAACTGGTGCTCTGGTAGCCGAGCATGATGTCGTCGGAGCCGGGGACACCCATGATGAAATTGCAGCCCGCGACCCCAAGCATGGTGAGGAGCGTGTCCATATCGTCCTGATCCGCCTCGGCATGATTTGTGTAACAGACGTCGCAACCCATCGGCAGACCAAGCATTTTCCCACAGAAATGATCTTCGAGGCCGGCACGGATGATTTGCTTTCCATCGTAGAGATATTCCGGGCCGATGAAGCCGACGACGGTGTTGACGAGAAAGGGATCGAATGCGCGGGCGACAGCGTAGGCGCGGACTTCACAGGTCTGCTGGTCCAAGCCGTGGTTGGCGTCTGCAGATAGGCAAGAGCCCTGGCCTGTCTCGAAATACATGACCTGCTTGCCTACGGTTCCACGTTCTAAGGAGACGGCTGCTTTGTGTGCCTCGGCGAGAAGATCCAGGCTGATCCCGAAGGATTTGTTGGCGGCCTGGGTGCCGGCGATGGATTGGAAAACGATATCAACCGGCGAGCCTTGCTCCATGCAGCGAAGCGCGGTGGTCACGTGGGCGAGCACACAGGATTGCGTGGGCACTTCATATTTTTGGATCAGATCGTCCGTGAGATGAAGCAGGCGGTTCATTGCCTCTACACTGTCAGTGGCGGGGTTGATGCCAATCACGGCATCGCCACAGCCATAGAGCAGGCCATCGAGAATGGATGCTGCAATGCCTTGGATGTCATCGGTGGGATGGTTCGGCTGAAGGCGGACGGATAGGCGACCCTGCTGCCCGATGGTGGAGCGAAACGCGGTGATCACGCGGAGCTTCGAGGCCACCAGAACAAGGTCCTGGTTTCCCATGATTTTACTGACGGCAGCCACCATCTCCGGGGTCAGCCCTGCGCGCACGGCGGCAATGGTTTCTCCCGTGGTTTCGTATTTCAGCAGCCAATCCCGGAATTCTCCTACGCTTAGACTGGAGATGGAAGCGAAGGCAGAAGCGTCATGGGAATCGATGATCAGCCGGGTGACCTCGTCGTCCTCGTAGGGAACCAGCGGGTAGCGCAGGAAATCGGCAAGCGGGACATCAGCCAGCAGAAATTGTGCAGCCACGCGCTCCTCGGCGGTTGAGGCGGCGACCCCTGCCAGAACGTCTCCCGAGCGCAGTGGTGTCGCGCGCGCCATCAGCTCGCCCAACGTGGCAAAACTATGGTGGGTGCGGCCTAGTGTGATGGAATACGACATGGTTCAACGAAGGCACTGTGCGGGTCCTATTTTGCCATAAACTGCTCCGGAAGCCATAGGGTAATTCCCGGGAAAACCATGATGAGGACAATCGTGAGGAGCATGATGATCACAAACGGTATGATGGAGGCATAGATGTTCTGGAGAGTGATTTCCGGAGGGCTCATCGCCTTCATGAGGAAGAGATTGTAGCCGAATGGAGGCGTGATGTAGGCGATCTGGCAGGTGATCGTATAGAGCACACCGAACCAGATAGGGCTGAAGCCGAGCTGCGCGACGAGTGGTATGTAGAGAGGTGCCACGATCACCAGCATGGCTGTGTCATCGAGGAACATCCCGAGCCCGACGAAGGAGATCAGCATCAGGCCGAGAACCTGCCAGGGCGCCAATCCCCAATCGTTAAGGAAAACCTGCTCAATGGCCTTTACAGCGCCTAGACCATCGAAGACCGCGCCGAAGCACAAGGCACCAAGGATGATCCACATGAACATGGCACTGACATCGAGTGTCTGGCGCAGCGTGCTATGCATGACCTTGAACGTGAGTTTTCTCCGGCAGGCGGCGATGGCTGTGGCGGCCAGTGCTCCTACGGCGGAGCTTTCCACCAGGCTTGTAATCCCCATGAGGAACAACCCGATCACCACAAACATGAGAATGATGGGCAGTAGACCCGCCTGAAGAACCTTGAGTTTCCTCCCCCACCCCACGCTGCGCTCGGAGCGCGGCAATACCGGCGCGAGTTCCGGCTGAAAGTGGCAGCGCACGACGATGTAGATGATGAAAAACGCCGCCATGATGAGGCTGGGGAAAACCCCTGCCAGCCACAGCTGACTGACCGGCTGGCGGGCAATCATCCCGTATAAAACGAGGACGACACTCGGAGGCACGAGAATGCCCAACGAACTTCCCGCCTGAATCACTCCGGTGAGCATGCGCTTGTCATAGCCACGCTTCAGCATTTCTGGCAGGGCGATACTGCAACCGATCGCCATCCCGGCGACGCTCAATCCGTTCATCGCGGAGATCAAGACCATGAGCAGGATGGTGCCGATGGCCAGTCCCCCGCGAAGCCCTCCGGTCCACTCGTGGATCATTTCATAAAGATCACTGGCGATGCCTGATTCAGAGAGCATGTAGCCCATAAAAATGAACATCGGCAGGGTGAGCAGCGGGTACCAGTTGAGCAGCTTGATGCTCGCATCGAAGGCCATCCCGGCCGCGCCATCACCCCAAAGCAGCATCGCCGAACCGGCCGCGACGGCACCGATCATTGCGAAAACTCGTTGGCCGGTGGCAAGCAGGATCAGCATGGATCCGAACATCAGGGCGATCGTTAGTTCGTGACTCATGTTAACTCCTTTCCAAAAGCTTTGACTACATCCTCGATCCAGATGGCGATGGCCTGGAGCAGCATGAGCGTCATGCCAGTGGTCATGATGATCTTGATCGGAGCCATTGGCGGGCCCCACGCGCTGTAGTTTTTCTGTGAATATTCCAGCGCGTATTGGGTGCTGGAGATCCCGCCGTAGACCAGAATGACGAGGTAAAAGAGAAGGAAGATGCCGGTGACGCTATCGATGATGGATTTCACCCTCGGGGAGAACCGATCGTAGACGACATCCATACGGACATGGGCTCCCTGCTGCAGGGTGAAACCTCCGCCCAGCAGGTAGTAGGCAGCCATGCTGAACTGCGCCATCTCCATCACCCAGATCGCCGGGGATTTGATGATCACATTCGTAAACACCCCGTAGCTCAGGATGGCCATCATCACGAACAGCGAATACATCGCGATGTGGCCGATGACCTTGTTGATCCTCGTGACCCAGAGGACGTATCCCCGCAGGGTGGCAAATAGGATTCGTTTCAAAGCTAGCAGAGGTTGTGCACTCCCCGGATGGGGAATGCCTTGAAAGAGGTGCCCAGGACGTTTCCTGCGGCAGAATATGACCACCTACCGGCGGTGGGAAAAAGATGCTTAGCCGCGGTATGGACGACCGGCTTTGGACATCATCTGGTTGTAGTCCTTGAAGATTTTCACGACCTTCTTCGCACGCGGGCTTGTCTCGGCGATCTCGTCCCAGAATTTCATGGCTTCTGCCTCTACCGTATCCCATTCCTCATCCGGGATGGAGGTGAGCTTCATCTTAGTGCCTTCAGTCCTGAGTTTTGCCTCACCAGCCCAGTACCAATGCTGGCGGTAGTAGTGGGAGCTATCCATGCAGAGTTTGAAGAGTGCCTGGAGATGCGGCGGGACAGCGTCCCATGACTCGGTGTTTGCAAAGTAAGAGCCACACCAAGCTCCGGAGATGTTGTTGGTGAGGAAGTAGTCTGTGACATCCGCCCAGCCTACGGTGTAATCCTCGGTGATGCCCGACCAGGCGATACCATCAAGCTCGCCTGTACGCATGGCCATTTCGATATCCTCCCAAGGGAGTGTCACGGGCACGATCCCGAAGCGCTGAAGGAATTTCCCTGCAGTAGGGAAGGTGAAGATCTTTTTGCCTTTGAGGTCAGCAAGGCTGTTGATGGGCTCTTTGGTAGCGAAGTGGCAAGGATCCCAGGCGCCTGCTCCCAGCCAGGTAACGCCATCGATCTCCGCGTAGGATTCTTCCCAGATTTCTTTCAGGCCGAAGCTGTTGAAGAGTGCCGGAACATCCAGGCTGTAGCGCGTGGCAAACGGGAAATATCCACCGAATACGGCGACATCCGCAGGGGAGGCAATGGAGTCGTCATCGCTTTGCACAGCGTCGATCGTGCCGCGCTGCATGGCGCTGAAAAGTTCGCTGGTGGGGACCAACTGGTCAGCGTAGTAGAGTTCGATTTCCATCTCGCCGTTTGCGGCGAGATTGAAGGCATCAATGGATGGTTTGATCACATGTTCCGCAAGAGCAGGACCGGCGTAGGTTTGAAGTCTCCATTTGATCTTCTTGCCTGATTTTGCAGTCGTGCCGGAATCGTCTTTGCCGCAGCTCGCCACAGTGGTAGCTGCGAGTAGACCTAGGCTGGCATTGGTAATAAATTCACGTTTGTTCATAATGAGATCAGCCATTTGGCCAACCCTATTACCCGCACCAGATGTGCCATTAGCTTATGTGGGGAATGAGCGGGCATGAATTGAGGTCATCTACGAAGGAACCTCGGATTACCCCTCGGCATGTCCTAAAAGACGATCCGTGCGGAAAACCAGCCGGTGAGGCCTTGATAAACGCGGCTGTCTTTGGATTCCAGGCGCTCCCATTCCAATCCGGTGAGCATGGTGAAACGTTTCGGAACGATGGTCCAGATCAGGCCCGTATAGACGGATTCGTGAAAGTCCCCCACCCCTGCTGCGAGGGCCGGGATACCTTCGTTGCCAGCCAGGCCGGCTTCGCGTGCGTAGCGGGATGGCAAGGTTAGTCCCTGTGGCCCCTCGGAGGCGATTACTTCGTAGCGCACCACCCCCTGCAGGTGATCTTCGATCAGCCACAGACTGGGCATGATGACGATGCCGCCAAAGGTGCCTTCGACCCCCGGTAGCTTGTCCTCGTTCTGCCCCAAGGCGCCGCTGACGCGGAGGCCCCACCTGCCGTGTTCGAGCCGCATCCACGGTGTTACAACCCATTCCCAGGTCGAATACAGTTCATCGTTGGCGCCCGCATCCTGCCACGCGGCCGAGACGGAGACGGTGGCCTCGTCGAGCTTCCAACTTTCCGCAAAATCATGCCGCCAGCCGGCGAGAAAAACCGTGCCCTCATCCCAGCCGCCAAACTCGGCTGAAGAATCAGTGGTAAACAGCCCCAGCGAGAATTGTTCTTCGCCCCGCTTCATCTTCATCCAGCCGCCGGTGGTTCCGGTGCCTTCCCGGAAGGGCGCGAGCAGGCCGGCCAGCGCCGAACGCTCGACGGTCAGGATGGAATTGATGGATGTTTCAATCTCTTCATTGAGCTCCACCAGTTTCCGCTTTCCGTAGCTGATTTTTAGCGAATCGGTATCTCCAAGATCCAGCCATTGGGCGAGATCGAAGGTGAGATCGGCAGAGAAGACGGAAAAGTAATCGAACTCCACGCCACCACCGCTGCGGCCCTCATCCTGCACGAGGTTAAGCTGTGTATTAAAATCGACGGCATCCAGCATCCGTGCCTTCACCACACCGCGGGCGCGCCGCCAGTCGGAATGCCTGGTGTAGGAAAAGTCCCCTGCTGCTGTCTCGCCATCCACCACAGCGGCCTGCATATGTGCGTAGCCGCCGAATTTCAGGTACTGCAGCCACACGGAATCCGGCTCATCGACAAGCACCCCGGCATCTTCCGGCCATTGTCGCCACCAATCCCCGGTACCCGCGTATGCGGCCAGCTGAAAGGTAAGCTGCACCAAGGTGCAAATGAGCATGATCCTCATGGCAGCATCCAATCACCGATCTTCAGATGGTGGAAGCTCATGAGAAGATCGTAGCAGTAAACCAGAATATCCGCGCGCCCAACAGGGCCCACCCGAAGATATTTTGACTATCCGTGGATAAAGGGAAGTTGGGCTTACATGCATGATCAGCACGCTATGAACACCTGCGGACAAGGCGGGATCTCCTATAACATTCAAATCTTACCTTTTATACCGGATGCGTCGGGTATATCTTATTGGTATGAAAAAGATCCTAGCTGCTGTTGATTTTTCAAATGCCACCGACGGGGTGGTTGCCACTGCTTCTGGAATGGCACGGGCATACGGCGCTGAACTTCACTTGCTCCACGTGATCGAGCCGGAGCCGACCTACACCGCGTATGGATTCACTCCAGAGGAATTTCCCGCCATCCAGACATTCCAATCGGAGATACGCAATAGGGCCAAGAAAACACTGGAGAACACCGCGGCAAAGGCGGCTGGTTCCGGTGTGGATCCTATCATTCATCTGGGCGATGGAAGTCCTCTGCATGTCTTATTGGAAAAAGCGGAGGAACTGGGTGTGGATCTGGTAGTGCTCGGCTCCCACGGGCATGGAATAGTTGCCTCGCTTCTACTTGGAAGTGTGGCGGAGGGAATGATCCGTAAGGCGAAATATCCTACTCTTGTGATCCCTGCCGGCGAGAAGCTGAACTGATAGAACATTGCCGAAAATCAGCTCATTCCTCGCGTAGAGCTCCGAAACCAATAAAACGGCCACCCGCTTCCGGATGGCCGTCTTTACTAAATTCTAGAATGTTCGGAATTACTCGGAGTCTTTCTTCTTATCCTTCTTTGGCTTTTTCTCGCCTTTGTCTTTCTTCATCTTGGCTTTTTCCTCATCGCTGAGTTTGCCATCACCATCCTCGTCGTATTTTTCGAGCATTTTCTTTTTCTTATCAGCTTTGCCGGGCTTGCCCTCTTCCTTGGCGACAACCTCTTGGGCTGCGCCTTTTTCGGATTGGATTTGTCCTGCTTGAGCTGCACCGACTGCTCCAAGAGCGATGGCGAGAATAGCGATTGATTTAACTTTCATGGATTTGATTGGGTTGTTGGGTCCGGGGCCGTCTCGCGGCCGGAACACCCGGCACCTCATAGACATTTCCCTGATCCCCAACTTCCAACTTTCTACGCGAAAATCGAAACAAATTTCACAAATTGCTAAAAAAATCCACCGCAGAGAGTTTTGCAGCCGGACCACAGAGGGATCATCCAAACGAGAAAGGAAAAACTCCCGCAATAAAGCGAGAGCCGGGTCCCGCAACGGATGTGCGGCTGGCGGCTTCCACAAGGGAAACCGCTCAATGAGCTAAAGGATGCAGCCTATTCTTCCTTGCCGCAGCAATTCTTGAACTTTTTGCCGGATCCACACGGGCAAGGGGCGTTGCGTCCGGTGGTCTCGATTGAGAAACTAGGCTTTCTTCTCGGAAGATTCAGCTGGAGCTTGCTCTCACGAGGAGATGCGATCTGGGTGGCATCAATCGTCTCCGAGCTACCGCTGGAGGCCATGTTATCCTGGTTGATCGCTGGCTCGCCGCCCTGCAGCTGGCGCGGTTGGCTGTGGAGCTGCTTGAGGAAATCCTCGAGGTTTGAAGCGGAGCGGAAGAGGTTTGTAAGAGCCTCCTGCTTTATCTCATCCATGAGGGTGACGAAGAGGTTGTAGGCCTCGTTCTTATACTCGATGAGCGGATCCTTCTGGCCTTGGGCACGGAGGCCGACACCTTCACGGAGGGCATCCATATTGTAGAGGTGTGCCTGCCATTGCTTATCGATGGCTACGAGAACCATGCGGCGCTCTTCTTGGTCGAGAACCTCGAAAGGAAGATCTTTCACCTTCACTTCGTAGGTCTCTTTTACTTTCTCGATGAGCATCTCGGAAATCTGATCCGGAGTCTGGCTGAGATCGAAAGTTTCCGAATCCACATCGATCGGGAGGGTCGCGTTCACCCATCCAATGAGTTCGGCGTAGTCCGGTGCGTTATGGTCGCGCTCCTCGAGGTATTCGCTGACTTTCGCAGGAATTGTTTCCTCGATGATCTCATTGACGAGATCGCGAGGAGACTCGGTGGAGAGGACCTCGTTGCGGTAGCCGTAAACGACTTCGCGCTGTTTGTTCATCACGTCATCGTAATCGAGAACGCGCTTCCGCCAGGTGTAGTTGCGTTGCTCAACGCGTTTCTGTGCGGTTTCAACGGAGCGGTTGAGCCAGGAGTGCTCGAGTGCCTCGCCGTCCTTCATGCCGAAGCGTTCCATCATGGCGGTCATGCGCTCTGCGGCAGCAAAGTTCCGCATGAGGTCATCCTCGAAGGAGATGAAGAACTGGGAACGGCCCGGATCACCCTGACGGGAGCAACGACCACGGAGCTGGCGGTCCACGCGGCGTGATTCGTAGCGCTCTGTGCCGATGACGAAGAGGCCGCCGGCTTCAGGGACGCCAGGTCCCAGCTTAATGTCGGTTCCGCGGCCAGCCATGTTGGTGGAAACGGTGACAGCGCCCGGCTGTCCTGCATTGCGGACGATTTCGGCTTCCTGTTGGTGAAATTTCGCGTTGAGGACGGAGTGGGGGATTTTTGCACGCTGGAGCATGCGGGCGAGTGTCTGGGAGGACTCCACGGAAGCCGTTCCGCAAAGGACCGGTTGGCCTTTTTCGTGGGCTTCCTTGATTTTCTCGATGACGGCGTTAAATTTCTCGCGGCGTGTTTTGAAGACCTGATCGTTTTCATCGATCCGCTGATTCGGCTTGTTGGTAGGAATCGGAAGAACGTCGAGACGGTAGATGTCGTGGAATTCCGCGGCTTCGGTTTCGGCGGTTCCGGTCATGCCTGCGAGTTTCTCGTAGAGACGGAAGTAGTTCTGGATGGTGATGGTAGCGAAGGTCTGGGTTTCCTTCTCGATAGCTACGCCTTCCTTGGCTTCGACGGCCTGGTGGAGACCGTCCGACCAGCGGCGGCCTGGCATTTCACGGCCGGTGTTATCATCCACGATGATGACCTTGTCTTCCTTGACGACGTATTGGACGTCCTTTTCGTAAACACAGTAGGCTTTGAGGAGCTGGGTGATGTTGTGGATTTTCTCCGCTTGGGAGTCCATGCGCTGCTGGGCTTCATCCTTTTTGACTACGCGATCCTCGGGAGTGAGCTCGAGATCGGTATCGATGTCTGCGAAAGCGGTGCCGAGGTCGGGGAGGGTGAAGGATTCCGGCTCTCCTGGAGAGAGGTATTCGCGGCCTTTTTCCATTAGATCGGCGTCGTTGCCTTTCTCATCGATGGTGAAATAGAGCTCTTCCTTGAGGTCGAAGAGTTCTTTTTTCTGCGCGTCCTGGTAGAAGGAAAGTTCCGTCTTTTCGATGAGGCGGCGGTTTTCCGGCTCCTCCATGAAACGCATGAGCATGCGGTTGCGTGGCTGGCCGAGTTTGATTTTGAAGAGAAGGCGTCCTGCACCTTCCATATCGCCTGCTTCGGCGAGTTTTTTAGCTTCCTGTGCGAGGTCGTTGCAGAGCTGTGTCTGCTTTTTCACTAGGGAATCGACGAGTGGCTTGTATTTATCGAACTGATGCGATGACTGGGCGGTAGGGCCGGAAATGATGAGCGGTGTGCGGGCTTCATCAATGAGGATGGAGTCTACCTCATCGATAATTGCGAGGTAATGGCCGCGCTGGACCTGCTCGTCCTTGGAGGAGGCCATGCCGTTGTCGCGGAGGTAGTCGAAGCCGAATTCCGCGTTGGTTCCGTACGTGATATCGCAGCCGTATTGTTCGCGACGGTCCCATGGGGCCATGGAGTTCTGGATACAGCCGACGGTGAGGCCGAGGTAGCGGAAGAGTGAGCCCATCCAATCTGAGTCCCGCTTGGCGAGGTAGTCATTGACGGTGATGACGTGAACGCCGAGACCGGTAAGAGCATTCAGGTAAACCGGGAGGGTGGCGACGAGTGTCTTACCTTCACCGGTTTGCATCTCCGCGATCATACCGCGGTGGAGGGCAACGCCGCCGACAAGCTGGACGTCGAAGTGGATCATTTCCCACAGAACATCCTGATCACCGAGCTGGATATTGGTCCCACAGAGACGGCGGGCACCGTTTTTGACCACGGCGTAGGCTTCCGGGAGGATTTGTTCGAGGTATTTTACACGGGCTTTCTGGAAGGCCGGCTGAATTTCGTGGAAGGCCTCTTTCGCTTGCTCGATACCCTCGGGGGTGGCGTCGATGGAGGAAGGAAGTGAGGAAAATTCTTCGCGAAGCGCGGCGAAGCGTGTCTCGATGGCTTCGGCGACTACTTTCCGCTCATCTTCTGTCATTTTTTCGACTGCTGGCTTCGGAGCCACGTCGAGATCATGATAGCGGGCAAGGTGGTTTTTCCATTTGGCAGTGAACTCGCGGAGTTTCTCCTCGGGCTCTTGCTGAAGGGCTTCTTCAATTTCGTTGATGCGGGCGACAGTTGGCCGAATGCGGCGCACTTCACGGGTGTTTTTACTGCCGACGATTTTTTGGAGAATCCACTTGATCATGAGAAATTGGGCTACGCCTAGGAGTGCTAGGGACGGAGTCGATACACTGGCACGGGCGGGGACGCAAGTGTTGGGAAAATTCAAATTTGTAGTAACTATATGGGATCGCACCCCGGACCGTGCATTTCGCTGGTTTACACGGGCGAGCGGGCATTCCTAAAGTGTTAAGAATATGGAGCTTTTTGATTCACACAATCATCTGCAGAGCGGGAAGTTCGGGCGGGGGGTGGAGGCTTTGGTGGAGGAAATGAAGGGGCGGGGAATCACCGGATGTGTGGTGAATGCGACGCGTGAGGAAGATTGGCAGGCGGTGGCCGGGCTAGCGGCGAATTTCCCGGGGTTTGTGAAGCCTGCATATGGGATTCATCCGTGGTTTGCGGATACGGTGACGGAGGGCTGGGAGTTGAGGCTAAGGGAAATTTTAACCAGCGATCCAGAGGCGACCGTGGGAGAGATCGGCGTGGATGGCTGGGTGGATTCGCCGAAAATAGAGGTGCAGCGGGAGATTTTCATGAAACAGGTGAACATTGCAGCTGAGCTGGAGAGGGTAATGACGGTGCATTGCCTGAAGGCGTGGGAGCCGCTTTTTTCCGTGATGGATGAGACGGAGAAATGGCCGGAAAAGTTTTTGATGCACTCCTTCGGCGGATCCATCGAGGTGGCGGAGCGGTTGCTCAGGAAAGGGGCTTGGTTTTCCTTCTCTGGATATTTCCTGCAGCCGAGAAAGAGCAAGGTTTTGGAGGTTTTCCGTAAATTGCCGAAGGATCGGATTCTATTGGAAACGGATGCCCCGGAAATGATGCCGCCCGAGGAGTTCGTGGAGTTTCAATTGGGGGAGGAGATCAATCATCCGGGGAATTTAGGGAGGATTGCCGAGGCTTTCGATAGGGAGATGGGCGGGGGGATCTTAGGTGAAATAGAGAAAAACAGCCGAGCTTTCTGGGGTCGGTAATTCGGCTTTCACAGGGCTTGTCAGGGATGGGATTTGTGCAAGAGTTCCCGCAGTTATGGTCTCCATCATCGTCAATATCGCGCTCGTTCTGTTTCTGATTTTCTGGATGGGTGTGGCTGTTTGGCTGGTGGTGAAATATGAAAATATCTTTGGGCTTCACCCCGATGATCCTTCGGAAACGGATGGAGCGAGGACGCTGAATATGACCCAGGTGTGGTCCTGCTGGTTCGGATTCTTCGCGATTGCGGTGTATTTCCTCTTCAACTGATTTTCCGGAACTGGTGACGCCAGTGGACGGAAATGAAAAGAGCCGGTCTTTCGACCGGCTCGATTGTTTAGAACACCCTAGTGTGCACAGGTGCAGGCGTATTCAAGATGCTCGCAGGATGGGCAGTTGTTCATGTTGATGTTGAACTTGATTGGAGTGGTTTTTGCGTCGGCGGCGGTTTTCACCATGAGGACGATCGGGATGTCCTTTCCTTCAGGAAGCGCCTTATCGGAAACGAGGGAGTCGCCTTCGACAGCGAAGGACAATCTGGTAGGTGAGCTGCGGTCTCCGCCGATGGCAGATGCGGTTTGCCCGGTGGGGGTGATGGCTTTGCCCTCATCGTCGGTGAATGTTAGCTGAATCTTGCGGTCTTCTTTTACGAAGAACTCAAGGTGGGGCTCCACTTCGGTCAAAATGCGCCCTTGGTTGGGGCCAGCGAGGGCGGATTCGGCATGTTCCGAGTGGTCGTGGGATGCATGATCGTGGCCGCTGTGATCCTCTTCCGAGAAGGCGAACGGTGTGAATGCCAGGGTGATTAGTGCTAGTGCTGTTTTGGTTTTCATATTTTTTGTTTGGTTTGGTGATTTTAGTTAAGTTGCCGGATCAGTGGGATGCGGCGGAGTTCAGGCGAATTGATTTCTGCGCGGATTTTTTCCCGATGAGAAAGAAGAGCGCTGGAGTGACGGCCATATCCAGCAGGGTGGAAGAAATGAGGCCTCCGATGATGACAACGGCCACCGGGTGGAGGATTTCTTTCCCCGGTTGATCCGCTGCGAGGAATAGCGGGATGAGCGCGATACCAGCGGAAAGAGCTGTCATCAGGACGGGGACGAGGCGCTCGCGGGTGCCGCGAATGATCATTTTTTTCGAAAATGTTTCGCCCTCATGCTTCATGAGATGGAGGTAGTGGGAGACCATCATGATGCCATTCCGCGCGGCGACTCCACCGACAGCGATGAATCCGACGAGGGTGGCGATGGAAATGTTATTGAGTTTGAAATAGGTCAAAGCGAGGCCGCCCATGAGGGCAAGTGGGATATTGATGAGAACCTGAAGCGCCAATGATGAGCTGCGGAAATAGCCGTAGAGCATCATGAAGATGACGATGAACACGATGCTGGAGAAGACAGCGATCCGGAGTGTCGCAGCGCGCTGGGCTTCAAACTCGCCCTCGAAGGAGAGTGTGTAGCCTTGCGGGAGTTTGACGGTTTCCCTCACCTTTTCTTCAAACTCTTTGGCGAGTGTGGAGACATCGCGAACATCCGGCTTGATGGCGATGGCGAAACGGCGTTGGGCGTTTTCCCTGAAGATGACGTTGGGCCCCTTCGCCTCGCGCACATCCGCGATCTGAGAGAGCGGGATCCATTGCTCTTCCGAAACCTGAATGGGTAGTGCGGCGATTTTCTGCGGGCTATTCCGCCATTCAAGAGGCAGACGCGTGACGAGATTGATGCTCTGCTGGCCGGAGAAGAGCTCTGCAACTTCCTGACCGGCAAGTAGTGCGGAGAGTTGGTTATTGAGCTTACCAGGGGAGACTCCGTAGGCGAGGCTGCGGTCACGGTTCGGCGAAATGCGGAGCTGCGGGATGGTGGATGCCTGGTCCAGTTTCGCATCCTCGAAGCCGGGGATGGTTTGGGCGACGTTCTGAATCTCAATCCCGATTTCGCGGATTTTTTCCAGATCAGGACCGAAAACCTTCACCGCCACGGGGGCGGAAACACCGCTCATCATGTGGCCGATTCGGTCTGCCAGCGGGCCGCTGACGACTGCGAATACCCCGGGAACAGCACGGACCTTTGCGGCGATGTCATCGAGAATTTCCTGACGACTGCGGGCATCGTCTCCGCCTTCCTTGAAATCGACATCGAACTCGGCGGTGGAGACAGGAACCACGTGATCACCACGTTCCGCACGGCCGAGGCGTCGCCCAACCTGATTGACTTCCGGGACGGAGAGGATCTGCTGCTCCAGAACATCCGAGATGCGGTTCATTTCCGAAAGGGATGTGCCGGGAGCTGAGGTAGCTGCCACAAGTGCGGTTTCCTCCTGGAATTTCGGGAGGAAATCCTTGTTCATGAGCGGATAGGTGGAGATCGCGACAAGGAGCAACGCGAAGGCGATGATCAGCACCATGACCGGCTGGGCGAGTGCGGCGCGAAGGAAGGTTTTTTCCAACAGCCATTTCAGGAAAAGAACGAGCCTGCCGTCCTCATGGGTCTTGCCGGATTTCGGGTTCAGCAAATAGGAGCACAGAACCGGAATCAAACTGAGCGAGACGACAAAGGATGCGATCATCGAGACGATGGTGGCGATGGCGATCGGCGCGAAAAGTTTCCCCTCCACTCCGCTGAGAAATAGCAATGGGAGGAAAACAAGGATGATGAGCACTGTCGCGTAGGCAATGGAGCTACGCACTTCCCGCGAGGCCTTTGCGATGACTTCCAACCTTGGGGCGGGGGAAGCCAGGGAGGCGTTTTCGCGAAGCCTTCGGAAGACGTTTTCGACATCCACGATGGCATCGTCCACGACCATTCCGATGGCAACGGCCAGACCGCCGAGCGTCATGGAATTCACGCTGATATCAAAAATCTGGAAGGTCAGCAAGGTGATGGCGAATGAAGTCGGCATCGCCATGAGCGTGATGAAGGTCGTGCGGAAATTCAGTAGAAAAAGGAAGAGGACAATGACGACCATGATGGCGCCGTCACGGATGGCTTCGTTGAGATTCCCGATAGCATGATCGATGAAATCCTTTTGCTGGAAGAGGAGGATGGTTTCCACGCCCGGAGGGAGTGTCGCGTTGAGAGCTTGAAGTTTCCCATCGATCTCCTCGGTGAGTTTCCGCGTATCCATCCCGGGGGACTTGGTGATGGACATGATGACGCCGTAGGTGGGCGATTTTTCGGGAGCTTTACTGATGCTTGCATCACCGCGCATCGGTTCAATTCCCCAGACGACATCCGCTACATCGCCGATGGAAATCGGTCGGTCGTCGATTTTTTTGATCGGGGTTTTCGCGATTTCTTCGAGATTCGTGGTCATCGCAAGATTCCGGACGGTGATCTCGGTGGGGCCGGTATTGAGAAACCCTCCGGAGGTTCGGCTGGCAGCATTTTCCGCGGCTTCAATCAGCTCCTCGAAGGATACGCGATTGGCTTGCATCCGGTTGGGGTTTGGCTGGATCTCGATCTGCCGGATTCCTCCGCCCATGTTGAGTATCTCAGCGATACCGTTGACGGCCTGAAGCTTGGGTTTGATGGTCCAATCGGCGAGCGTGCGGATTTCCGCAGGGGAAATGTAGTCCGGCTCTCCCTCGGGAATGGTCGAACGGACGCCGACGAGGAGGATTTCGCCCATCAATGAGGCTACGGGAGTGATGAACGGCTCGACACCATCCGGAAGCTCCCCACGGGCGGATTGCAGCCGTTCCTGAACAAGGGTCCGAGCGCGGTAGATATCAGTATTCCAATCGAATTCAACATAGATGAGTGAAAGCGCGACATCAGAATTCGAGCGCAAACGGGTGAGTCCGTTGATACCCATCAGCGAGCTCTCGACCGGTATGGTGATTTGGCTTTCCACTTCCTCAGGAGAAAGGCCGGGAGCCTCGACGAGGATGGTAACGGTGGGCTTGGTGAGGTCCGGAAGGACCTCGACCGGCAGGGTGGTCGTCGCGCGGTAGCCCATTACTAAAAGTAGGGCTGTGAGGGCGATGATGATCGCTCGATTGGCGAGCGACCAGTTGATCATTTGATTGAGCATGGCAGCGGAAATTTATTCTGAGCGTTTCAGGAAACGCGGGGTGAAGAGGGAGGCGATGAGGAGTAGAGCGAGAAGGATGGTGGAGTATTTCCAGAGCGGGCTGGCTCCACCTCCACTCCCGGAATCGGCGTGGTCATGGTCATCGTGAGAGTCTGTCTTTTCGTTTCCGGTGAGCTCGGAGCCATCCGCCGCGTGTTCGTGGCCGTGGGCGGCATCAAGGGCTTCTTTCAGCGAGACCGAGCTGGCGCCGGCGAAGGAGAGCGAGTATGCGCCATCGGTGACGACTTCATCCATGGGGAAGAGGCCGCTCTCGATTTCCGCCTGGGTATCGTTCAAATCCCCGATGATGACAGGGGTTTTGATGAAGGCGTTGGCGAGTTCGAAGTGCTTGATGTAGACGAAGCGGCTGGCGGAATCTCCCTGCAGGGCTTCGCGGGGAATGCTTAGGACATTCGGGCGCTGACTGAGGACTACGGAGAATTCGGCACGCATTTCCTCGCGGAGGAGCAGATCGGGGTTATCCAGGAGAAAAATGGCATCGAGTGTGCCGCTGGCCTCATCCGCCGTGGTTCCGAAACGGATCAGTTTCCCATCGAATTTCTGGTCCGGTAGGGCCGCGATTTTGATATGCGCGGTGGAGCCGGGTTTCATCTTGGAGACCTGATGTTCGGGGATTTTTGCGACGGCATAGACACTCTTCAGATCAGTGATATGCATGAGTGAATTGGCTTCCGTCACAGGGTCTCCGAGATGAGTTCCCATCTCGGTAATCATGCCACTGATCGGTGCTGTGAGCGGGATACTTGGTGGTGGATTCCCGGGCTGGCGGGATTCGATTTTCGCGACAATCTGGCCGGAGGAAACCAAGTCTCCGGGGCTCACATTCAACTCGCTGACACGTCCGGGAATGCGGCTGCTTACCGAGGCGGTCTTCGCGGGGATGGCTTCGATGTGACCGAGCGCGAAGAAGGTCTCTTCGAAGTCGGTTTCCTCAACGAGCACGGTGGCGATGTTGAGGTTCCGGACGCCGGTTTCCTCCAGGATAACGATATCTGAATTCGCCTGCGCATGGACTGCAAGAGGCAGAAACAGAACCGCCGCGAGGATGCTTTTGCTAAAAAGTTTCATGAAAGATGGTAAGTTTTATAAGGTGTTTATTGATTTCCGCGGGATGCTTCGTAGCGGATACGTGCGAGCTGGAACTCACGGCTGGCGTCGATTTTCGTGGCGAGAAGTTCGAGGGTTTGTTTCCGGGAGGTGAGAACGGCCTGGAGGTCTCCCTGGCCTTGCGTATAGGCGTCTTCCAGAAGGCCTGTCTGCTCCCGGGTGAGCGGAATGAGTGAGTTCTCAAGCTCCGCGATTAGCGACAGCCACTGGCGCATTTCCGTGAGGGCCGTCTGCGACTCATGGAGGATGCTCTCGGTAAGTGCTTCGATCTCTTTGGCGCGGCGATCTCGGATGGCCGTGGCGGCTTCGATGTTTCCCTGGTTATCGTTCCAAAAAGGGAAAGGAATACTGAGTTTGAAACCCACGATCCCCTCATTTTCGAGGCCCTCCGGCGCGTCTTCCGAGCGTTCCGCCGCGGCGAAAATGGATGCTTCGATGTCCTCCTTTTTGTGCGCCTGCTCTAGGGCAATGTTCGATCCGGCGGCATCGAGCAGGTGCTTCGCGGCGTTGAGATCAGGGCGCCTGATTGAGGATGTGGCGGGGATATCGATACCGGGTGGATTTCCCGACAGTTGAACAGCAGTTGTGGGCTCCATCCCGAGCAAGGGGCGAAGTTTTCCCAGAATCGAAGTTTCCTCCGTGCTCAGCCGGCGCTCTTCAGTAGTGATGCTGAGGCCGGCCAGACGGGCTTGGGCGGCATCGATTGAAGAAATTTCCCCACGCTCCGAAGCACTGGTGATAAAGCCGGTGAGCTCGGCGGCGAGTTTCTTCTCCTTTGCCAGCAACGCTCTACGCTCCCGAAGCGAGAGTATGCGGATGAATTCCG